>DATLTW010000016.1:0-5058 GCA_035533495.1 Acidimicrobiales bacterium | reverse complement strand
TACCCCGTCGAGGCGCTCTTCGAACGCCGCTGATCGTGCGGCGAGTGCAACACTTCGATAGGGATTGCGCGGCGCGTCCGCTGGGGCATTGACGTGCACCTGTCGAAGGAATGTTGCCAGCGAAAGTACCGACCGACCCCGTACGTCGAGGTCGACCTCATCGCCGGGTGCGCCGTCGATCCACGTAGAGATCGACCACGGCCAGGGAAAGTCACTGCTCGGAACTCCCGGCAACAGCGGAAGTGGAGTTCGGAGCGAAACGTGTCCCGCTACTTGGCCAAGCCAGCGCAGCTCGTTCCGTAAGGGCGTCACCGCCGCTTCGCGACGGGGAAGCCGCACCACGAGTTCCGGACCCAGTCGCCACAACGAGTTATCGAAACCCTCGCCACACTCGTAACGGTCAAAGCCATTGAAGTTGGGATACTGCGAGTGAAGCAGGGCCGCGACAAGGGCAGCGTCAATCTTCAGTTCCGCCGCGGGCCAGTTCATTCAACGAGACTACAAAGCACCCCTTTCGAACCGGGGGAAGCGTCGTGACCACTCCGCCGGCGCCGAGGCGGCATCTAACGTGGCCCTGTGACCGAGTTGATCCATACGCTCAACGCGACGTGGTCGCCCTTTGTTCTGGTCGCGGGACTTCTGCTCATTGGTCACGTGGCGGCCGGCGAAGGACTCTTTCGCCTGGTGGGGTCGTGGTGCGCGCGAGTCACGGGCGGGGGTGTCGCGCTCTTCTTGGTGACGATGCTGGCGGTGGCTCTCGTGACTGCGGTACTAAATCTGGACACGTCGGTTGTCTTCATGACGCCCGTGGCGTTACACGCGGCCCGGGCCAAAGGGACCGACGAGGCCGCGTTTCTCTATGGCACAATTTTCATGTCGAATTCGGCATCGCTGCTTCTCCTCGGTTCGAATTTGACGAATCTTCTCGTCTTCTCGGGGCGTGGCGAACTGGGTTCAGTCTTCGCTGGACGCATGTTCCTTCCCTGGATCGCGTCGGTAGGCGTGACGATTGCCGTCGTACTGGCGTGGCGATGGCCAGCGCTGCGCCGCGGCGCGCATCCAACGGTGAAGACCCCCGTGTCGTTCACCATCGGACCCGGCCTCTTCGCCGCGATCTTTGCCGTGGTCGCCATGTTGGTCTTCTCGGCCCCGGCTCTGTGGGTCTTTTCGGGGGGCGTGGTGGCACTGGTGTACGAGAGTGTTGCCAAGAAGCGGGTGTCACTTCGCGGGGCCGTTGCGATCATCAGTCCCAAGACGTTGTCACTGCTGTTCGTGGTGGCGGTGGCAGTGGGGTGGTTTGCTCGCACCTCAACGGTAACGGCGCATCTCTTGCGTCACGCCAACGTCGTCACGACCGTGGCCATGTCGGGCGTGACCGCGCTCGTCATCAATAATCTGCCCGCAGCCTCGTTGTTCGCCGCGCACGCAATCGCGCATCCCTTCGCGCTTCTCCTGGGTCTCGACCTTGGACCCAACTGTGTGGTGACGGGCGCGTTGTCGTCGCTGCTGTGGCTGCGCATTGCCCGAACCAATCAGATGAAGCCCTCGCTCGTGACCTTTAGCGCCGTGGGTACGCTCGTCGCGGTGCTCTCCATGCTCGCCGCCGCGCCGTTGTTGTAATTGACTCGACGTCAGCAGAACGCATTCGAGCGTTGGCTCTCTCAACTTTGAGGAGGATCGCCTTAACGCAACTTCGACGTGCGTACGGTCCACACGCTGGCATTGCCGACCGGGTCCCACGTCAGTCGTTCAAGCGGCGCCCCAGAACAGTGCGCCCGAAGTGCTCGAATCATGCCGCCGTGAGTTACGACAAGAAGCGGGCCATCGGAAACTTCGCCACTGACCTTCTCCACGAAGAGTTCCGCGCGGCGAACGACGTCACGAAACGATTCGCCGCCCAATGGTCGGGCGTCCGGGTCAATGACCACGCCGTCGGCGACGCCGGTCAAGTCACTGGTCAGTTTGGCCAAGGGGCCGCCTTCAAGCGTGCCGAAGCATCGCTCGCGCAGGAGCGGATCGGTCGACGTGGTCAGTGTCAACGCGTCGGCGATGATCGCGGCGGTCTCTCGCGCCCGCGCGAGGTCGCTAGAAACGACGTGGTGAAACGCGTGCGCGCGCAGTCCTTCCACAAGGAGTTGGGCTTGCGCACGCCCGGCCTTGGAGAGGTGGGACTGATCGTCTTGCCCCTGGACAAGGCGCGACACGTTCCAGTCGCTTTCACCGTGTCGCACCAACGTGAGTGAGAGTGCACGACGAGCGGCTGAGGTCACGGAGACCAGATTACCGACCTCGTGTTCTACCCGATAAGGAAGTGAGGCCAAGATAGTTCACCGTCTCACCACCGAGATCATCGTTCTAAGCAGTGTTCGAACAGTCACCGCGCTAAGACCATTTGAAGTGTCGGCCGGTGCCAGTGACAGAAAAAAGTACGAGCCAACGAAGCACGTGACTTGATTCTCAGGATTTTCCAAGAGTGTCTTGGCGTCGTCGCCGTAGCAATAACCGGAATTGCCTTGGTAAGTGCTAACGGGCGGGCCCGTCCGCCTGTAAATGTCCACGTCGTCATTAGTACAATTGACTGATGTCGCTTTCGCTGCCGCCGAGAACTATGAAGCCTCGCACCGTTGGATTGACGATGGTGATTGACACGGGGGTGCCGCTCAGCCACTTCTCCGATGTGGTGGAGAGTCACGCTGA
Source organism: Acidimicrobiales bacterium (assembly GCA_035533495.1). Classification (GTDB taxonomy): domain Bacteria; phylum Actinomycetota; class Acidimicrobiia; order Acidimicrobiales; family RAAP-2; genus RAAP-2. Next base: position 2,361 of record DATLTW010000016.1, on the reverse strand, counting down.
TCATATTGACTTTGTGAAGTTTGGCTGGGGAACGTCAGTCGTGACGACGAACTTTCACAAAAAGCTCGACGTGGTAAAGGCTGCAAACGTTGACTTCTATCTCGGTGGGACGCTCTTTGAGAAATACGTTCTCCAAGAGCGATTTGACGAATTCCGTTCCCTCTGCCAGGCGTACGGGTGTACCTACGTCGAAGTGTCTAACGGGACGATTGACATAACGAACGATGACAAGGCTGACTACGTCAAGCAGCTCTCTGATGACTTTCGTGTCATCTCTGAGGTCGGATCGAAAAATCAGGTGAAGTCCGACACGATGGCGCCCAACAAATGGATAAACCACATTCAAGCTGATATCGATGCCGGTGCCGTTCTCGTAACTCTCGAGACGAGAGAAAGTGGCCGGGGCGGCATCTGTCGGTCAAACGGAGAGCTTCGCTACGGGTTGATTGAGGAGATTCTCTCTTCGAAGATAGATCACGAGCGACTGCTCTTCGAAGCGCCATCCACGGATCTGCAGAGTTATTTCGTTCGACGTCTCGGTCCTGACGTCAACTTGGGCAATATTTCGGTAACCGAGATCATTCCACTCGAAACGATTCGTCTGGGCTTGCGCAGCGAGACGCTGCTAGATTTCGAGCCCGGTTTCCACGACGTCGACTGAGGGGACCGTTGAGAGAGAGCCGTGACGTTTTTCACCTCGCCGTCCCGGTGTACGACCTCGACGAGACGTTGGCCTTTTACGTGACCAAGTTGGGCTGTAAGTTGGCTCGACGATATGGCGATCGCGTCACGCTCAACTTTTTCGGCGACCAATTGGTCTGCCACCTCGCCCCAGCGCCCGCGGACATCACGCCAATGAGCGAGTTGACGATGTACCCGCGCCATTTTGGCGTCACGTTTCGTGAACAGAAGGACTTCGACGTTCTTTATCAGCGGTGCCAAGAACGCGACGTGCCATTCTTTAGCGACGTGAGCCTCCGCTTTGAGGGAGAGGTGGAAGTCCATCGCACCTTTGTGGTGTGCGATCCGTCATCGAACCTCATCGAGTTCAAGCACTACGCCGATCATCGAATGATGTACTAATCGGTTCGTCAATGGCGCCTCCTTCCTCTAGCGACGTTCTTGGTCCACTCGAAGCACTAATCCTTGACCGGGCCTCGGTTCGTGCCTCCGCGTCCTATCTGTTCGAAGCGCGCGGTCCGCGAACGCTCTCGTTCGAGGGCTTGTCTTTAGAAGTGACCTCGCTACGACGTCGACTGGCGTCGTGGAACTTGGGGCCCGGCGACCGCGTCGGGCTCTTGATCAGCGACCCGCTCACGTTTGCTACGTGGTTCTTGGCGGGTCTCACCATTGGCATGTGGGTGACACCATTCGACCCGACCGTCAGTAGCCGCAATCTGTTGAAGATTGATCTACGCGCGCGTGCCCTTGGCGCCCACGTCGTACTGAGCGATCGCGACGGGCCTGGTGGCGCCTCGCTGAACTGGATCACCGTCACCAGCGACGCACCATCGGCCCTCGACACTCGTCACGCTTCAATGAGGTGGGCGGAAACGGGTGGTGTCGTCCTGTCGTCCTCTGGCACGTCGGGCACGCCCAAGGTCGTGGCGCTACCATCCGCGCAGTTGCTAGAGACCGCCCAGTTGATCGCTATGCACAATCGACTCGAGGTCACTGATCGCGGCTTCAATCCCTTGCCGCTCTGGCATGTCAATGCCGAGGTCGTGGGGCTCTTGGCGACGCTCGTCGCCGGGGCGTCACTGGTGCTCGACGATCGCTTCCACCGAACGGGATTCTGGAAGATTGTTGATGACTTTGACGTCACGTGGATCAACGCCGTACCCGCGATCATTTCTCGACTCGTCGTCCTTCACGAAGACGAGACGCCTCCAAAGAGAGTTCGCTTCGTCCGCTCCGCGTCGGCGCCGCTCTCTCGGGCACTCTTCGACGAGTTCGAGGCGTTGACCGGGATCCCCATTATTCAGTCCTACGGCATGACTGAAGCAGCGAGTCAGATCTGCGCGAATCCACTCAGTGGCGTTCGAAAGTCCGGTTCGGTGGGTGTACCAGTGGGCGTGGAGGTGCGTATAGCGCCAATGGAGAGTGACGCCTCGCTCGAGGGGACGAGCCTCGTGGGTCACATTGAAATCAAGGGGCCCACGGTGATCACGAGATACGAAAGTCCCGGGTACGACGATCGATTCGACCACGAGGGATGGTTACGTTCCGGCGACCTCGGCTACTTCGACGAGGATCACTATCTTTTCATTGTGGGAAGAAATGACGACCTCATCAATCGTGGCGGAGAGAAGATCTACCCGCTCGAGATCGAAAATGTGCTCGCCACGGTCGAGGGCGCCG
>DATLTW010000015.1:0-5242 GCA_035533495.1 Acidimicrobiales bacterium | reverse complement strand
AGTACGAGAGGACCGGGACGAACGCAGCTCTCGTGTGACAGTTGTCCTGCCAAGGGCATGGCTGTTTTGCGACCTGCGGGTGGGATAAGCGCTGAAAGCATCTAAGTGCGAAGCCCGTTTCAAGATTAAATCTCTCACTGGATTAACCAGGTAAGGCCCGTGGCCAGACGACCACGTTGATAGGCCGGAAGTGTAAGGGCGGTAACGCCTTCAGCTGACCGGTACTAATCGGCCGAGGGCTTGGAATTTGATGTTCGTGCTCGTTCTAGGACGCTCAGGGAGCTGGCTGACGCCAGTTCGGACCACGAGAGTGGTCGAGCGCAAGATTTCCGGTGGTTATGGCGGTGGAGATATACCTGTTCCCATACCGAACACAGCAGTCAAGCCCACCAGCGCCGATGGTACTTGGGGGTTCCCCTCTGGGAGAGTAGGTCGCCGCCGGGATTTCTTGAATGACCCCCACCGAAAGGTGGGGGTCATTCGCGTTGGGAGCAGATTGTGGGTACTGAACTCCCGAAGGGTGAAAATGTGGGCATGCTTGAGCAGTGAGCAGATTGAGACGACGAGGGCGGGTGGCACGCGCGGGTGCCGTCGTCGCGCTCGTGCTCTCGACTGTGTTCTTTTTCGAATCATTCGCCGGGGCAGGCAACGGGACGAGCACGACGCGAAGTTCAGTGACGCCTCTGCTCCTTGCTCGCGCGCTCGGTACCCGGACGATCTACGTGGTGGGTTCGCTCAAGTGCGCTCAGACGTCGTGCTTTCGTTTATATCGAACCAACGTCAGTGCCTCGTATTTCTCCCGAGTGGCCACTCCGCCCATCGCCCGGTACTCTCGGTCCTCGACCGGTACTCTCGACAAACTCGTTTTCGCGAGTCCCAACGACGGCTACGCGTTAGTCGGCGTGAGCTTTCCGATGAAGCTCTACGCGACGAACAATGGTGCGCGAACGTGGCACCGCGTACAGATGGCGTTGAACCAAAGCATTCTCGGGCTCGCGGTCACTACGACGTCTCTCTATACCGTGACCGCTCAATGTACAACGATCGACGCCCAGTGCCACGACTATCGGTTAAACCGTTCAGCGCTGGCTGCGACGCACTGGACGAGTCGGAGCGTACCGCTGAGTGCTCATCTAGGGTCCGCACTTTTGGCCGGATTCGGCTTCATGGACCCGACGGTAGGCGCCTATGGGACGAACGTGTGGATCAGCGAGATTGCCCCTGATCGGGCGCCCCTCTTCACCTCTCACAATTATGGCAAAACGTTCACCAAGTCCTCGTCGGTCCACCTCACCAGCGTGGCGGGTTGCGCCATCACCGCAATCTCGATTTCGTCCCTGTGGGCCGCGTGTCCAACCGGGATGCAAGTTTCATTTGCTCACTCGAGTGACGGGGGTTCTAAGTGGACGTCGATCTCCCAACACCAATACTTTGGCACGGCGGGCGGTTATTTTGACCCGGTCTCAGCAAACGTGGCCTATCTCGACTACGGCGCGACGGCGCACAACCTGTACCGGCTGCGTAACGACGGCAAGACTTCGACCTCGGTGGGAGAACTCGCCTGTGACAGCGTGACGATCGATTTCACCAGTCTGACCAATGGCTTGGCTCTCTGTTTCCCGAACTACAACAACAGCGGGTTACTCGAGCGAACCACCGACGGCGGGGCGCGATGGAGTCGCGTACTTATCAAATGACAGCTCTCCGCTTTTTGGGCTATTGACGCGATGCGCCAAGGAGAAAATCCTCGATCGCGTGAGAGAATCCTTCGTCTTCGTTGGAGCTCGTGACGTAAGTCGCCGAGCCCTTGACCTCGTCGCTCGCGTTACCCATGGCGATACTCATACCTGAGCGAGCGAACATCAATATATCGTTGGACATGTCCCCGATGGTGGCGATTTCGCTGGCGTCCATGGACAGTGTGTGAGCGAGGTAATCGACGACGCTCCCCTTATTCGCGTCACGGTGCGTGACGTCGAGGTAGTAGGTCTGAGAACTCGTCGCCGATACGTCCTGGGCGAACTGTTCGTTGAGGATGGTCGTCGCGGAGGCGATAACAGCGGGGTCGTCGCTCACACCGACCACCTTGATGATGTCGCCACGTACCAGGTCGAACTTCGACAACGCTGAAGGGCCGAACTGACAGACGTCCGCCTCGTGGGCGACGTGTGGACCGTTGAGATCGAGGACAAACCAATCGGTACCTTGGTAGACCCACACCGAGAGACCCTCTGAGGACAGAATCTCGATGATCGGGCCGACACTCTCGTCGCGGACCGTCAGTTCTTTCAACGTGACCAATTCGCGATTGACGACGAGTCCACCATTGAACGCCGCCAGGGGAGTCGTGAGATCGAGTGGCTCAATAAGCATCGTGAGTCCCCGAGGCGGCCGTCCGCTGGTTACGGCGAAGAGGATTCCTTCTGACCCAAGGCGTTCGACGGCAGCGATCGTCTTTTTGGTGAGAACTTTCTCCGGCGTGACCAGCGTGCCGTCGACGTCGCTGAGGACGAGACGTATCGCCGGAGCACTCACTCCGAAAGCGTCCAGTGGTCGGGTGCGACAATGGTTTCCATCGACGCCGGTCCCCACGACCCCCGGTCGTAGGGCTCGATGGGCGAGGGGTGCTCGAGCAGGGGCGCCGCCACTTCCCAGAGCCGCTCGATGCCGTCAGATCGGGTGAAGAGCGCCTGGTTGCCCAGCATGACTTCGAGCAGCAGCCGCTCGTACGCCTCGAGGTTGTTCTTCTCTTGAAACGAGTCGCGGTAGTGAAAGTGCATCTTGGCCAGTCCGAGGGTCATCTGCGGGCCAGGCTGCTTGGCCAAGAAGTGGGCGTGGATCGACCCGGGGTCTTTGAAGTCGATGATCAGTTTATTCCCAGTGTGCTCGGCCACCGTTGCTTCATTGGGAAAGATCTCCATTACCGGCTCGCGCAGTCCAATGGTGATCATCTGGTGACTCTCGGCTAAGCACTTGCCCGTTCGCAGAAAGAATGGCACGCCCTTCCATCTCGAATTGTCGATCCACGCCCTCAGGGCGATGAACGTCTCGGTCGTGGAATCCGCGTCAACGCCGCTCTCGGCGTGATAGCCGACGAATTGGCCGCGCACCACCTCGCGGGGATCGAGCGGTCGCAGGGTCTCAAAGACCTTGTTCACCTCGTCACGTAGCGGCCTCGCGGTCAGCGAGGTGGGCTGCTCCATGGCGAGAATCCCGAGCACTTGAAAGAGGTGCGTGACGACCATGTCGCGAAAGGCGCCGGTCTGATCGTAAAAGGTGCCGCGTCCCTCGATCGAGAGGGTTTCGGGCACGTCAATCTGGACGTAGCGCACGTGGTTGCGACGCCAGAGGGGTTCGAAGAGCTCGTTGGCGAAACGCAGGGCCAGGATGTTGTCGATCGACTCCTTGCCGAGAAAGTGGTCGATGCGAAAGACCTGGGACTCGTCGAAGTACTCCTCGATCTCGCGGTTGAGTTCCTTAGCGGAGGCCAAGTCGACGCCGAAGGGCTTTTCGCAGATGATGCGTGCGTTCTTGTTGAGGCCCTTCAGGCCGAGCAGCTTGATGACGCCGCGCATCGCGTCGGGCGGAATGGCGAGGTGGTAGAGCCGTCGCACGCCGGCGCCAAGCTCGGTGTGGGCACGCGCGACGGCCGCTTCGAGACCGTTGGGTCCGTCGTCGGGGTCGACGGCGAAGGCGAGGTGTTCGGCGAAAGTGGCCCACTCTTGGCCCACGGGTTTATCGGAGGCGAACTCACACGCGGCGTCGTAGGCGTACGTTCGAAACTCGTCTTCGCTCATCGCCTTGGCCGGCCGCGCACAGCCGATGATCCGGTAACGCTCGGGTAGCAGTCCCGCGACGGAGAGGTGGAAGAGCCCCGGAAGGATCTTGCGTCGCGCGAGGTCTCCGGTGATGCCAAAGATCACGATGATGTGGTCTTCTGGACGGGGCCGCTCACTGACGGTCTGCTTTTTACTCACGTCCCCACCTTCTGTTCGAACCGACTGGCGACCTCAGCGGATTTCATGGTTTCAGCGCCTGGCGATCGACCATCACGATTGACCGATCGGCCTCGACGCGCCCAGCCGGTATGGATTGATCGCCGTCGAGCAGTTTCTCGAGGGCGTCGTGTTTGTCGGCGCCGCTGACGAGCCACAGTAGCTGGTTGGCCCGGGCGAGCGCGGGGTAGGTGAGGGTCATGCGACGGGTCTCTTGGTAGGGACCACTAAGCGCCACGAGTCGATCGGTGACCTCTAACACGGGATCGTTGGGCACGAGCGAGGCGCAGTGGCCGTCGGGTCCAAGTCCGAGATGCACCAAGTCGAAGCGAGCGGGCAACAACGCCGCGTAATGAGCGGCCGCGTCATCGAGATCGTCGTCGTTGACCCCCATGGCTTCAATCGGTGCCCCGGTTGTGGCCAGGCCTTCACGTAGGTGCGTGAGGTTTCGTAGGTCGCTGCCCTCGGGCGCCACGCGCTCATCTACTTGATAGATGATCGTGTGGCCCCACTCCACCTTGTCCAGCACGAGATCGTGGATCATGAGCCACGGGCTTTTGCCGCCGCTGAGCGCGAAGGTGAATGGCGCGTCGCGGCTCGCGACGTCGTGGGCGAGTTCGCTCACGTATCTCGCCGCGCCTCGAGCTAGCGCGTCGAGGTCGTCGAATGTCTCTAACGCATGGTGCACTAGGAAGATTTTTCCACGTGACCGCCAAACCCGGCGCGCATCGCCGAAAGAATCTTGGCCGTGAACTCCCCAGTCCCTCGAGACTCGTAGCGTTGCCAGAGCGCGGCGGCGATCACCGGGGCGGGCACGGACTCGTTGATGGCCGCTTCCACGGTCCAGCGGCCCTCTCCGGAGTCCGAGACGCGGCCACTGAATTCGCTCAGTTCGGGCGAGCGAGCGAGCGCCTGGGCGGTGAGGTCGACGAGCCAAGAACTGATGACCGAGCCGTGTCGCCACACTTCGGCCACGTCGGCGAGGTCGAAGTCATAGGTGTAGTACTCAGGGCTCTGCACGGGCGCGGTCTCGGCGTCCGCGAGGGTGTGTTGGTCGCCGACGTTGGCGTGCTTGAGAATATTCAAGCCCTCGGCGATCGCGCCCATCATCCCGTATTCGATGCCGTTGTGCACCATCTTGACGAAATGGCCCGCGCCGTTCGGTCCACAGTGCAAGTAGCCCTGGACGGCGGTGGCGCCACCGGTTCGCCCAGGCGTTGCCGGCGTGCCGTCGTCGCCGGGGGCAA
>DATLTW010000014.1:0-6355 GCA_035533495.1 Acidimicrobiales bacterium | reverse complement strand
AACGCGCGAGGGCGCCATTAAGGCGTACCGCATCGACGTGCTCCAAGACGCCGGCGCCTACCCCGCGTTCGGCGCGGTGCTGCCCTTCATGACCCGGGTCATGACCTCGGGCCCGTACAAAATCCCCAAGGCCGAGTTCGGCAGCATCTCGGTCGTGACGAACTCCACGCCGACCACGGCCTATCGCGGTGCGGGACGACCCGAGGCGACCGCGGCCATTGAGCGAACCATGGACGTGTTCGCGCGCGAGATCGAAATGGATCCCGCGGAACTGCGACGGCGCAATCTGATCGGCAAGGATGAGTTTCCCTACACGACGCCGACCGAGACGGTCTACGACGTGGGCGACTACCACCGGGCCCTCGAACTGGCCCTCGAGGTGGCGGGCTATGACGAGTTGCGCGCGAAGCAGTCTCGTCGTCGGGCGTCGGGCGATCCTATCCAGTTGGGCATCGGCCTGTCGTGCTACGTGGAGATAACCAACGGACTGCCCGACGGGGAGTTCGGCGCCGTGGAAGTTCGACCCGACGGCAAGATCATCGTTCGCACCGGCACCTCGCCCCACGGTCAAGGACACGTCACGGCGTGGTCCATGCTCGTGGCGGAGCAACTGGGCGTGCCGATCGAGGATATTGAAGTCCTGCACGGCGACACCGACGTCGTGCCCCGAGGAGCGGGCACGATGGGATCGCGTTCGCTGCAGATCGGCGGCGCCGCCGTAAACCAGGCCGCGGTGGACGTGGTCGAAAAGGCGAAGGACCTCGCGGCCGATCTCTTCGAAGCCGACCGCGACGACATCGTCCTGGACAAGTCCAACGGGAGCTTCCACGTCGTGGGTTCGCCGGCGGTGTCGCGAAGTTGGGGCGAGTTGGCCAAAGCCGCGGTCGCCAAGGACGGCAACCCGCTCTTCGCCGAAGTCGATCTCGCCTCGCCCGGACCGACATTTCCCTTTGGCACGCACATCTCCGTGGTCGAAGTGGACACCGAAACCGGCAAGGTGACGTTGTTGCGCCATATTGCGGTCGACGACGCCGGCCGGATCATCAACCCCCTGCTCGCCGAAGGTCAGGTGCACGGCGGCATCGCCCAGGGCGTGGCCCAGGCCCTGCTCGAAGAGGTGGTCTATGACCTCGACGGCAACCCGCTCACCTCGACGTTCGCCGACTACTCATTCATCTCGGCGGCCGAGTTGCCCAGCTTCGAAACCCGTTTCACCGAAACGCCCACACCGGTGAACGCTCTGGGCGCCAAGGGCATCGGCGAGTCGGGAACGATTGGCTCGACACCCGCGGTGCACAACGCGGTCTGTGACGCCGTGGCGCACCTCGGGGTGCGCCACGTTGATATGCCCACCACGCCGATACGAGTCTGGAACGCGATCAACGAAGCGGCGTCGGGTCACGACGCTCGGAAGAAAGGACGCTGAGATGAAGGTCGCTATGACGGTCAACGGGACCTCTGAGTCCCACGAAGTGGAGGCGCGCACGCTGCTCGTGGACTACCTGCGCGACGCGGTCGGACTCACGGGAACCAACATTGGCTGTGACACGACGTCGTGCGGCGCGTGCACGGTGTTGCTCAATGGACAGTCGGTGAAATCGTGCACGGTGCTCGCGGCCCAGGCCGCGGGCGACGACATCACCACTATTGAAGGGCTGGCCTTCGAGGACGGAAGGCTCAATCCGGTCCAGGCGGCGTTCCAGGAGTGCCACGGATTGCAGTGCGGCTACTGCACGCCGGGCATGGTCATGGCGATCACGTCGCTGCTGAAGGAGAACCCTGAGCCCACCGAAGAGGACGTTCGCGTCGGCCTTGAGGGCAACCTCTGTCGTTGCACCGGGTATCACAACATCGTGGCGTCGGCTCTGGCCGCCAGTCGAGTTCCCGAGATGCACCAATGATCCCGGCGAGCTTTGACTACGTTCGCGCCGGATCGGTCGATGAAGCGATCGGACTTTTGAGCGAGCACGGCGACGACGCCAAACTTTTGGCCGGCGGCCACTCACTTTTGCCCCTGATGAAGCTTCGTCTGGCCCAGCCGGCGATGCTCGTCGACATCGGTCGTTTGAGCGAGCTCAGTTACGTAAAAGATGAGAAGGAGTACGTCAGCGTCGGTGCGCTGACCCGTCACCACGACATCGCCACGAGTCCCGTCGCGCTCAAAAGTGCGCCGGTGCTGGCGCACGTCGCGGGCCAGATCGGTGACCCTCAGGTGCGCCACCGCGGAACGATCGGGGGATCGATCTCCCACGGCGACCCCGCGTCGGATCTACCGGCGGTGTTGCTGGCCCTTGGGGGCACGCTGGTGGTCCAAGGACCCAACGGGCGACGAGAGATCGACGCGAAGGACTTCTTTCTCAGTTTCTTCGAAGTGGCTCTGACGCCCGAGGAAGTACTGATTGAAGTTCGTGTGCCGCGCTCCAACGGCCAGTGGGGATTCGAGAAACTGACCAAGCGAGCTCAGGACTGGGCGATCGTGGGCGCGGTCGCGGTGCGAACGAGTAACGGCGTCGGTGTCGGTCTGATCAACATGGGGCCGGTGCCGCTGCGCGCCAGCGCGGTGGAAGCGGCCCTCGTGTTGGGGGCGAACGCGAGTGAAGCCGCGCAACACGCCGCGGAAGGCACCGAACCCTCAGCGGACTTCAACGGATCCGTCGCGTACCGCCAGCACGTCGCGAAAGTTCTCGTGGGCCGGGCGCTCAAGCAGGCGGGCGTCTGATCCCGAGCGTGCCCTTCGCCGTTGCTTCGCCCGAGCAGATGTCCGAGATTTTGGCCGAGCACGGCTACTTGGCCGACGATTCGTTCGCCACGTCACTCTTCTTGGCCCTGCGCATGGGCCGACCACTGCTGCTCGAAGGGGAAGCGGGGGCGGGCAAGACCGAAGTCGCCAACGTCCTGGCGCGTTGGACCGGGGGCGAGCTCGTTCGCCTGCAGTGTTACGACGGTATCGACGTCGCCCAGGCGGTCTACGAATGGGACTACGCGCGCCAGTTGTTGCACCTGCGCGCGGCCGAGACGACCGGCACCGGCACTGATCGTCCGGTCGAACTCGAACACTCGTTGTACTCCGAGGAGTACCTCGTGCGCCGCCCGCTGCTGCGCGCCATTGCGGGCACCGCCGGCGACGGACCGGTGCCGATCCTGCTGATCGACGAGATCGACCGAGCCGATGACGAGTTCGAGGCCTATCTCTTGGAGATCCTCTCGGACTTCACGGTGACCGTGCCCGAGCTCGGCACCTTTCGCGCGCAGCGCCCGCCCGTGGTGATCTTGACGTCGAATCGAACGCGCGACGTGCACGACGCGCTGAAGCGTCGGTGCCTCTATCACTGGGTCGAGCACCCGAGTTTCGAGCGCGAGGTCGCCATCGTTCGACTTCGCGTGCCCGAAGCCACCGAGCTGATTGCGCGCGAGGTCTCGGCCGTGGTGGCGGAACTTCGTCGGCGTGGTCTCTATAAACCGCCGGGCGTCGCCGAGACCATCGACTGGGCGCAAGCGATCAGCGTGCTCGGTTCGAGCCACCTCGACGAGCGAACGGTCGAGCGCACCCTGGGCGCCGTCATCAAGTACCGTGAAGACGCCGAGCGCGTGCGCGCCGCGGGATTGACGGATTTGGTGAGCGAGGCTCTAAAGTACGGCACATGAGCGCCCCCGCGACCACGGACCTGGCCGCGTTGGCGACCGGATTCTCGCGTTCACTTCGCGGCGCTGGCCTCGACGCGCCACCGAGTGCGACCATTGACTTTGCCGAAGCGCTCGCGCTGGTCGGGACGAACGAACCCTCGCACGTCTTTTGGGCGGGCCGGGCCTGCTTCTGTCGACGAGCCGAAGATATCGAGCCCTTCGCCGCGACCTTTCGCGCGTACTTTGGTCACGTCGCGCCGTTCTATCCGCGCGGACGCCTCACCACGGTCCCGCCGGTGCCGGTCGCTCGGCCATCGGCGCTCGTCGATAGCGACGACACGCCGAGTGACGGTGTCGAGGATTCCCACCAAGACCAATGTGTACGTCCGCCGCTGCCCGTCGCCTACAGCGCGAGCGAGAGATTGCGCACCAAGGACTTCGCCTTGTACACCGAAGCCGAACTCGCCGAAGCCGATCGGCTCATGGCGACACTTCGTGCCCGGGCGCCCATGCGGCGCGGCCGACGTCTTGAGGCGAGTCACGCTTCGAGCCGAGGTGTGCTCGACGTGCGACGAACGCTCGCGCGTTCCTTGGCCAACGGCGGTGACCCGGTGCGCCTGGCCCGACGAGTGCGGGGCACCCGCCCCCGAAGAGTCGTCTTCTTGCTCGACGTGTCGGGTTCGATGAGTGCCTACGCGCGCGCCACGTTGCGCTTCGCACATTCGACGATCCTGGCCCAGCGCAGTGTCGAAGCCTTCACCCTCGGCACTCGCTGTACGAGAGTCACCCGACAACTTTCGTGGCGAGATCCCGACGCGGCACTGGCGCGAGTGGCGGCCTCGGCGCCCGACCTCGAAGGCGGCACCCGGCTCGGTGAGTGCTTGCGCGAGTTCAATGAGTCCTGGGGCCTCGGGGGGATCGCGCGCGGCGCCACCGTGGTGCTCATCTCCGACGGTTGGGATCGGGGCGACCCTTCGCTGCTGGCGGCCCAGATGGCCCGACTCGCCAACGTGGCGCACCGGGTGATCTGGGTCAATCCGCTCAAGGCCTCGCCGGGCTATGAGCCCCTCGTGCGGGGCATGGCGGCCGCTCTGCCCTTCACCGACGAGTTCCTTTCGGGACACTCACTCGACGCGTTCGACCAACTCGCGCAGGTGATGTCTCGATGAAAGAGATCTTGTCGACCGTCGACACCTGGCTCGCCGAGGGCAAGCGCGTGGCGATCGCCCGAGTCATTGGCGTTGAGCAATCCGGACCTCGCGATCCCGGCGCCACCATGGCCGTCAATGAAGACGGCGAGGTGGCGGGTTCCGTTTCGGGAGGTTGCGTCGAAGGAGCGGTCGTCACCGAAGCGCTCGACGTGCTCGCCACGGGGATAGCGCGACGCTGCAGCTTTGGCTACTCCGACGACCAGGCCTTCGCGGTCGGGCTCACGTGCGGGGGGACCGTGCACCTTTTGGTGGAGCCGCTCGACTGGTGAGTGGGGAGATCTACCAAGCGCTGCGCCACTGCTTGCTCGCGGGTGAGCCGGTGGGCCTGGTCCTGGTGACTCGGGTGGCCGACGAAGTGGCGCCACTGACCCCACTCGCGTCGAAACTGTTGGTTCGCCCGGGGGCCACGGTGCTGGGCACATTGGGCGAGTCTGAACTGGACCGGGTGGTCTCGCGTGACGCACTCGCGATGCTCGAGCGCGGGGTCTCAGGCACACGCCACTACGGTCCTCGCGGCGAGGCTCGTCGCGAGGAGATTGAGGTGTTCGTTGAATCCTTCGTGTCGCCGCCCAAATTGATCATCTTCGGGGCGGTCGATTTCTCGCGGGCGCTGGTCGAAGTGGCCAAGGTCCTCGGCTTTGTCGTCACCGTGTGTGACGCTCGACCCGTATTCGCCACGCGCGCACGCTTTCCCACGGCGGACGAAGTGGTGGTGGACTGGCCGGACCATTATCTCGACCAAGTGGGACCGTCGCTCGGCGCGCGCGACGCCGTGTGCGTGCTCACCCACGATACGAAGTTCGACGTGCCGGCGATCATTGGTGCGCTTTCGACCAACGTGGGCTACCTCGGGGCGATGGGATCACGCCGCACACACGAAAAGCGCTGGGAGCGACTCCTCGAAGCCGGAGCCTTGGAAGATGATCTTCGAGCGCGCCTCATGAGCCCGATTGGACTGGACGTGGGCGCGCGCACACCCGAAGAGACGGCGGTGTCAATCTGTGCCGAGATCATTGCGGTTCGAAGCGGTCGCGCGCAAGGTGCGATGACCCCGCTGCGCGACGGCTCGGGTCCGATCCATTAACGGGTCCGTTGTCCGGGCTTTTGACGTTCGGCCGTCGGACAGGTGTAGGGAGATTCGCTCGGTAGAAACGACACGCGACGTTAGGCTGAGCGAGTGTCAGTCGCCGCTGTGATCTTGGCCGCCGGAAGCGGAAGTCGCTTCAATGGCGATGACCCCGCCGCGCCGCCCGGCGCCAAACTGCTGGCGGTGGTAAAGGGGCATCCCGTTCTTACCTGGGCACTCCTCCCGGCGCTCGCGGCTGGTCTGGATGAAGTAGTCATCGTGGGCGGTGCCGCGAACTTAAGCGAGGTCGTGCCCGAGTCGGTCACGCTGCTCCAGAACGATGACTGGCCGCTCGGACTGGCGACGTCGTTAAAAGTGGGCCTCGATTGGTGTGGCGCGCAAGGTCACGATCGTGCGGTGATCGGTCTGGGTGATATGCCGGGACTCGCGCCTG
>DATLTW010000013.1:0-32922 GCA_035533495.1 Acidimicrobiales bacterium | reverse complement strand
TCCGACGAGGAACGACTGGCGCCCGCCCGAGCAGTAGCCGATGGAGGCCACCTTGCCGTTGGACGTGGGCAGCGCCTTGAGGTGCGCCAGCGCGCCCGCGACGTCGCCGACCAGTTGCTCGTCGGGCACGCCGCCGAGACTTCTCGCCGTGGCGGCCGCGTCGTCGGGACTGGCGCCGGGCGCCACGCGATGGTAGAGGTTCGGCACCAACGCGGCGTATCCGTTCGCGGCGAACGTTCGCGCGATCTCCTTGGTCCCCTCGTCGTATCCGGGCATGTGGTGAATCACGACGATGGACCCACCTTGAGCGACGTCGGTGGGCACCGCGAGGTACGCCTCGATCTCATCGCCACCGTGACCCTGGATGGTGATCGTGTCGGCGCGCAGATTGTGTGTCATGATCGTCCTTTCGTTGACTCGTTCGCTCGACTCTAGAGGACGGGGCGAGAAAGTTGTCCGCCCCGACGAGGGCGGCTCTTTTCACTGCTCAAAGGTGACGTTGGCACCAGCGCCCGGACGCGGATCGGTTAAGTGGCCCGACCACCGGTATCGCTCTTATAACTAAGTTCGGCTCACGGCGCTGCGGCCCTTATCGTCGACGGCCACACAGACGTCGGCGGGGGAACACGCGACCGCGACTCCAGCGACCGGACCGCCCGGAAACACGGTTTCGGGCTTGGACCACTGCCCGGCCGTCCAATGAATCGCGCGGCCGCTAAGGCCAATGGTCGTGCACGCTGTCGTGGAGGCGCACGAGACCGAGTAGGCAAAGCCACTCGCGAAGCCGGGAATGGCGGCGGGGGAAGACCAGCCCCGTCCGTGGTACATGATCGAGTGGCCTGAATCAGTCACCGCCATACAGAACGCTCGTGTTACGCACGAGACCGAGATCAGTCCCTTTGGTCCAGCGGTGCGGCTGGGTATCCACCGTGCGCCCTTGTAAGTCAGAATCTGTCCATCAAGGTTGACGGCGACGCAGAACGTTGACGTCGCACACGATACGTCCATCAGACGGTCGTAGAGGGATCCGGTCGTCGAAGTCTGCTGCGACGACCAGGCGTGGCCGTTGAAGGTGGCGATGGTGCTGGGCTTTCCGGGCAACCCGCTCGCACCCACGGCCGCACAGAAGGAGATGTTCGGACACGAAACCTTATAGGTCGCGTCGGGGCCTGCCTTCACTGCCTTTGACCATGAGCGACCGTCATAGGTGACGGCATGTCCACTCGAAATGGCCACGCAGAAGGTGGCTGACAGGCACGAGACGGAGTCGAAAGAACCCCCCGCCTGGACCGCCTGTGGCGGCGACCACGTACCACGCCGTCGATAGATCACGTGGCCGTTGCCATCGACCACCACGCAGAAGTCGGTGGCAGGGCACGACACTGAGTAGCCGGTCTGGTTCTCAGTGGACCTGCCCGGGTCTAGGAGAATCGGTGTCGACCACTTGGCGACATTGGCGCCCGCCCCCGTACTTCCAGCGAAAACGGCCAGCATTGCCAACGTCGTCGCCGTCATTAGAACTCTCGAAAGCGTCTTTCTGCGAGGGTGTGGATCCAATGGGGTAGGCAGAACCACTGTCGTCAACGTCGTCGATCACTCACCATCACACCCTAGTGAGGCACCGGGTTTGGCCGAGTCGATTCGCCCGAGTGTGGCGCTCGACCTTGCGGTGGTGAGTAGCCCGTACGGCCCAATAAATTCTGTCGAACGGCCTTAAGTTGGTCTCGGCGTTCGCGAAGTCACGAGATCTATCTCCCGCGCGTGCAAGCAGAACAGTCGAGTCGATGGATACGTTCAGCGAATCATTCGTTCTCGACCATGGAGTGACGCTCCGCGGTGCCCGTGAAGTAGGCGATTCCCCCCGAGACGAGCAACAGCAGTCCCGAAGTCGTCAGCGCCAGATTGAGTCCATGGGTGAATGCGCCGTACGCGGCGTGCACCACCCGTTTGATGATGGCGCGAACCGCCGCACTGCTTTGGCCGCTCTCCCTCTGCGCTTGAGAGTTGACCTGGCCGGTGATGACGGCCGTGATGATTTCCTGGCGATACGCGGCCGGGATGCCGATCTGAATGAGGCGCTGGGTGAGGTTCACGGTCAGTTGACCGTTCACGATCGAGCCCAGGATCGCCACGCCCGTGACCGCGCCCAGTTCCCGGCTGGTGTTGATGGTCGAAGCGGCCATGCCCGAGTTCGCCGCTGGAATGCTGATCAGCGCCGTGGCGTTGATGGGCACGACGATGATCCCAAAGCCAATGCCCGCTAAACCCATGGTCCAGCCGAGCGTGCTGAGTCCCGCCGTCGGGCTGATCGCGACGTCGGTGAGCAAAACGCCCACGCCCGCGAGCAGGCAGCCCACGGTCATCGGCGCGCGCGACCCCACCCGACCTACCCACCGTCCGGCGAAGAGCGAGGCGAGGACCATGCCCGCGAGCAACGGCAAGAAGTCGAGCGCCAGGGTGTAGGGGCTGACGGCAGCGACGACCTCGAGGTAGAGCGCGACGAAGAAGAAGATCGAGAATATCGCGAAGTAGCTCGTGAAGGCGATGACCGTCGAACCGGCGAAGGCCCGATTGCGTATCCATTTTAGATTCAGCATCGGGTACTTGGTGTGGGCTTCGACGATGAAGTACAAGACGAAGGACACCGCGGCGATCGCGTACAGGGTGAGCACTCCGCTCGAGCGGTATCCCCACGTCTCGCCCGAGATCGTCGCAAAGGTGGCGAAGCCGAGCGCGACCGTGGCGAGCACGAACCCATATCCGTCAATGCGCCGACGTATCTCGTTCACACTTTCGGTCAGTGCGATCGCGGCCACGACCAAGACGAGCGCGCCGAAGATGAAGTTGAACCAAAAGACGGCGCGCCACGACCACAGACCGACGAGCACGCCACCGATGACCGGTCCCAGGGCGAGCGCGAGACCCGACACCGCAGCCCACGCGCCGAGTGCTCGAGCCCGGGCTCGCTTGTCGGGGTAGATGTGGCGGATCATCGACAGCGTGCTCGGTTCAGAACCCGCGGCGCCGACGCCCATAATCACGCGCCCGACGATCAACTCCGAGGGCGAGGCGGCGAAGGCGCATACCAGTGACCCGGCGCAAAAGATCACGACACCGATCAACATGACCTTCTTGCGCCCGAAGTTGTCACCGAGTGATCCGCAGATGAGCATCAGACTGGCGAAGGCTAGGGCGTAGCCGCCCACGACCCACTGCAGTTGTGAGACGCCAGCGTGCAACTTGGCCTGCACGCTGGTGAGCACAGCGCTGGCGATCGTGTTGTCCAGAAACGTAAGGAAGAGAATCGCCAAGAGAGAGGCGAAACTGAAGTGGGTCTTCAGTTGATGGACAATGGCGCCTCGACGCTCTTGGAGCGATCGATTCGCTGTTGGCGCAGAGCCGTGGCGCTCGCTCATGTGCTCCCTTCCTTGGACGAGGACTCTATCGTCTTGGACCGACGTCGCAACTCATCTTTGCGCCGATCTCCGTGCGCTCGTGACCACGCGCCGAGCCTTACCTCAAGGCTTTAAAGGTGATACGGGCCACCGCGGAGTCGCCCCCAGAGATGTTGCCAGCGCTAATGGCGCAGGTCTTGAGGTTCGAGGCTTTCGTGCCGCACTTGCCGTTGCCGATCTTTCCAGTAATGACCTTGAAAGTCTTCTTGGGCAGTATTCCCGCGGCAGTGATGGTGGCGGGTATCGCGCCCGAGATATTGCACCCGGCCGCGCCCTTGGCGGAGAAGAGGCACTCCACGATGTAGACCGAATCGCCGGGCTTAAAGCCGCGGCCGGACACTTGCACCCTTTCACCGTTATGAAGTTTGGTCGACGGCTTGACGACCAATTTCGGTACGGTGGTTGCCGACGCACTCCCAAGACTGACCAAGCCGGCCGAGAGTCCCGTGAGGGCGAAGACCGCGACACTCACTCCGACGCGAAGTCCCTTTACTGAGATCATTGTTCTCCCTCGTTTCTTGGAATATCGGTGGCTTCACCGTCGCGTCACGCAAACCTCTGGCGTCGCGGCATTCGTGAATGCCCTCAAAATACCGTTGTTGTCATAGTAGTCAGACGGACTGTGAAGAAATCGTTACGAAACGCATAGATTTGGCGCTCTTTTGAGATCCCTTGGAGCTTGACAACGGCGCCGAACACGTCGTGCAACTGCACTCGACGCATCGACGATGGCACGAAGGTCAGAGGCTGGCTAAGACCGGGCGCTGCGTGGCGGCGGTGGTCAATATTGACCACCGCCACCGCCACGTGCACTATCGCACTGGCATCGCACTGGCACGGCCTCGCTAGTTGAGAAACGTCCAACTTCGTTACCGGCAACGATTCACGCGCATCATGACAGCGCCGACGCCGTCCGCGAGCCTCTTTAAGAGGCGTAGCCACTTCGGATCAACGATGTGGCTCGCCGGCGATGAGGCAGAGTTGTGAAGAGATTGATGATCAGTGGCTGCATTTCGAGCATCGTCATGCTCGGATCCTTGGGACTTTCCGCGACTCCTTCGAGCGGCGCCACGACCAAGAGCTCGACGTCGTCGGTCGTCGTGGGTGCCGCGTCCGGCAGCCAAAATGCAGCGGTGTCGATTTCGCTGCGCCAGGCGATGGTGCCAAAACTCCACGGCACGAGCGTCAATGTCTGCTCCAGCGCCGTGCCGGCGGGCTACGCGCACTGCAGCGCCCTTCTTCGCACCGACGCCTCGGCGCTGAACGCGCATCCCCTGCAGGGTGACGCGACGCCCGCCGCGTCACTGGGTGACGGCGGCGCGTACTCCCCGGCGTTCCTCCAGTCCGCGTACAACGCGGCGTCACTCGGGGCCGCGGGCAGTAACGGCGTGGGCCAGGTAGTGGCCATCGTCGATGCGTCGAGCAATCCACAGTTGGTCAGCGACCTGGCGTACTACCGCAACTACTTCAACTTGCCGGCGTGTCCGGTCGGTACCGTCTCTTCCTCGGCGAGCGGCTGTGCACTTGAGATTGTTAATCAGGCTGGCGCGGCTTCGCCCCTTCCCTCGTCCAATTACGCTTGGGGCCTCGAAGAGGCGATCGACGCCGAGATGATCAGCGCGTTGTGCCCTAACTGTCAGATCCTCGTCGTCGAAGCGACGTCCGCGTTAATGACCGACCTTGGCACATCGGTCGACACTGCGGTCACCCTCGGGGCCAATGTGGTGTCGAACAGTTACGGCTCGCCGGAGTTCACCAGTGAAAACGCACTCTCGAGCACGTACTACCAACACCCGGGCGTCGCGCTCGTCGCGGCCGCGGGTGACAACGGCTACGGCGTACAGTTCCCCGCGGCCTCGCCCAACGTGGTCGCCGTGGGGGGCACCTCGTTGATCCAATTCACCGCCACGGGCACGCGCAACGGCGCCGAGACGGTGTGGAACCACTCGGGCTCGGGCTGCAGCCTCTATGAACCAAAGCCGTCGTGGCAACACGATGTGGGCTGCGCCGGTCGCACCGTCGCCGACGTCGCGGCGGACGCGAACCCCAACACCGGGGTGTGGGTGTACGACACGTTCGGGGCGTCTGGCCTCTACGTCGCGGGCGGCACCAGTGTCGCCACGGCACTGATCAGTGCCCTCTATGGAGTGGTGAACACCGGTTCGTCCAACACGCTCACGCCGGGTTCGGTCCTCTATGGCGCCCCCGCCGGCGCGCTTTATAAGGTGAGCGTCGGATCCACCAGTGCGTGTGGAACCTATCTGTGTAGTGCCCACCAGAGTTCGAATGGCTATAACGGGCCCACGGGACTGGGAACGCCCGGAGCCGACCCCAACAGCCTCGCGGCGTTCAGCCTCGCAGGCACAATGGTCGCTTCGGTTTCTTGGGGCCAGCAACCGCTCGTCGCCTCGCTCGCCACGACGTGGCCGGGCGCGCCGACTCACGTTGCCGCAGTACCCGGGGACCGCAGGGCCACTGTCGATTGGACGCCGCCCGGTAGTAGTGGGAGTTCAACGATCAGGCGTTACGTCGTCTCGGACCGGCGGGGTCAGTACTGCACGTACACGGTCAGCGCCTCCGGAGCCGACTCGTGCGTCATCAGAAATCTGACCAATGGCACGACGTACAGCTTTCGCGTGATGGCCGTCAACGCCACACTGAACGGCGTCACGTCACTCGAGTCCAATGCCGTCACTCCAAAAAAGTCCGCCGCTGCAACTAAGGCGTCGCGCTAGAACGACGATCGCTCGCTGTTCGCGATCACTTCGCTGGTGGGCCGGCGCGACCTCGACCACACTGGTCACGACGCCATCGCCCAGAGCAAGTGAACTAGGAGACTGTTGAATAATTCGGCTTTCTGAGCCGAATTATTCAACAGTCTCCTAGTCGCTCGTCAGGTCGATGAGCTTCTCGCGCGCGGCGATGGCCACCGCTTCGAGCTTGGAGTGCACCCCGAGTTTGCTCAAGATGTTGGCGACGTGGTTTCGCACCGTGTTGACCGAGATGAAGAGGTCCTCCGCGATCGTCTCGGTCGAGTTGCCCCGTCCGAGCTTTTGGAGCACCTCTAACTCTCGCGCGGTGAGCAGATGCGTCTTCTGCTCGGGGGTCTTGCGCAGTTGACCCAGGAGGTTCGAGAACTCATCGGAGCGTATGACGAGTTCGCCCCGGGCCGCCGAACGCACCGCGCTCAAGACGTCGTCGATGGGACGATCCTTGCTGAGCAGCCCCACGCAGCCGGCCTCGATCGAGCGTGCCAGGAGGTCCGGCGAGCCGCTGCCCGTGAGCATCACGATGTAGGTTTCGGGGTATTTGCCCAGGATCTTCTTGACGGCGTCAAGACCGTCGCCGTCGGGCAATCGGTAGTCCATCAGCACGACGTTGGGGTGCTCTCGATTGACGAGTACGAGCGCGTCAGCAATATTGCCCGCCACGCCCACGAGTTGGAGATCGCTCTCCTTGGAGATCGTCAGCGCCAACATCTCGGCCACCATGATGTGATCGTCGACGACGGCGACGCTGGTGGGCGTAGTTGCGCTACTGGTCACTAATAACTGAGGCTAGTGACGTCGTAACTTAAATGCCCAAGAATCGAGGGTATTTTGTGGCCCGCGTATTGCGCGCATTACTTGTCACTTCTCGCACACCGTCGTCGCGTGACGACACCGCTATTTAGTTTCTTGATCGCGCGTGGCGACCTCGATCGGCGAGGTGTTCACGCGTTCGTCACGCACGCCACAGGGCTCGTGATGGTGTTCGTCCAGTACTGCACCGCACTCACCGCACAACAGATGCGCGTAGCAGGCGCTCTCGCCGCCGAGCTCTTCTGCTGGAGTGGGAACCTTTTCCATCATCACCTTTCGATCAACTCGAGACCGGGGTCAGCGAAAGTCCTCTTGCATGGTCGCGAGTTCCTTCGCCCCGGGGCAGAGAGTTGCGAAGGGCAGGGTGTTCAAGCCCTCCTTCGGGGTGTGGTTGAGTTCGTGGAGTTCGGGGCCCGACTCGTCGAGATACAAAAGTCCCGTCGCGATCTCGCCGCGGCTCTGGCGATCACGGATGTACTCTTCGACCTTCATCCGATCGCTCGGGTCGTAGCCCTCGGGCACGGAGCGAAAGCGCATCACGCTGCCGTCGTGCATGGTTACGGCCTTGGCGGCGTCACTGGGGATCGTCGCGCGGATCGGCACCTGGAGGGGCACGAAGTCCGCTTGGACTTCCTTGACCTCATGCTCGCGAAAGAACTTGTAGCTCTTGGTCGAACTCTCGTGATCGTTGAAGGTCACGCAGGGCGAGATCACGTCGATGAGGGCGAAACCGTGGTGCGCCACCGCGGCCTTCAAGATCGGGATGAGCTGCTCCTTGTCGCCTGAGAAACACCGCGCGAGGAACGTCGCGCCCAGTGTGAGGCCCAACATGATGGGGTCGATGGGCGCGAGCAGGTTGGGCTCGCCCTTCTTGGGGCTCGATCCGATGTCCGCCGACGCCGAGAGTTGGCCCTTGGTCAGGCCGTACACGCCGTTGTTCTCAATCACGTAGACCATGTTCACGTTGCGCCGGATGGCGTGCATCAAATGGCCTAGACCAATCGAGAGTGAGTCGCCGTCGCCCGAGATGCCGATGTAGGTCAGTTCGCGATTGGCCGCGTTGGCGCCCGTCGCGATGGTCGCCATGCGCCCGTGCGCGGAGTTAAAGCCGTGGGCCCCGCGCACGAAGTACGTCGGGGTCTTCGACGAGCAGCCAATGCCGCTTAACTTGGCAATCCGATGCGGGGGCGTCGAGAGTTCGAAGAAGGCGTGGCTGATGGCGGCGGTGACCGAGTCGTGGCCGCACCCGGCGCACAACGTCGACATCGCGCCCTCGTAGTCGCGAAGGGTGAGGCCCAGTTCGTTCTTGGGCAGCGGACTGAGTGGGATGAGGGGTTTGACGATCGAAGGCATTAGGGCATCTCCCTTTGGGTTAACACGCTATCGACGACCTGCTTCGCGCTTAAGGGGTAGCCCCCGTACGCCAGGACCGACTTCATCTTTTCGATGTCGACACCGGTCTCGATGGCGATGAGCGAGCGCAGCTGCGCGTCACGGTTTTGCTCGACGACAAAGCAGCGCTCGTGCTCTTCGACGAAAGAACGTACGCTGGCCACGAAGGGAAAGCCCCGCACCCGCATGAAATCAGCGACGAGTCCCTGCTCGGCCAGCTCGTCGATGGCTTCGCGCACCGCCAGGTCACAACTGCCCAGTGTGATAAGCCCGATGGTGGCGCCCGGACGGCGGAGAACGACCGGGGCGGGCACGTGCGACGCGGCGGCGGCGTGCTTTAGTTTCAAGCGATCGACCACCTCTTGGTACTCATCGGGGGTCTCGGTGTAATGGCCGAACTTGTCGTGGCCCGAGCCTCGAACGAAGTAGGCGCCCTTGGCGTGTGATCCGGGCAAGGTGCGCGGTGTGACGAACTCGTGGTCCTCGCCGGAGTAGCGAAAGAACTCGGCGATCTCGCTCAAGTCCTCGTCGCGCAGGACCCGACCTCGGTCCGGCACGTAGTCGTCGTCCCACTCGAGTTTGGGCACCACCCAGTCGTTCATCCCGATGTCGAGGTCGCTGAGCAGAAAGACCGGGGTCTGGAACCGTTCGGCCAGATCGAAGCTCGCGGCGGCGAAGTCGAAGCATTCGTGAGGATTGGCCGGGAACAACAAGATGTGCTTGGTGTCACCGTGCGAGGCGTAGGCGCACATCAAGATGTCGCCCTGTTGGGTGCGCGTGGGCAT
Source organism: Acidimicrobiales bacterium (assembly GCA_035533495.1). Lineage (GTDB taxonomy): Bacteria > Actinomycetota > Acidimicrobiia > Acidimicrobiales > RAAP-2 > RAAP-2. The sequence continues at coordinate 23,709 of DATLTW010000013.1, read as the reverse complement.
GCCGGTCGAAGGGCCGACCCGCTGCACGTCGACAATGACCGCGGGTATTTCGGTGTAGTACGCGAGACCGAGTAGTTCACTCATCAGCGAGATCCCCGGACCCGAGGTGGAGGTGAACGCCCTCGCGCCGCTCCACGATGCGCCGAGCACCATGCCGATCGAGGCGATTTCGTCTTCGGCCTGGATGATGAGGTAGTTGTTCTGGAAACTCGCGGGCACGTTGGGATCGTCGGAGTCGATCTTCACGCGCCGGTACCTCGCACAGAGTCGCGTGAAGTTGTCCATGACGGCCGTGGCGGGGGTGATGGGGTACCAGGCCGCGACGGTGGCGCCGGCGTAGAGACAGCCGAGCGCCGTTGCGGTATTGCCGTCAATGAGGATCGAGTCAGCGTTCTTGTCAAGAGGCGCCAGTTGAAAGGCGAGCGGACACTCGAAGTTCTCCTTGGCGTAGTCATAGCCGAGGCGTAGGGCCCGCTGATTGGAATCGCGCAGCGCCTCGTTGCGCGCGTAGGTCTCGGCCAACAGCGACGCGACGACCTCGAGGTCCACGCCCACCAGCGCCACCACCGCGCCGGCGTAGGCGACGTTCTTCATCAAGATGCGTTCGCGCGGCTTGGCGAAGTTCTCCAAGCACATCGCCGCGAGCGGCACGCCAAGGAACGTGATGTCCTCGCGCGCCAGCTTGGCGTCGAGGGGCCACGACGAGTCGTAGAGCACGTAGCCCCCACTCGAGACCTCGTCGATGTCCTCGGCGTAGGTCTGGGAGTTCATTGCGACCACGAGGTCGTAGTCGAGCGCTCGCGCGGTGTAGCCCGAGGCGTTGACGCGAATTTCGTACCACGTGGGCAGTCCCTGGATGTTCGAGGGAAAGAGGTTCTTGCCCGAGACGGGGATGCCCATGCGAAAGATGGCCTGCACCAAGAGACTGTTGGCACTGGCCGAGCCCGTGCCGTTGACGTTGGCCAGTTTGATCGAGAAGTCGTTGACCCGACTGCCCACGACCGACTTGGCGGTCATCGTCACGCTCGACCTCCGCCAAAGCCCACCGCGACGGGGATGAAGTTCTTGGAGCCGGCGTAGGGGATCGCCAGGTCGAACAGTTCCATGTCCCAGGCTGCCGTCGGGCAGCGCTCGGCGCAGAGCCCGCAGTGCACGCAGACGTTCTCGTCCTTTACCATCACTCGACCGGTCTGGGGTAGCCGCTCGGAGACGAAGAGATCTTGGCTCAAGTTGGTGGCGGGCGCGAGCAGCCGCTCGCGCAGGCCGGCCTCGTCGCCGTTGGCGGTGATAGTGAGACACTGCACCGGACAGATGTCCAAACAGGCGTCGCACTCAATGCACAGCGGCGCCGCGAAGGCGGTCTGCACGTCACAGTTCAAGCAGCGCTGCACCTCGCGCGCCGTCTGCTCGGCGCTGAAGCCGAGTTCGACTTCTAAGTTGAGCGACTCGAAGCGCTTCGTCAGCTCAACGTGGGTCATCTTCTGGCGGCTCGAGGGGTTGTAGTCGTTGTGGTAACTCCACTCGCTCATGCCCATCTTCTGGCTGACCAGATTCATGCCCTGGGCCGGACGCTGGGTCAAGGCGACGTCGTGGCAGTAGTTATCGATCGAGATCGCGGCCCCGTGACCGTGCGCGACGGCCCAGATGATGTTTTTCGGTCCCCAGGCGGCGTCGCCACCAAAGAAGACGCCGGCCACGCTCGACTCCATGGTGACCTCGTCAACGACCGGCATCTCCCACTCGCCAAAGGTCATCCCGAGGTCCCGTTCGATCCACGGGAAGGAGTTCTCCTGACCGATGGCGAGAATCACGTCGTCACAGGGAATTGTCACAGTGTCCAAAGTGGTTGAGTGCCTCGCCCCTTCGTCCCACTCGAGCACGTCGAACTCCATGCCCACGAGCTGGCCATTCTCGATGACGAAACGGGTGGGCGCGTGATTGACCAGGATCTCGACGCCCTCTTCCTCGGCGTCGTCGAGCTCCCAGGGCGAGGCCTTGAAGAACTCGCGCGGTCGTCTCGCCATGACCTTGATGTCGCGCCCGCCGAGGCGCCTCGAGGTGCGACAGCAGTCCATGGCGGTGTTCCCCACGCCGATGATGAGCACCCGTGATCCGATCTCGCTGACGTGGCCAAAGGCCACCGACTCCAGCCAGTCGATACCGATGAAGATGTGCGACTCGGCTTCGTCGTGGCGACCGGGGAGGTCGAGCTCTTTGCCGCGCGGCGCGCCCACGCCCACGAACACCGCGTCGTAGCCCTCGTCCATGAGCGAACGAAGGCTCGTTACCGGAGTGTTGTAGCGGATGTCGACGCCCATGTCCAGGATCATCGCGGTCTCTTCTTCGAGGACCTCTTCGGGCAGTCGAAAGGAAGGAATGTTCGAGCGCATGAGTCCGCCGGGCTTATCGAACTGCTCGTAAATGGTGACCGCGTACCCGAGGGGCATGAGGTCATTGGCGACGGTGAGCGAGGACGGTCCGGCCCCGATGCAGGCGACGCGCTTGCCGTTCTTCTGGGTGGGTATCGCGGGCAGGCGACTCGAGATGTCGCCCTTTAAGTCGCTGGCGACGCGCTTTAAGCGACAGATGGCTACGGGTGAGCCGTCCACGCGGTCGCGCCGACAGGCCGGTTCGCACGGCCGGTCACAGGTTCGCCCCAGGATGCCCGGAAAGACGTTGGACTCGCGGTTCAACATGTACGCGTCGTCGAAACGGCCCTGGGCGATCAGGCGGATATAGCCCGGGACGTTGGTGTGCGCGGGACAGGCCCACTGACAGTCGACGACCTTATGGAAGTAGTCGGGACCTTGAGTGTCCGTCGGTTCCACGCCTTTTCCTTCCTCGACTGATGCCCGAAGTAGCTCCACAAGCACGGAACTTTTCCCGAGGTCTTCTTGGATTAACTGTAGTTCCTCCGTTGCGCGGTTAAGTCGCGCCGCGACTCACGACGGGCCATAGAGCCGTGTCGTTTCGCAAAAGTGACTAAGGTCACTTGTCCCTTCATCAAGCGCTACGCGCCGCGCTCGCGCCACGGCGCCCGTCACAGCCGTCCCCTAGGGTTGGCGCATAGCGAAATCGTCGGGACTCTCGGGAAGCAGTGCACTCGAACGCGTGATTAATGCCGCGCGTACCCCTGAGTGGAGTTTTGGACTCGACGCGCAGGGTCAGATCATGGCGACCCGCGATTCCGGCGAGATTGGTCTGCCCTGGGTGGTACGAGTGACGCGCGCCGGACGCGGGATGCGCGTGTCGAAGTATCACCCCGGTGACGACGTGGCGGTGGAAGGCGAGGTCATCGGAGAGATCTCGGGCAACCCCCGAGAGATGGGCCGTCAACTGCGCTCGCTGCTGGGCGATCTCGACTTCGACGCCTAGTTCCCGATCGATCCGAGCCCGCGCTCGCGCTACTCGGTCTTCTCGTTGCGGGGCTTTAGAAAAGCGAAAGGCTCGTCGACGATTTCACCGTCGAGCATCGCTTCGAAACCGTGGGCTTTTTCGACGTCGAGTTCGACGCTCGAGAGTTCGGAGTGGGCGATCTTCGCGCGCGAGAGCCCGGTGCAGATGACCCCGGCGAGCGCGGCCATTGACGCGACGTACAGCCAGAGGTGTTTAAAGTTACCGAGCGCTTCGGTGGCGCTGGACGGCGTGCCGAGGATCACCACGAGTATCGCCACGCCCAGCGCGCCGCCGACCTGTCGGGCCGTTTGGTTGACGGCGCTGCCCACGGCGTAGCGCGCGGGCTCGAGGCTCGACACCGCGGCCGCACTCAGCACCGGAAACGTGAGTCCGATGCCGAGCCCGACGGTGAGCGTGCCGGGGAGCCAGATCTTGAGATACTCCGGCGTGAGTCCTACACGGGTCACGTACCAGACCAGACCGAGCGTGAAGACGCCAAAGCCCATCATCAAGACCCGGCGAAAGCCCCAGCGACCGGCCAGTTTTCCCGCCGGTCCCGAGACCAGGGCGACGACCAACGGGCCGGGCGTCACGGCGAGGCCGGCGTCGAGGATCGAGTAGTGCCACACACTCGTCAAGAACAGAATGTTGCCGAGCAGCATCGCAAAGAAGCCCATGGCGTAGAGCAGCGCCGCGGCGTTCGCGACACTGAAGGAACGGGCCCGAAAGAGACGAAGATCCAGCACCGGCTCTTCGTGGTGACCCGAGCGAAAGAGAAAGGCGCCGGCCAAGAGAACGGTCGCGACGAAGGCGCCGATGATTCGGGCGTTGCTCCAACCCCAACTGGGCCCTTCGGAGATCGCCAGCACCAACGTCGCGAGCGCGCCACTGAGCAACACCACGCCCGGAAAGTCCGGGCTGCTCGTCGATGCCGATCTTTCGGTCTTGACTAAGACTCGCCTTCCCACCAGCCAGGCGATCACTCCGACGGGCAGATTCACGTAAAAGGCGGCACGCCAACTAAAGGCCGTGATGAGTACGGCGCCCAACGAGGGCCCGGTCGCCACGGCGAGTGCGCCGATGCCGCCCCATAACGCCACGACCTGGGAGCGTTTTTCTTTCGAGTACGAAGCCAAAAGGAGCGACAGTGACGCCGGGAGCAACGCGGCCGCCCCGAAACCTTGGACCACGCGACCGAGAATCAACAGGGGGACCGACGGCGCGACGGCACAGAGCAGGGAACCGACGCAGAACACGCCGAGGCCGAAGAAGAAGATTCGACGGCTTCCGAGACGATCGGCCGTTCGCCCGGCGACGACCAAGAGCGAGCCAAAGACGATGGCGTACCCCGTCAAGACCCAGGACAAGCTGGCGCGCGTGTCGTGGGTGAAGGCGCGCTCGAGCGCGGGAAAGGCGACATTGACGATTGACAGGTCGAGCGAGGCCATGAACGCGCCGAGCGCCGTCACGACGAAGATCGCCTTGCGGTGCGTTGCCAGAACCGAAGGAACGGTCGCGTCACCCGTAAGTTTTGTCACAAGACGCACCCTACATGCTTGCGTTTCATTATGCAACTAACTAGACTGGAATTATGGAGCGCAAGAGTTTTGCCCAGATGGACTGCTCGGTGGCTCAGTGTCTCGAAGTGGTTGGCGAGTGGTGGAGCATGCTCATTGTCCGTGACGTGTTTCTCGGCGTGACCCGATTCGAAGAGTTTCAGCGGCGTTTGGGGATATCGAGGAACATCCTGGGCGACCGCCTCAACTCCCTCGTGAACGCGGGGGTATTAGAGCGTGTGCCGTACTCCGAGCATCCGCCCCGAGACGACTACAAACTGACCCCCAAGGGTCGCGACCTGTGGCCGATCCTGACCGCGATGCGTCAGTGGGGCGATGACTACGCCGCGCCCTCGGGCCCGCCAATTGAACTGGTGCACCGGTCCTGTGGTGAAGTGACGCACGCCGAGATGGTGTGTGGCTCGTGTGGTGAACAACTTACGAGTCGAAACGTCAAGGTCGTCGCCGGCTCTGGCCGCGAGAGCAGCCCGCTCTTCGCTCCCTAGAGCGGACTCCTCGCCCCCGGACATCACCGACCCGTTGCACGCATATCGCCAACTTCGGTAAGCGAAGGTGCGCCGTCAATCTCGAGTTTGGAGACGCATCTCATCGCGCTGGACTACTGGTTTGCTGCTGCTCCATCGCCAAAGAACGTGAACAGTTTTTGATTCGGATCAAAGGTCTGCGGTTCGCTGATCAAGCGATGAGAGCCGACGCTGAATAACGCTCCCTCTTCGGTATCAAACGCGACCTCTTCGAACCCGAAATCATGAAACCACTCGCGGATTCGTGGCGTGAGATCCGGGTCTCGTCGATGGCGAGTCCAAATCACTGTCGCGTTGCGTGCCAGGAGGGTCGGAAGACGGGCGATGGTCGCGTGGATATCTGCGTCGCTGATGTTTCCAAAGATCCCACAGGCAAGGAGGATGTCGGCGGGAACAGCATTCTGGTACGCCGACGTCACGGACGCGTCTCCCACGTGCACCTCAACATTCCTTAAGCCAGCTCGTCGCGCTCTTTGTCGCGCGTCCTCAGCCAGTTGGACATCCAACTCCACGAGTAGAGCACGGACGTCGAGGGCACGTTGATGCTCCTCGAGTACTCCGATGACGTCTCGGCCCTGTCCCGCGCACATGCTGATGAGTCGTATCGGACCCCCGGGAGCCACGTCGAGCGTGCCGGCGAGCCTTCTTTGGACGGATCGGAGCCGTCGGCTGATGTAGGAAAGTGGATCGTCGTAGTCCGAATGCCAGTTGACCCAGTGTTGATCGTCATCCACGTGTGACAGGTTATTGGCGCCGCCGCGTGACCGGTTGTCCACAGGCGAAATGGACTTCGTTCAATTATCGCTAGGAATTCGTGCCAGGACGGTGACGTCGCCTCAGCGAGCGATTACTTATCGTTGGGCGACGTGGCGCCGGGCGCGAACCGTCCCATTTCGGCGCCCAACGCCTTGCCAATGTTGGAGACGTGCAGGTGGATCTCTTCGAGTAAGTCCGTGTTCTTCTTCACCGCTGAGGTGAGGTCCGTATTCTCTTGGATCAGCGTCTTGATGTCGTCGGTGTTGCTCGACGTGTGCAGGGCTACTTCTGAAGAGATCGCGTCGGCCCGCTTCGCGGCGATGAGCAATGCCGCGGCCTGCACGCCGGCCATCATCGAGAGGAAGAGGTTGAGCAAGATGTAGGGGTAGGGGTCGAACGCCTTGTGCTGAAGAATATGTTCGAAGAGCACGGTGTTCACCAGTGCCCAGGCGATCATGACGGCGAAGAACCCGAAGATGAAGCTCCACGAACCCATCGTGTTGCGCATGCGATCGGCGGCCCGCTCCCCGCGGGAGAGCTCCTCGCCGGAGCGAACCCCAGGGTGCTTATGCCAGAGAGACTGCCAGGGCGTCTTGGTCATGTAATTATCGTCGCATACGGATCTGGTGGCGACGGGTATCCGACGTGGTTATTCCCTCATCCATCACGGGCGGCTTACCTGTGACGCCGCACGAAGTGACATTCTCTTTGACGTCATCGTTGCACCACGTCGTGACGAGCGAGTGCCCACGCATCTCAGTGGTAAAGATGTAGCGGGCAACGAGGGGAATGATGAAGGCACCCAGACTGAGTGACCACCCGCGCCGACAGCGCTGCAGCGAGCATCTCGCGACGGTGATTCAGCACGAATTCGAGAACACCGACGCCGGGACGTACGAGGTGGCGTCGTGAATATCATCTTGACCGGCACCGGCAGTCCTTTGCCAGATCCCCATCGCGGGGGTCCCAGTACGGTCATCACCACCGCGTCGACCACCATCCTGGTCGACGCCGGCAGGGCAGTGGTGATGCGTCTCGCGGCGTGCGGCATCATCCCGCCCTTCCTCTCGGCAGTGGTGCTGACTCACCTCCACTCCGACCATATCTGCGACCTCAATGATGTCGTGACGACCCACTGGGTCATGACGCCCGAGCCGACAGATCTTCACGTCTACGGCCCGAAGGGCACCGCTCAAGTCGTGGAGGGCCTCTTGAGCATGCTGGCCAGTGACATTCGCTATCGAATGAGCCATCACGCGGATCTCCAAGAGGCTCCCCGAGTCATTGTTCATGAACTTACGCCGGGTGAGCAGTTTCTCGTGGGTGACGTCTCGGTACTAACGGGTGCGACGAACCACCGCCCGGTCGAGCCGAGCTTGGGTTATCGCTTCAGCGCCGAAGGCGTGAGTACCGTGGTTGCCGGGGACGGGGTGCCGTGCAGCGAACTTGACGAACTGGTTCGCGGCGCCGACGCCTACGTGCAGACCGTCGTGCGCGAGGACCTGGTACGCCTGGTTCCGCGCCAGCGATTCATCGACATCCTCGATTATCACTCCACAGTGCGCCAAGCGGCCCAGACGGCACAGCGTGGCGGGGTTCGCACTCTCGTGCTCACACACTTCGTGCCCACACCGGCGCTGGGGGAGTATGACGAGTGGCGTGCCCAAGCAGCTGATTTCGATGGCGTCGTGGTGACGGGTGATGATCTCACGCAGGTGAGTGTCACTCCACTGCCCTAGTTGATGCTCGCGGAACGAAGTATGAGCACTGGCTCTCAACTAGCGGCTACGGCCCCTTGACTGCACACGCTTCGAGCGTGCTGCGACGTCGGCGCTCTTGGCCTTCTTCGGCTTCTGACCCTGTTTCTTTTTGGACGGCACGTCACTCCCCTCGTGGCTACGCAACAGAATGGTAGCAATCGTTTTGACGAAATTTGGGCTTCACCATCGCCCAGGGCGTTCCGCGACGTCGTGTCGCCGTTGAGTCGGGGATTATGAGTGTTGGAGGCTCGTTTAAAGTGCTGATCGAGTTCTGGGCACGGGACTTAAGCCGTTGGTTCGAAGCTCGGGCGAAGGACCATGTTGCTCTGGCCCTCGAATGGGCGCACGTTCAAGACTTGGTGGATCTCTAAGTGGTGGCGCTCAAAACCGACGGCCGAGCCGGCCATGTAGAGCCGCCACACCCGAGCGCGCTCGATTCCGACTTCTTCGACGGCTTCGTCCCATCGCTTGGTTAAGTTGTCGACCCAGTGCCGCAGCGTCAAGGCGTAATGCTCGCGCAGACTCTCCACGTGGCGCACCTCGAAGCCGTGGGCTTGGAATATTGAAATCAGTGCGCCCACTTCGTGGAGTTCGCCGTCGGGAAAGACGTAGCGATCGATGAATTGACTTCCCGTCTTCGAGGGCCCCCGTAGTCCAAGGGCAATCTGCATCTGTCGATTCACCTCGGAGGTCTTGGATGGACGAGGGTCGTCGGCGAAGGAGACCGGTCGACCAATCGCGTGATTCAAGAATCGTCCGCCGGGCTTCACGAGGTCGAACATCAACTGGGTGTAGCTCGGCAGCGATTTGCGACCGACGTGTTCGGACATGCCAATGGAGCTAATCGCGTCGAAAGGTCCGTCGTTGACGTCGCGAAAGTCCTGGACGCGAAATTCCACAAGATCGCTCACGCCCGCGAGACGTGCTTGCTCTCTGGCGTAGTTGGCCTGGGGCTCAGAGAGCGTGATACCCACCACACGCGAGCCGAAGTGCTGCGCGGCGTGGATACTCATCGCGCCCCATCCACATCCCACGTCGAGCAGGCGGTCGCCGGGTTTCAGTGCCAATTTGCGCGCGACGAGGTCGACCTTTCGGGCCTGGGCCCGCTCGAGGGTGTCCTCGCGCGAGGTGAAGACCGCGCACGAGTAGGTCATCGAAGGTCCGAGCACCATCTCATAAAAGCGGTTCGACACGTTGTAGTGGTGGGTGACGGCTTGCGAATCGCGCGCGCGCGAGTGCAAGACGCCGCGCGGCTTGGCTTCGATGGCGGGCGGCGGCAACGGTTTGAGCGCTGAGGCTCCGACCACGGCGAGCAGGGCGCGAAGATTGTTGGGGCTGAGTAGTTGGCGCAGTGGCGGCAGCGAGAGCTCGAAGAGAGGATCCAGATCGCCCTCGACGTCGATGTCGCCCGCGACGTAGGCGCGCGCCACGCCGAGTTCTCCGGGATGGGTCAGCACTCTCGTGATCGCCTCACGACGAAGGATCTTGAGCGTGATGGCGTTGGCCCTTGACGCGACGGTCGGTTCGGCGGTACTGCCGTCGTACGCCTCGACGCGAAAGGGGAGTTGGTTGTCAAAGATCGAAGCAACAAAGGTGGCGACGTCCATGAGACTCCTTGTCGAAGCCCTTGCGTCTCAAGAGCTGGTCAGGTCTGGCTCTCACGTTTTACCAGGAACGTTGGCCCCATGACCACTTGGCGTGGGAGTGGCGGGCGGCCAAAAGATCGATTTTCACGTCCGATACACTGCCACTGTCAACCAAAACGTGACCAGTTACCGGAACTGACGCCAGTTTTGGGGAGGTAGCGGTCTATGAATTCCATTGGGATTGTTCTCGCAGTCATCGCCGGCATTATCGTCCTACTGGTCATCACGACCATTTCGAAGTCGGTGCGCATCGTCCAACAGGGTTTCGAAGGCGTAGTGACGCGTTTTGGTGAGTTCAAGGACATCAAGAATCCGGGCCTGACCTTCATCTTCCCCTTCATCGAAGTGATGAAGATCATCGACGTGCGCGAGACCCCGCGTACCGGCGACCGCCAACAGGTCATCACGCGCGACAACGTGGCCGTGATCGTGAACGCCACGATCTTCAGCCAGGTCGTCGACGTGCGCTTGGCGCTCTTCACCAACTCGGACTACCTGGTGAGCGTGGACAACCTCGCGCGCACCTCGGTACGTGCGGTCTTTGGCTCGATCAGCCTCGACGAGGCCTTCTCCCAACGTGAGCGCATCGGCACGCTGCTCCAGACCCAGATGGAAGAGGCCACCGACAAGTGGGGCGTACGCATCAACCGGGTGGAGGTCCTCGAGATCACCCCACCCGATCAGATCCTTCAGGCCATGGCCCTCCAGAAGCAGGCCGACCAGGAGAAGCGGGCTCGAATCCTCGAGTCAGAAGGTCAACAGCAGTCCGCCGTGAACGTCGCCGACGGGCAGCGCCAGGCCGCCATCAAAGAGGCCGAGGGTGTCCAGCAGTCCCTCATCCTTCGAGCCGAAGGTTCGCGCCAGGCCCAGATCCTCGAAGCGGAAGGACGTTCTCAAGCGATCAGCCTCATCTACGCCGCCATTAAATCCCAGGCGCCCGACGCGACCTTGGTGGCGATCTTGCAGCTTGACACCTTGTCGAAGTTCGCCGCCAGCGAAAACACGAAACTCATCATCCCCGCCGAGAGCGCCGCGCTGCTCGGCGCCGCCCAGGCCATCAAGAGCGTCATGGAGGGCGTGCCTGGCATGCCGGCTATCTAACTATTCGGTTCAAGCACTCAAGGCCTGGACCGAACAAAGAGAACGGATTAAACGCGGTCGACCCAGAGCGTGGTGCCGTAGGACTTTCTCACAATGACTTGGGTCCCGTCGGGGATCGACTCATTCGAGTCCGTCACGGCCTTCCACGACTCGCCCTTGATCTTGACTCGCCCGGGGTGTCCCTCGTCGCCGACGGCGGCTTCGACAAAGCCCGTGAGATTCGTCATCGAGCTGTTCGAGGGTGCCGAGAGGTCCAAGATCCCTCGATGGTGGAAGCGATGCATGGCGGCCGGACGCAGGGCGCCCAACAACGCTGCCGAGATGATGAGCCACAGCACGGTTTGCAGGGCGAAGGACACGCTCGCCAGGGCCAAGAAGAACGGGACTATGGCGCCGGCGGCCACGAAGATCGCGAAGAAGGCGTTGGTGTGTATTTCAGCGAAGATGCACACCAAGATGATGATCAACCAGAAAAGTACCGCCATGGTTCGAAGTATAAGACGCTCGGCGCCGATCCCCCACGGCGCTGCGCAGTCCGCCACGTAGGCGGACTTTCATCCCTCGCGAAAGAGCGTTACCTTGGCAGTAGGCGTACAAGGAGTTATTGGTGATCAGCAAGCTCGAAGAGCGTGACGAGGGCCGGGGCCTGCTGGCGCCGATGACCGACTCCCTCAATAGCCAAGTCGACGAACTTGACCCTCGGCGCGTCGAACTTCGCCAGTGGCTCACCGAGCACCCCAACGCGTCGGGTCGAGAACTGGCCGAGGCGAAACTCGTCGCTCCCGCCTGGCCCGAACCCTGGGGCCGCAACGCGTCGGTGGAGTATCAACTCCTCATCGACGACGAGCTTCGCCGGGCCAAGGTGCGTCGACCGATCAACCCCATCGGCATCGGTTGGGCCGGACCGACGATTGTCGTCGCGGGGACCCAGGCGCAACAGGACCAATGGTTACCCAAGCTGCTCAGTGGCGAAGAGTTTTGGTGCCAACTCTTCAGCGAGCCCAACGCCGGGAGCGATCTCGCGTCGCTGGCGACGTCGGCTCGAAAGGACGGCGAGGAGTGGGTCGTCACCGGACAGAAGCTCTGGACCAGTTACGCCCACCTGGCGACCTGGGGCATCTTGCTCGCGCGCACTTCGAACGAAGGTGCCCCCCAGAACGGCATCAGCTACTTCATCTGTTCGATGAAAGCGCCGGGCGTGACGATTCGTCCCGTGCTCGACATGACCGGCGACCACGCGTTCAATGAGGTCTTCTTCGACGAGGTCCGCCTTCCCGCGGACGCCCTCTTAGGCGAGGTGAATGAAGGCTGGCGTCTCGCCAAGGTCACCCTGGGCAATGAGCGCGTCGCGCTGTCAGGCGAGGGCGTCTTGTGGGGTCGCGGACCCACCGCCGAGGACTTGGTGGGCCTGGTTCGAAAACAGGGACGTGCGCTCTCGAAGATGGAGCGGGACGAACTCATGAGGTGCTGGTCGCACGGGGAGATACTGAGGTTCTTGCGATTACGTCTGAACGCCAACGCCCTGGCCGGTAAGTCGAGCGGTTCGGACGCGAGCCTTCGCAAAGCCCTCGCCGACGACCACGGTCAAGAGGTGATGACCTTGGCCCAACGACTGGCCGGCAGTGCGGGCATGCTCGCCAATCGAGGACCCGGGGGCATCGAAGGCGAAGAGGGGCGATCCTGGTACTGGGGGTTCCTCTACTCCCAGGCCCTCACGATCGGCGGAGGCACCTCGGTGGTCCAGCGCAACATCATCGCCGAACGCGTGTTGGGTCTGCCCAAGGACGCCAGCGCCTAGGAGACGAGCGTTAGCGCAGCGTCCATTCGCTAAGTCCGAGGCAGAGCGGTTTGGGCCCGGCGTGGACGTTGCCATAGCGATGATTGGTGATTGAGACACTCTGCTCGTGGAGCCACCTCGGGAGTTCAACGGCACCGCTCTGGGCGAGAGGGCGAGCGTCGACACTGACCCCACGCTCTAAGAGCGCGAGCGACGGCGGCGTCTCGTGGCTCAGCCAACGGACCTTGGCGAAAGTATCGGCTCGATCAGAGAATTCGTCGACGCTCTCGAGCGTGACGTCGAGCACGCCCTTTACCAGGGCGTCGGCGCTGAGCTCCACGTCGAGACCGGCCAACTCAACGAGGCCCTGGAGATACTTTCGCTGGTCCGCGGTAAATGAGTTGTCGATTCGAATCGCGATGGTCTTTAGGGAGCTGCGATAACGAACGAAGTTCTGCTCGGCCCCCAGGCCCGCGTCGTCGTGAGCTTTGGATCCGAACTCGCGCCACCACTCGCTCGCCTCGCTCAACGCCGCCTCGACGTCGTTGAGCGAACGCCACTGGCGAAGACAGTTCACGTAGTTGGCCCCGCCGGCTTTGGCCGTCGGTCCCACGCTCGATCGCTTCCAACCCCCGAAGGGCTGGCGACGAACGACGGCGCCGGTCGTGCCGCGATTGAGGTAGAGATTGCCTACTTCCACGTGCTCGATCCACCGCTCGCACTCCGCTTGATTGAGCGAGTGAAAGCCCCCGGTGAGTCCGTACGCCGTGGCGTTCTGCCAGGCGATGGCCTGGTCGAGGTTGTCCGCGACCATGACGCCCAGCACCGGCCCGAACCATTCGTTTAGGTGGCTCCACGACCCGGGCGCCACGCCGACCTTGACGCCGGGGCGCCAGAGATAACCCTCGTCGTCGAGCCGCACCGGCGCCACGAGCCACGACTCGCCGTCGTCGAGCTGGGTCAGGGCTCGCAACAGGTCGCGCTCGGGGGGACGAATGATCGGCCCGACGTGGGTGTCGAGTTGGTAGCCCGGTCCGACGCGGAGACTTCGTACGGCGTCTTCGAGTTGCGCGACGAATCTCGGGTCTTCGTACATCGAGCGTTCCACGATCGCCAGACTGGCCGCGCTGCACTTCTGTCCGGCGTGGCCAAAGGCCGACTGCACCACGTCCTTCACCGCGAGGTCGACGTCGGCGCTCGCGGTGATCACCAGGGCGTTCTTGCCGCTCGTCTCGGCGAGCAGGCGAAGCGTGGGCTTCCACGAGGTGAAGAGCTTCGCGGTGTCAAAGGAACCGGTGAGGATGACCGCACCGACCCCGACGTGGGTCACCAGGTGCTGACCGCACTCGTGGTCACGGGTGGGCACCAACTGCAGTACCTCTCGAGGCACGCCGGCGTCCCAGAGTTGGGTCACCAGTTCATTCGCCACCGCGACGGTTTCGGACGCCGGCTTCAAGATCACGGCGTTGCCCGCGGCGAGCGAGGCCAGTACGCCGCCGGCGGGAATGGCGTAGGGAAAGTTCCACGGCGGCACGACGAGGACCACGCCCAGCGGGGTCGAGTCGTCGTCGCTCGGCGCACGCGAGGCGTAGTACCGCGCGAAATCGATGGCCTCACTGACCTCAGGGTCGGCTTCGGCGACGGTCTTGCCGCCGTCGCGCGCCATGACCGCGATTGTCCTCGCGCGGCGCTCGCTCATCAGATCGGCCGCACGACGCAACGTCGCCTGGCGCTCGGGGAGGGCGAGACGGTGCCACGCGGCGAAGCCGGCGCTGGCGAACTCGAGCGCTTCATCGATCTCGTCGACCGAGGCCACGCGGTAGCGGTACCACACGCGGCCGTGGTCGTTGGGGTCTCGCCCGTCCCGGTACTCCTTGGCCTCCGAGTTCTGAAGGTGTCCCAGTGAGTCGATCACCGAGTCGACGCGTTGGTGAATCGCCGCCAGCGCCTCGACGACGTCCTGAGAGTACGAGGGGTCCGTTGGGTCGCCGTCGGGCTCGTTCGCGAAATCGCCCGACGCCACGTCGAGGGTGCTTCGCTTGCGAAGGGTGCTCACGCTGTGGCGAGCGTCCAGTGCGTCGATGAATCGCTGCTGTTGTTCTTCGAAGATGGTCGGGTCCTCGGCGATGAAGAGCGCGGCGCGCAGATAGTTCTCCGGCGCGGTGTTCTCGTCCAAGCGACGAACCAGGTACGCCACGGCCGAGGCGAAATCGTCTCGACGGGTCACCGGCGCGTAGAGCAACACCGGTTGACCGCTCGCCACGAGGGCCCGGGCCTCGGGATTGGCCATACCCTCGAGCATCTCGACGTCAAGCTGGTCGGCAACGCCGCGGAACGCGGCGAGTTCGAGCGCCCAGGCGATGTGAAAGATGTTGTGGCTCGCCACGCCGACGCGAAGGGCGGCCGCGTTCTCGGCGCGAAGCGCCACGTCCAACATCCGGCAGTAACTAGCGTCGACGTCGGCCTTGGTGTCGTAGGGGGCGCCCGTCCAACCGTGCAGCTCGGACTCGACGTGCTCCATGGCGAGGTTCGCGCCCTTGACGAAGCGAACCTTGATCTGGCCCCCGCCCCTGAGGTGACGCGATTTCGAGAATGCGATGAGCTCGTCGAGGGCGGCGTGTGAGTCCGGGAGGTACGCCTGGAGCACGATGCCCGCGCGAAGGTGTGTGAAGGCCGGTTCGCCAAGGACCGTCATGAAGGCGTCGAGCGTGAGACGAAGGTCGCGGTACTCCTCCATGTCCAGGTTGACGAAGGTGCCCGCCGCGTCGGCCTCGGCGTAGAGACGGCGCAGCTTCGCGGCGACGCGCTCGAGCGAGCCCGCGTGGTCAATGGTGAGCAGTTGGCTCTCGATCGACGAGAGTTTTACCGACACGTAGTTCACGTCGCTGCGTCGCACCATGTCGAGAACTCGCTCGAGGCGACGGTTCGCCTCTCGCTCACCGAGCACCGCTTCGCCCAGGACGTTCACGTTGAGTTGGAGCCCCTCGCGTTGGTGCGACGCGATTCGTTCGCCCAGCGACGCGGGCGCGGCGTCCAAGATGAGATTCTCGGTCAGGGCGCGAATTCGGGAGTGGACAATCTCTATCGCTACTGACGGCGCCGTCTTGGAGAGCGCGGCGACCAAGCGAAGTCCCGTCAGGTTGAACAGTCCAAAGCCCTTCCTCGAAGCGCTCTGGACCGCCGTGCGCAGCGCGCTCGACGCCCCCCGCACGGAACGAAATCGCATGACTTCATCGGTGAGGGCGATGGTAACGCCCACGGCGCTCGGATCTTGGAACAGTCGTCGAAAACGGCGACGAGTGGCGCGACCTTCGCGTGAGCGAGGCGCCGCAGCGTCGATCAATCGACGGGCCCGCGCGAGAGCGTCGTTGCGGACCGACTCAGGTTCGTCGCGCTTCGAAGCATTCATTGTCGAGCCATTTGCACGGTCCTATCCGGGGGGTGTGGTGACGTCGTCGCCAGCGAAAGCGCTCGTCGCGCGGCCCGATGGGGGCCGGGTCGAGTTCCAGATCTCACGAAACAACACGTGAATGGTGGCCGCTCCCGGCACGGCGAGCATCACCCCAACGAAGCCGCCAAAGATGCCGTCGACCCACGCGCCCAACACTGCAGCGACCAGCATCGCCACGAAGACGGTGAGTGGATTGATCTTGACGGTGCGGCTCATGATGATGGGATAGAGCACGTGATTCTCGATCTGGGTATAGATCAAAAAGACCACGGCCGTGACAATGCCCGCCGTGAGTGAGTGCACCAGCGCGAAAAGTACCGTGGGTATTCCCGCGAGGGCCCCCCCGATCTGGGGCAGGAAGTCCACGAGGGCGACCCATAGCGCCCACAAGAACGCGAAGGGTACGGAAAGACACCACAGCGTGACAAAGACGACGAAACCCGCGATGACTGACGTGGTGAGATTGCCGAGCATGTATCCGAGCGCGGCCTGACTCACTTCTGAACTGACTCTCGCAATCCATGCGCTTCGCTTGGGCGAGATCATCCGAAGGGACGCTTTCCTAATCTTTGGGCCCTCGAGCAGCAAGAGCACGACGAAGGCGAACAACACCACTAGCAGGAGCAGCACCGTGGCGGCGCCCCGTCCGAGCGCGAGCGCCGGTTTGCCTAAGCCCTTGGCGAAGGTGACCAGCTTCGAGGAGTTCTTATGGAGCCAATGCTCGATGTGGTAGCGCCGTAGCAGGTGACCGATCCAACCCTTGCCATGCTCGGCCCTGCGGATATACGAGGGCAGCGCGTGGGCGAGATGGGTCGTTGAGTTGACGAGCGGATAGCCAAAGGCGAAGGCCAACCCCGCGAAGGCCAGGACGGCTAGGAGCGTGACGACGAGGACGGCGAAACCTCGCCGGGGGAGTTTCCATCGTTGGAGCAAGGCGACCAGCGGGTTCAACAACAGTGCCACGAAACCACCCACCAGCATCAAGAGCAGAATGTCGCGCAGTCGAAAAAGCACGACGCCGGCTAAATAGACCGCGGCGACCGTGAACACGGTGACGAGGATGGTCTTGAGGGGGACGTCGTTTTCTTGGGCGCGCCGGATGATCAGGGCGCGCCGGGTACTGAAGTCGTCCTCGTCCTCGCCCTCGGCCCGCTCGGGCTCATCGGACATCGCCATGCCTCCTTTCGTGCCACTCTTCGAGTCACGCTAGCCCCGCCTGGTAGTGCGAGAACTGAGCTAGTCGGCGACGCGAGCGACGACCCACGTCGAGTTTCGTTGCCTCGACGTGGTGGAGGGCGTAACTTACGCGACGCTCTCGCTCTGGCGCAATGGACCGTAACGGCGCCGGTAAAGGGCGTAACTGACACCTCCGGCCATGGTCGGCAGCCAGTACGAACCGACTCGAAAGGCCAACGTGGCCACGACGGCGTTGGCGCTGGGCACGTGGGCGAGCACGAGCAGACCGCTGAGGCTCGCCTCGACGATGCCCAGGCCACCGGGCGTGATGGGGAGCAGCGTCAACACGGCCGTGGCCGCGTAGGCCAAGAGCACCAGTGAGGGATTGGGGCGGGTGCCGGTGGCTCTCAGTACCGCCAAGAGGCTCATGTAGTCCAGGCCGATGCGCCCCGCGATCAATAGCAGCGCCTTCCACCAGTTCTTGCCGAGGTCACTTCGCACTTGGTCGCGCTCGTTGACCAGACGCGCGCCCAGGTCCGACGACCCTTTGCGATGTCTCGGCATCTTGTCAAGTAGCCACTGGGAAGCGTGGCCAATGACCAACAGGGTCTTATTGGTCGTGAGAATCACGACGCCAAACACCACGATCAACACGAAGCCGATCGCCCCGAGCTCGCCGGCGTGCACCAGGCCCGGGCTGACCGAAACACCGCCGACAATGACCGGCAACGCGAAAACGGGCAGGAAGAACAGCGCGGCGACGCCAATGATCGATGAGACCGCCAGGCCGCCCGCGGCCTGGACCGTGTCGATGCCACTGCCCTTGAGCATTCGATACTGCACGCTCGCCCCCACGGGGGCTCCGCCCGGCAAGGTGTTCGTGACCGCGTTGCCGGCGAGTGCCGCGGTCACCACCGCGAACCAGCTCTTGGTGCGCAGCACGAGACGGAGCAGACCCAACGCGCAGACGAAGCTGGCGACCTCACAGAGCAACGCCACCAGCAGCCACCACGGCGACAGAGTAAAGAGGCGCGGCCACGAAGACATGACGTGCACCAAGGCGGGCAGCAAGATGTAGAGGCTGAGTCCCGCGACGACGACCGCGATGATGCGGACGATTGGCGACTTGCTCGAGCGAGGCTTGGTGACGGTGGCTATCGGTTCAATATATGCCAGTCGCCCGTCATTCTGGACGGGCGAAGGTCATGAATGGCGTCAATATGGCTTTCTCGGACGTCATCCGGTAGTTTCACGACATGGTCAGTTATAACGACGACGTCCTGCCTCGACTGATGAATTGGGCCTGCGGCGCACGTGCCTTGGCGCCGTGGCGACAAAAGGTGTGTGAAGGACTTTCGGGCGCGGTCGTAGAAATTGGTTTTGGATCCGGCCACAACGTGCCCTACTATCCCTCCGAGATCGACGTCGTCTACGCCCTCGAACCCGACGCCATCGCCCTCAAGCTCGCGAAGAAGCGAATCGCCAGCGCCTTCGTGTCGATCAAACCGGTCGGACTCGATGGCCAGTCAATTCCCCTCGATGACGCATCGTGTGACATGGCGCTGACGACCTTCACGTTGTGCACGGTGCCCGATCCCGCGTTGGCTCTTCGCGAGCTCTGGAGAGTGTTGAAACCCGGTGGTCAGCTTCACTTTCTCGAACACGGTTTAGGACCGGGCCGAGCGCTCGCCTTTTCCCAACGTCTCCTCGATCCGCTCGAGCGCAGAATTGCCGGCGGCTGTCATCTCACGCGTCAACCACTCACCCTGGTGAGGGGGGCGGACTTTGAGATGGTCTGGAGCCAAGTGGGACCGGCCAAGGGACCCAAACCTTGGAGTTACTTCAGCCTGGGCGTCGCTGCCAAGGCGTGAGTTTCGCGCAGCGCTCGTGCGCCACGATCAATGAACCCTTCGAAAGTACATTGGCCAGGTGAAGCGAGTGGCGGTGGTCGGTTGCGGCGGCGCCGGGAAGTCAACTTTCGCTCGACACTTACGCGACGTGACGGGGCTACCTCTCTATCATCTCGATCAACTGCACTGGCGACCGGGCTGGGTCGCGCCACCCGAAGACGAGTGGCGACGTGTCCAACAGGAACTGGCCGCCCAAGAAGAGTGGATCATTGACGGCAACTACGGCAAGGAGTTCGAGATCCGCTTCGCCCGCGCGGACACCGTCATCATCTTGGCTCCATTGCGGCGAGTCTGCATTCGCCGGGTGTTGTGGCGAATGGCGAGGAACTGGCATCGCGATGTGCAAGCGAAGGGCTGCCGCGAGCACCTTGACCTTGAGTTCCTTCGTTGGATCTGGCGTTTCCCCTACGACGCGCGACCTCGACTCGACGAGGCACTTGCTCGCAACAAAGGAGACTTTGAGTTGGTTGAACTAAAGACCGTTCGCGAAGTTCGTAACTACTTCAAAAACGGTGGGCAAGGATGAGGTTCGTGTGACGCGGTCCCTGGTAGGAACGTGGCGTCCTTAATTGATCTCCGCAAAGTCGAACTGCGCGACCTGGTCCAGGCGTTCGTACCCGAGCCTTTGATAGACGCCGTTACTGGTGGGGTTGGTGGCGTCGGTGTAGAGCATGACGCGTGAACCGCCGCCCAACAAGGTCGCGCTTAGCGCGGCCGTCACCGCCGACCCGTATCCGTGACCGCGAAACTGCGCGGGGGTGTACACCGGACCGACGCGCGTGACCTGACTCGTCGGCGTGTCGACCGGTGAGGCGTGTCCGGCCATGGAAACGGGGACTTCGTTGACACACCACAGGCTCATCATGCCGGACCTCACTCGAGCGACGAGGGCGGCTCGGTCGTTCTCACTTGGCGTGGACGCTTCGCCTTCGATGAACTCTGAAAAGTCCCGGGTCCACTGCTCGACCAGAGCAAAGTCGTCGAGCGTGGCGAGGCGACACGACCCTTCAACCTTGGGAACGCGAAGATTGGTTAGTTCATAGAGCAACCTTTGACGGCCCGGAGTGGCGACGCGACGAGATCCCGGAGACTGATTCTCTCGGTACGCCCGCAGGAACTCCGAGATGACCTCCTCGTTGCCACTCACCCACGGGAACTGGTTGTCTTCGCGGGCCACGGCGCCGGCCAGGAGCGTTGCGGCCTCGAGGGGCATGGGTCCAAGGGAGAGGCCAAAGGGTGCCGTTCGAAAAGCCGCGCCCACCACCGCTCCTTGGGCGTCGTTGATCAACCACCACCAGTACGCGTCGTAGAGTCGATCGCCTCCGGCGACGGCCACGGCGATCGAGCCCAGCAGGTTCGCGCGGATTGGATCGAGTCCTCGATAGGACGTGGTCGCCGCGAGGAATTCTTCGGGCGTGGCGCAGCGTACGACTTCCATAGATAGACGTTAGATGCTGAATGGCGACCCGTCCTTCGTCACGCTCGCCCCCGGGTTTCGCTAACCGTGGGTGGATCTTGGCGTCGCGTCAATGAGTGAGAATGGTTCGGTGAGTGGTGAGATCTGGCTCGTCGTCGGTGTGCAAGCCTCGGGCAAGTCGACGGTTGCTGATCTTCTATCTCGACAGTTTGATCTAGGGGTTCACGTGCGCGGGGGCGAGTTCTACCGCTGGGGAGTGCGTGGATGGGTTCAGCACGACGATGAGCGGCGAACTGAGGCTCGCCGTCATCTTGATCTGCGCTACCGGCTTTCGGCGCAGGTTGCCGACGAATACTGCGCCGAAGGGTTCACCACCGTCGTACAAGACAACCTCTACGGGGAAGACGTTGTGACGTGGTTGCAACGCGTGCGCGCTCGACCTAGACATCTCGTCGTCTTACGGCCCAAGGTTGAGGTCGTGCGTCAACGAGAAGAGGGGCGGCTTCGGGCCATCGGCAAGGTCGCCTACCGAGAGGGCGGCGTCACCATCGAAGAACTCGACGGGCAACTGGGCTCGATCCCCAAGATTGGACTATGGCTCGACACCTCAGTACAGAGCGCCCTCGAGACGGTTGTCGAAATACTCCGTCGTCGATCAGAGGCGCGAGTGGACGACGTCATCAAGTAATTTTTCCCTTGAGCCTCATTTTAGGTATGGACGAAGCGTGGCTGACTCGAAGAGAGTAGGAAGTGACGACGAAGCGAGGTGACCAGTGAGTTCAACGATGCGCGCGTGGGCCGTGAAGACTCCGGGTCCCATCGACTCGGGACCGCTCGTTCAAATCGAACGCGACGTCCCCGTCCCGGGTCCAGGACAGCTTCGACTTCGCGTGACGACCTGCGGGGTGTGCCGAACCGATCTTCATCTGTCCGAGGGGGACTTGGTGCCGCGTCGGCCCCTGGTGGTACCGGGCCATGAGATTGTCGGCGTCGTCGACGAGCTCGGTCCCTCGACAACGCTCTACGCCCTCGGCGATCGAGTGGGGGCGGCGTGGCTCGCCAAAACCTGCGGCGCCTGTCGCTACTGTCTCGCCGACAGAGAGAACTTGTGTCTAAGTCCGACGTTCACCGGCTGGGACGTCGACGGTGGTTACGCGCAGTTCGTGCTCGTGAACGAGGCGTACGCGTACCACCTTCCTGAAGGCTTCAGTGATCTTGACGTGGCGCCGCTGCTGTGCGCGGGGATCATTGGCTACCGGGCATTGCGACGCGCGGAACTGCCCCAGGGCGGACGGCTCGGCATCTACGGCTTTGGGGGATCGGCGCACCTGACCGCCCAGATCGCGATCGCCGAGGGCGCGCGGGTGCACGTCATGTCGCGCTCGCTCGAGTCGCGCGAGCTCGCGCTTTCGTTGGGGGTGGCGAGCGTCGGCGACACCCATGACGCGCCGCCCGAACTGCTCGACGCCGCGATCCTCTTCGCCCCGGTGGGCGAGATCGTCCCCACGGCGCTCGCCTCGCTGGACCGTGGCGGGACGTTGGCTATCGCGGGGATTTACCTCAGTGACATCCCGTCGCTCAACTACGAGCGCGATCTCTTCCAAGAGCGAACGATGCGGAGCGTCACCGCCAATACCCGCCAAGATGGGCGGGATTTTCTCGAAATCGCCGCGCGCATCGGCATGAAGTCCACCGTCACGCCATACCCGTTCGAACACGCGGACCAGGCACTCGCCGATCTCGCGCACGAAAGATTTAGCGGCGCGGCGGTGTTGGTGGATTTCTATCGTTGAAGTGATTCGTCAGCGACGGCGCGCGTTGGCCTAGGACGCGGTGGAGCCCACGGCGGCTTCCACGGCGGCGGCAACGGCGGTGACGACGTTGGGATTAAAGACCGTCGGCACGATGTAGTCCGGCGAAAGTTCGGTCGGTTTGACGACGTCAGCGATCGCTCGACCGGCCGCGATCTCTACGTTTTCGCCTATCTGGCGCGCGCCCGCGTCCAGCAGACCACGAAAGATGCCCGGGAAGGCCAGGACGTTATTGATCTGGTTGGGCTCGTCACTTCGGCCCGTGGCGACGATCGCCGCGAACCGTCGTGCCACGGCGGGGTCAACCTCGGCGACCGGGTTCGCTAGGGCGAAGACAATTGAATCCTTCGCCATTACTTTGAGGTGCTCTTCACCCACGACGTTCGGACCCGAGACGCCGATCAGCACGTCCGCCCCGGCCATGGCGTCGGCGAGCGATCCGGTGAGCTTCTCGTTGTTGGTGTGCGCGGCCAGCCAACGGCGAGGCTCGTCGAGGCGCGAGTCGTTCTCGGACAGGATCCCGCTGCGGTTGACGGCGATCACGTCACCGACGCCCTCGGCCAGGAGCAGTTTTGAGATCGCCACGCCGGCCGCGCCGGGACCGAGCACGACCACCCGCACGTCCTTCATTGGCTTTCCCACGACCCGCAACGCGTTAAAGAGTGCGGCGTAGACCACGGTGGCGGTCCCGTGTTGATCGTCGTGAAAGACCGGAATGTCCAACAACTCGCGCAGTCGCGACTCGACCTCGAAGCAACGCGGCGCCGAGATGTCCTCTAAATTGATGCCCCCGTACACCGGCGCGAGGCACTCCACGATGCGCACGATCTCGTCGACGTCTTGGGTCGCTAAGCAGATCGGCCACGCGTCGATACCGGCGAAGCGCTTGAACAACAGGGCCTTTCCCTCCATGACCGGCAGCGCCGCCGCCGGGCCGATGTTGCCCAGGCCGAGCACCGCCGAGCCATCGGTGACGACCGCGACGGCGTTGCGCTTTATCGTGAGCTTGCGCACCAACGTCGGATCCTTCGCGATCGCCATCGAGATACGCGCCACGCCCGGTGTGTAGGCCATCGAGAGGTCGTCGCGGGTCTTGAGCGGGACCTTGGGCTCGACCGAAATGGTGCCCCCTAGGTGCATGAGGAACGTCCGGTCGCTGATGGCCTGGACGTGCGCTCCCTCGACCAATTCGACTTCAGCCTTTAGAAGTTCCGCGTGTTCGTCGTCAATGGCGTTGCAAGTGATATCGACGACCATGTGTCGCCCGTTGGGTTCGACCACGTCGAGCGCGGTGACCACACCGCCCAGGTCGCTCACGGCGGTCGCCACTTCGCCGATGCAGGACGCGTGGTCGAGTCCGACCCTCATGGTCACCGAATACGAAGCACTGGCGATGCTCATCGTGGC
>DATLTW010000012.1:0-3364 GCA_035533495.1 Acidimicrobiales bacterium | reverse complement strand
CGCGACGCGCCCGGGTATGACGTTTCCGTGTGGACAGGTCGACGGCGAGCCCATCGACGCGTCGATCTGATCAACGACCGCGTCGGAGATTGACGAGGAGACGCGATCGGCCTCGACGTCGGCCGCCGCCCAATCGAAGCCAAGTACGTCGGTGAGCCACCGCTCGAGGATTCGATGACGGCGGACCAGCGCGGTCGCGGTGCGTTCGCCATTCTCGGTGAGCGCCACACTGCGGTCGGCGCCCAGCACCACCCAGCCATCGCGCTTCAGGCGTTGCAACGCGTCACTGACCGTGGGCGCACTCACGTCCAGCCAGTACGCCAAGCGGCTCGGTCTAACGATCTCACCCTCGCCGGCGACGCAGTAAATCGCCTCTAAATACTTGTCCACCGTGGCGGAGTGGGGGTTCGTCATCTAGACGTTCCCCGCGCTCGGCCGTGAGCCCTGCGACGAAGTGGCGTCCTCGGGTGGTCCGTGGTGACGCGCACGACGACCGCCTCTTCCAATAAAGGCGGTCATGCTGATAGCCACGTAGACGACCCATACCAAGGCTTGGAGCAACGTGGGGCGTTCGGCGTACCCCAGAAGAGAGTGAAGGGCGTCGCCGATGCTGCTGGCTTCGGAGACGAAGTGGCTCGAGTTCCACAACACGTGACGGCCAAAGGGCAGCCAACCGAGACGTTGAAGATTCTCCACGGCGTCCGCCAGTAGGCCGGCGGCAAAGATCATGAGAACGACGCCGAGGACTTGAAAGAATCGACGGAGATTCAACTTCGCCCCGAGCCGGTAGATGGCAAACGCCACGCCCAGCGCCAGCGCCAGTCCCAGGGCGGCCCCCAGCAGTAAGTAGTTGCCGCGCAGCGGCGCGCCCGCTTGCTTGGCGCTGGCAAAGATGATGGCCAACGTGAAGACCATCGTCTCGAGGCCCTCTCGACCAACGGCCTGAAAGGCCAGGAGGCCGAGGCCAGCACGCGCACCGCCCGAGAGCGCGAGGTCGCTTCGTTGCTCGAGGTCGTGGGCGAGTGAGCGGGCGTGGCGTTGCATCCAGAACGTCATGTAAGTCAGTGCCCCGGCCGCCACGAGGTAGGTGGCGGTTTCGAAGTAGGTCTGAACGTTCGACCCGTTGTACTGATCAATGAACTCATAGGCGCCGACCCCCCCAGCGACGATCAGCACCAGGGCCGCGGCCACGCCCCAGTAGACATCACGAAAGTGGCGTCGCTGACCGATTCGTTTGAGGTACGAGAGCAGAATCGCGACGATCATCGACGCCTCAATGCCCTCGCGGAAAAAGATGACGAAGGTCGGGATCACTCGAAGACTGCCCGAGATCGACTCGTTACCTCAGTGCCGCGAAGTTTCATTTAGGTTAGGCTAACCGAACAAAAAATTCGTGTCAACGCCGGCCGCTCGAAGAGGGCGTCAAATTCCCGGCCCGGGCAGGCGCGTTATCCCTGGTCAAAATCTTTGCCACTCGAACATCGCTCCATATATACTTGCTTGTTATCAAGCAATTAGATGCTGCCTGAGTGAGTGGGAATCGATGACGCCAGTGAAGTCGATGCAGCACGATCGTTACAAGTGGATTGCGCTGACGAACACGACCTTGGGCATGTTCATGGCGACGATCAACTCGTCGATCATCTTGATCTCGCTGCCCGCCATCTTTCGCGGCATCGGCATCAACCCTCTCTCGCCGGGCAACGTCGGGTATCTGCTCTGGCTCTTGATGGGATATCTCCTCGTGACGGCCGTACTAGTGATCAGTCTCGGACGACTCGGCGACATCGTCGGACGGGTTCGAATATTCAACTTAGGCTTCGCGGTCTTTTCGGTCGCCTCGGTCCTGCTCGCGCTCGACCCCCTGCGCGGTAGTTCAGGGGCTCTCTGGCTGGTGTTGTGGCGCCTCGTTCAGGGCGTGGGTGGCGCGATGCTCTTCGCGAACTCCAGCGCCATCTTGGTCGACGCCTTCCCGGCCGACCAGCGGGGCTTCGCGATGGGCGTGAACCAAGTCGCGGCGATCGGCGGCTCGTTCGTCGGACTCATTGCCGGGGGCCTGCTCTCCATTATCGACTGGCGACTGGTCTTTTGGGTCTCGGTGCCCTTTGGACTGCTCGGCACGATTTGGGGGTATGTCAGCCTGCGCGATAACGGCATTCGCTCACCCGCCAAAATCGACTGGTGGGGCAACCTCACCTTCGCCGTGGGACTGACGTCGCTGTTGGCGGGCATTGTCTATGGCATCGAGCCCTATCGGACCAACTCCATGGGATGGACCTCACCGCGGGTCCTCACGGCGTTCTTGTTGGGCGCGATCTTCCTTGGCGCGTTCTTCGTCATCGAAACCAAAGTCCTCGCGCCCATGTTTAACTTAGGGCTCTTCAAGATTCGAGCGTTCTTTACGGGCAGCGCGGCCGGTCTGCTCGCCGCCATCGCCCGAGGTGGACTGCAGTTCATGCTCATCATCTGGCTCCAGGGCATCTGGTTGCCGCTGCACGGCTTCAGCTACGCCGACACGCCGCTGTGGGCGGGCATCTTCCTGTTGCCCTTGACGGTGGGGTTCTTGTTCGCGGGCCCGATCTCGGGGTATCTCTCGGATCGACACGGCGCACGAATACTCTCCACGACCGGACTGGGCGTCTTCGCGCTCAGTTTCGTGGGGCTGCTCATGGTGCCCACGAACTTCGCGTATTGGATCTTCGCGATCCTGATCTTCTTGAACGGGGTCGGCGGAGGGATGTTCTCCGCACCGAACGCAGCGGCGATCATGAACTCGGTCCCGGCCGACCAGCGCGGCGGCGCGGCGGGCATTCAAGCGGCCTTCATGAACACCGGCATGGTGCTGTCGATCGGCATCTTCTTCTCACTGATGATCGTGGGCCTCACGAAGACCCTACCCACCGCGATGTTGCAGGGTCTTCGCGCGCACGGCGTCGCCGCCATTCAGGCGCACCACGTCGCCAACCTGCCCGCGGTGGGCAGCCTCTTCTCGTCGTTCTTGGGCTATAACCCGTTGAAGAGCCTCTTGGGCTCGCAATCGCTCGCGCACGTGAGCCACCTCCAGTGGACCACGCTCACCGGAAAGCACTTCTTTCCCAACCTGTTGAAGAGTCCCTTTCACCACGGATTGATCATTGTCTTTACGGTCGCCATCGCGATGTCGATCATCGGCGCCCTGTTCTCGGCCCTGCGTGGCGAGCGCTACATCAACACGCAACACTCCGTTGCCCAGCACGCCGGCGATCTCGCTGAGATCTCCGGCGCGGTGCCGGGCGAGATCGCGCTGGACCGCGAGGTCGTACGATGACCCCGCTCGAGTCACCGCTCACCCCGAACTCGACCTCCGCGGCGCGACTGCGTCTGA
>DATLTW010000011.1:0-46667 GCA_035533495.1 Acidimicrobiales bacterium | reverse complement strand
ATGATCGCCAAGGAGTCGGTGAAGAGCCGCCTCGACCGCGAGGACGTGGGGCTCTCCTTTACCGAGTTCTCCTACATGTTGCTCCAGGCGTACGACTTCTTGCGACTCAATCTCGATCACGGGTGCACCTTGCAGTTGGGTGGCTCGGACCAGTGGGGCAACATCACCATCGGCACGGAACTGGTTCGAAAGGCAGCCGGTCACGCCGCTGCCGGGCTGACGTCACCGTTGCTGCTCCGGGCCGACGGCTCGAAGTTCGGCAAGTCCGAAGGCGGCGAACAGGTCTGGCTGGACGCGGCGCGCACGTCCCCTTTCGCGATGTACCAGTTTCTGCTCAAGAGCGAAGACGCCAACGCCGTGGCGCTGCTGCGATACTTCACCTTCCTCGATCACGAAGCCATCAGCGAACTCGACGAAGCGACGCGCGTCGCGCCCCAAGAACGTCGCGCCCAGCGCGCGGTGGCCAACGCGGTGGTGGCGATGGTGCACGGCGAGGGGGCCGCGACGAACGCTGAACGGGCCAGTGACGCCCTCTTTTCAGAGTCCATTGGCGAGCTTGACGAAGCGACGTTGCTCGAGGCCGTCGCGGACGCGCCGTCGTCCACGTGGTCGCGCGAGGAAGTGGCGCGCGGCGTCGATCCGGTGACATTGCTCATCAAGTGCGGCCTCGCCACGTCGAAGGCCGAGGCCCGTCGCTACCTCGAGCAAGGGGGCGCGTACGTCAACAACGAGCGCCTGGACCCCGCGAGCCCGATTGACCTCGAGCGCGCCCTGTACGGGCGTTACTTGGTCGTGCGTCGAGGGCGACACCAATTGCACCTCGTGGTCGTGGCGTGATTCGCGCGCTCGGCGCGCTGTTCGTGGGTGGGCTTCTCCTTAGCGCGTGCGGTTCGATCAGCGCCGTGAGCGCGCTGCGGTCGTGGGTGGTACAGAGCGGTTACCGCTCGTCGGCCACGACCCTGGTGGGCGACGCGCGCCACGCGGCCGACGTGCTGAACATCTCCACTGCGTCCAACGCCGACTTACACACCGTGTGTGGCGTGTTGCTGGTGGACACCGAATCGGCCAACGCGTCACTGCCCACGCCCGACGCTCGGGCCACGACGCTCTTGTCCAAGGCGTACACCAACTTGGGTGCGGGCGCGAACGAGTGTTACGTCGCCTCGACGAGCGTTCGTGCACGCGCTAAGGCGCTCAAATCATTGGCGAGCGGCCTCGCCGACCTCTCGGAAGGTTCGGCGCGTATTACGAGTGCGTCGGCGCCCTAGTCGCTCGGTGGACGCAAGTCGATTTCGAGGCGCAAGATTCCCTCTTCGAGTGTGGCCGTGGCGTCACCGAGCATCGCGAAGTCCTGGAAGTCAATGTTCGCCGCTTCGAGAAAGCGCAGACGCTCGGGACCTTCGACGGGAGGGATGCCCCGACGCTTGACCGCGTCGGCACGTTCGCGAAAGCGTTGAATCATCTCGTGGGGATCAAAGGCTGGGCTCACAGGCAAATGCTAGGGGTTATCAAACCGGCTCTGGTTGGTAGTATGGACTTTCAACTCAGAGTGGTTGAGTTGGGCCGCCGCCAGGTTTTGGCCCGCGGCCAGTGAGGAGTTCAAGTGAAAAAGGGTCGCCACCGCCGATTTGTCGAAGCCCGAGAACTGAAGCGTTCTACGGTTCCTCGAGCCACGACCTGCGTCGAATGTGGCGCCGCGCCCGACGACATTCACGCCGAATGGTGCCTGGCCGAAGAGGATCGCTACGACGAAATACTTGGCTCCTTGCCGCGCACGTCCTTTAACGAAGAAGACCCGCTCGCCGCCGGCGACTAAGCCCGTTTTCGAAGGACGGGATGGGCCAGGCGCGTGGCTTTGGGTTGCGTGGCGCGGTTGTCGAGGTACGCGCGCAGCCGGTCGTAGACCTTCGCACTGACCATCGCGGTCAACTCTTCTCGCATTGAATCGACGACGCGGGTCTTGCCGACAAAGGCCGACGCCGACTCCGTGCACCACCAGTGAAAATCCGCGCCGCCCGCCCCCCAGTCGCGTCGATTCCACTGTCCGATGCGTGTGACGACGTGACCGTCTTCTTGCACTTCGTCATCTCGGTGCAGGGGGAGTTGCCAGCAGACCTCAGGTTTGAGTGGGATGTAACTCTCATTGTTGTCGATGGCCATTACGTGGAGCGCGCAGCCCGCGCCCCGGTGAAAGTCGGGCCGATTCAAAAAGATGCACGCGTCCTGGACGAGCTTGGTGACCATTTCGCCATTCTTTTTCACTCGGGTCGTGCCGGACTTACCCTTGGATTTGAACTGCCACTGGTTGTCGGTGAGGAGCTTGGCCGCCTTCTCAACTCTTCGACGATCCTTCTCGTCCACGAAGTGCGCGCCGTAGCTACAACATCCTTGAACCAACTCCGGTGATGGACCGGTGAGGACGCCTTGACAGCCGTTGCCAAAGATGCACGTCCAGTTGCTTTCGAGAAAGGTGACGTCGAACATCCAGGTTCTCTCGCGCTGGGTGTCTTCGAAGCTCACCCATTCGTGGGCGTCGCTTGGTATTGCGGTCACGCAGAGACGTTACCGGGCGTGGCGCACTCCTCGACGCACCTCTAGACTTTGTCCATGACTTCAATCGACACCTTCGACGTGCTCACACTCACCGACGAGGCGCGCCAGGTCGTCCTGGACGCCTTGAACAACGAGACGCCGAGCGAGACACTGGCACTGTGGATCGAGGTGACCGGGACCCGTGGTGCGGGCTACTCCTACGACCTCTACTTCTCAGAGTTGAATCTCGCACCCAGTGACGCCGCCATTGGCCGTGACGGCGAGGTCACCATCGTCATACCTCAGGCGAGCGTCGAGCGTCTTCGCGGTAGTCGCCTCGAGTTCGCGAGTGAAGGCGGGGGCGGCTTGGTGCTGGTCAATCCCAACAGTCCCGCGCCCGAAGAACTGAACCCGGGAGTGTCCCCCGAGATACTGGCCCTGGGCGTCGACGGCCCCCTGGGTACGGTAGCGGTGGCCGTGCTCGAACAACAGGTGAATCCCTCCATCGCGGCACACGGCGGACACGCCGATCTCGTGGCGCTGGACGAAGAGAGCAAGACGGCCTACATCAAACTCTCGGGCGGTTGCCAGGGATGCGCTATGAGTCGCCTGACCTTGACGCAAGGCATTGAGACGACGTTGCGTGAAGCAATCCCCGAACTCGTTGGTGTGCTCGACGTCACCGACCACGCGTCGGGCGTCAACCCCTTCTACACACCTGAGTAGGGACGCGGGGAAACCTTCACCCTAGAATTGAACAATGTTGCGCTTCCTCACCGCTGGTGAAAGTCACGGCCCGTCGCTGAGCGTCATTGTCGAAGGGCTGCCGTCGGGACTTTCGGTGCGAGAAGATGAGCTGGCAAGTGAACTCGCGCGACGGCGTTTGGGTTTCGGACGTGGTCCGCGCATGCGCTTTGAGCGAGACGAGCTGCGGTTGATCGGCGGTGTCCGCCACGGGCGCACGCTCGGCTCGCCTGTGGCCATCGAGATTCTCAATACCGAGTGGCCCAAGTGGGAAGTGGAGATGTCGGCCGCCCCGGGAACACCGGGTAAGAAACTGACCACACCGCGCCCCGGACACGCGGACTTGGCGGGCATGCAGAAGTACGCCTTTGACGACGCGCGCGACGTCTTGGAACGGGCGAGCGCGCGTGAAACGGTCGCGCGGGTCGCGGCCGGGCACTTCGCCAAGGCGCTTCTAGCGACAATTGACGTCGACGTGTTGAGTCACGTCATACGAATAGGGGGCGTGGCGACGCCCGAGGGCACCCGACCCTCGCCGAGCGAGCTCGCTCAGGTCGACGAGAGCGAGGTGCGTTGTTTTGACGCGTCGAGCGAGACCGCGATGGTCGCCGAGATCAAGGCGGCGGCCAAGGAGGGTGATTCGCTCGGGGGGATCGTGGAGGTCATCGCGTACGGGGTGCCGGTGGGGCTGGGCAGTTACGTCCACTGGGACCGCAAGCTCGACGGGCTGCTCGCCGGGGCGCTGATGAGCATTCAGGCGGTGAAGGCCGTGGAGATCGGCGACGGCTTCGCCCAGGCCAGCCAACGAGGCAGCGTGTCCCATGACGCCATCGCGACCGACACGAGCCACGCGCGAGGCGGCGGTTATATACGTCGCACCGATCACGCCGGGGGACTCGAGGGGGGGATGTCTTCGGGCGCGCCCATCATTGTCCGGGTCGCGATGAAGCCGCTCGCCACCTTGAATCGTCCGGTGCTCGAGACGGTCGACGTGGCGTCGGGTGAATCGGCGATCTCCTTCAAAGAGAGAACGGACGTGACGGCGGTGCCGGCGATGGGCGTGGTGAGCGAAGCCATGGTGGCGCTGGTCCTCGCCAATGAGGCCCTGCGAAAGTTTGGTGGCGACACGGTGGAGGAGTTCACCAGAAACTACAACGGCTACCTGGCCAATTTGGGATCGACCGCCTCGGCCGCGCGACCCGACTAGTCGTGGCCCGTCTCGTTCTCGTGGGTCTTCCGGGCGTGGGCAAGACGACGTTGGCGCGGGGGTTGGGTGAGTACTGGCGATGTACCACGCTGGACACCGATGACTTGATTGCCGCGAGCGAGGGAATGCCGGCGGCGCGGTACTTGCGTGAGCACGGGGAAGCGGCGTTTCGCCAACGTGAGATAGAGGCGTTATCTCAAGCGCTCGAGAGTGACGCGGTCGTCGCCACGGGGGCTGGCGTCGTAACCACGAGTGCGGCCCGAGGTCTCCTCGAGGGCGAGATCACGTTGTGGCTCGACTGCGACGATGAGACGCTGGTGCGACGAGTCGGCGACGGTGATCGGCCGCTCTTGGGCGAGGACCACCGTCACGCGCTCGCGCTGCTGCGCGCGCAACGAGAGGAGTGGTACCGATCGAGTGCTCGGCTCCGAGTGGACTCGTCGGGCTCGCCCGATGAAGTACGTCAGCGCGTACTCGACGAGCTTGAGCGCGTGTCACCGTGAACTTTACCGTCGACTTGGGCCAGCGCAGTTACGACGTCGTCGTGGACGAGGGCGCTCGACACCAACTACGCGCACTCCTTTCGAGTCGCGCGCCGCGCGCCCAGAGTGTCGCCATCGTGACGTCCCCATCGCTCGCGAGCCAACCGTGGTTCGACCTGGAAAGCGGTGTGGAGCAACACATTCTTCTGGTGCCCGAAGGTGAGTTGGCGAAAACCTGGGCGTCGACTGAGGAACTTCTGGGACAAGTAGCGGACCTACAACTTTCGCGCGAGGACGTCATTGTGGGCGTCGGCGGGGGCGCGATCACCGATCTGGCCGGCTTCGTCGCGGCGATCTACCTACGCGGCGTCGACCTGGTCCAGATTCCGACCTCACTCTTAGGTCAGGTCGACGCGGCCCTGGGTGGCAAGACCGGTGTCAATCTGGCGGCGGGCAAGAACCTGGTGGGCGCCTTCCACCAACCCCTCGGGGTGCTCTGTGACGCGAGTGTGCTCGCGACACTGTCCCCGCGTGATCGCTTGAGCGGTCTAGGTGAGATCGCCAAGTGCTGGCTCTTGGACGGGCGAGACGCGAGGGCCCTGTCGTCGACCTCGTTCGCCGGATTGGTCGAGTTGTCGATTGGTCTAAAAGCCGCCCTCGTCTCGGGCGACGAGCGTGAGGGTGGTTCGAGGTCTTTGTTGAACTACGGCCACACCCTCGCGCACGCCCTCGAGAAATTAGCGTTGCGACGCGGACCCGATGAGCTGCGCCACGGCGAGGCCGTGGCCACCGGTCTCGCCTTCGCGGCGCGACTGGCCCACGCGCTGGACTTAGTCGACGCGAGCGTGGTCGCCGCGCACGACGCCGTGCTTGATCACTTTGGACTCGTGCGACGCCTGCCGGCGTACGTCGACACCGGTGAGATCGTCGAAGCCATGGCCTACGACAAAAAGGCCCACCACGATCTGAGTTTCGTGCTCGCGGGTCCGCGCGGCTTCACGGTGGTGGCGGGCGTTGAGCCCACAGTGGTGCGCGAGGTACTAGACCGATTCCAAGGAGAGCTATGAGTGGCGAAATTCTACTGTTGTCGGGACCAAATCTGGACCAACTCGGCACCCGCAGTCCCGAAATCTACGGCGGGTCGACTTTGGCCCAGCACGTCGCGCGCTTCGACGCCTTAGCGAGTGCCGCGGGCTACAGCGTGCGTCACCTGCAGTCCAACTTTGAGGGTGACTTAATTGAAGCGATTCGTGACGCGCGCGAGCGTTGCGTGGCCGTGGTGGTGAACGCCGGGGCGCTCACGCACTCGTCGTGGGCACTCGCCGACGCACTGAGCACCTTTGACGGGGTCAAAATCGAAGTGCACCTGTCGAACCCTGCCGCGCGCGAACCGTTTCGTCAAGTGAGTACCATCGCGGCGGTGGTGAACGGCACGATTGCCGGTTTTGGCGCGGTCAGCTACGACTTAGCCTTCGACGCGGTTCGCCGACTGCTCGACAGGTCGTAGACCGAGCGACGGCGCGCGCTGCGTAGACTGGGCTGCGCACGAATCGCGAAAGGCACTTAGGCCCATGGCCGCCATCTCTACCTCGGACCTCAAAAACGGCATCACCCTCAAGATTGACGGCGGACTCTTCACCGTCCTGGAGTTCCAACACGTCAAGCCGGGTAAGGGCGGCGCCTTCGTACGTACCAAGTTGCGCAACGCGCGCACCGGTGCCGTGATTGAACGGACCTATCGCGCCGACGAACGCCTCGAGCAGGCCATCATCGATAAGCGTGACACGCAGTATCTTTACCGAGACGGTGACGACTACATCTTCATGGACCAAGTCAGCTTCGATCAGGTCCCAGTCTCGTCCAAGAGTTTGGGTGAGGCGACGAACTTCTTAGTCGAAACGGGTCGGGCCATGTTGATCTCGTACGACGAGGAGATCATCGGCGTGGAACTTCCGGCGTCGGTGGAACTCACCATCGCCCAGACCGAACCTGGCGTGCAGGGCGACCGCGTGTCGGGCGCGCGCAAGTCGGCCACGCTCGAGACGGGGTACGTGGTGCAAGTGCCACTCTTCGTCGGTCCGGGAGAGGCCATCAAGGTCGACACCCGAACCGGTGAGTACATGACCCGAGCGTGAGTTGAGCGAGCTCGGTCGACGTCGCCACCGCGCTCGCGCCAGGGCCCTGGAACTCGCGTACGAAGCGAACATGAAGAGTCGTGCGTTCACGTTGATCGTTGGCGAACTGCCGGTGACGCCCGATCCGTACACGGTTTTGATCTTGACGTCGGCTGAGGAGAATCAAGTTCGCATCGAGCAACTCATTGAACAGTTCTCGCGCGAGTGGCCTCTCGATCGGCTCGCCGTCGTCGATCGATTGATCATGACCCTGGCTCTCGCGGAGTTGATCATGAGCGAACCTCCGCCCACCGCGGTCGTGCTCGACGAAGCCGTCGAACTTGCCAAGGTCTACTCCACCGAAGAGTCGGCCTCGTTCGTCAACGGCGTGCTCGCCGCTTGCGTTACGCATCTACAGTGAGACTCATTAACTTTTAGAGGAGACGTTTCGTGCCGGGCATGAGTCCCAAGTCAATCGATTTGACTAATTCGCTCGTCGTGTCGATATTTCGCCACTCTCTCTTCGTCACGGGCGTGTTGTGGCTGAGCGGTCTGGCCATGGTCCTCATGGTCATCGTTGGGCTGAGCCGGGCCATCTTGCGCTTTAATCTCTCCGCCGAGGGCCTCGACGAACCACGGGCGCGCACGTATCTGCGATGGGCCTTTGGCACGATGTGGCTGATCGACGGAATCCTTCAGTTCCAAGCCTCGATGCCCCTGGGGCTGGCCAATAAAGTGGTCGCCCCGGTCACGGTCAACACGCCGTCGTGGTTGCACGTGCTCATGGAACACGGGATCTTGGTGTGGAACAGCCACCCCATTGTCTTGGCGGTGGGCGTGGCGTGGTTGCAGATCGGCATCGGTCTCATCTTGCTGGTCTCCAACGGTCGTTCGGGCCGAATTGTCGGGGGTATCTCCGCGGTGTGGGCGGGCCTCATCTGGCTCATCGGCAACGGGGCGGGCGGCATCTTCATCACCGGCGCGTCGTTCTTGTTCGGCTGGCCCGGCGCGACGCTCTTTTACGTCGTGGCGGGCGCGTGGTTGTTCGTCACGCCCGAAACGTTTCGCCGACTTTTCTCGACCTTTACCCTCCGGTTTCTCAGTGTGGTCTTGGTACTCGCGGCACTGCTGCAGTCGTTGCCATCCACGGAGTTTTGGCACGGCGGAAATACCAACGCCCTTGCGACGATGTCGACCTATATGACCAGCGTCGCGCAACCGCACTGGTTGGCGTGGTTGGTGCGCCGAGTCGGCTCGTTGGCGGCGTCGATGGGAGGCGGTTTTAACCTGGTGGTGATCATGTGGCTCGTGGGGTGCGCGGTCGGACTGTGGATGTCGATCAAACGCCGTTGGCGTTGGCCGGTGTGGATTCTCGCGGTGGGCTGCGTCTTCTTTTGGTTGGTGTCCGAGGACACCGCACTGTTTGGCGGGCTCGCGACTGACTTGAACTCACTTATTCCTCTTGCCGTGCTCGGCCTTTGCGCCTCGCCGACACTTCGTGACCTTGGACCACGCGAACATCGCCTCCCGCGTGAGGTCACCAGCAGTGTCGGCGCCGTGGTGGCCACTTTTGCTACGGCCATGATTCTCTTTTCGACGTTCACCATGGCGGGCGCCACCTTCGCCAGTGCCGAGA
This sequence comes from Acidimicrobiales bacterium, assembly GCA_035533495.1. GTDB lineage: Bacteria > Actinomycetota > Acidimicrobiia > Acidimicrobiales > RAAP-2 > RAAP-2. Next base: position 37,952 of record DATLTW010000011.1, on the reverse strand, counting down.
CCACGCTCTATCAAGCGCGCAATGGCCCGGCCTCGGCGACGTCGGTCAAGGCGCCGACCTTTACTTTGACCGATCAGTTCGACAAGGCGTATTCCTTGGGCGAACATCCCGGACGCGTGACCCTGTTGACCTTCCTCGATCCTCGATGCTTTACGGACTGTCCCTTATTGGCCCAGCAACTCGAGCACGTGCGCGCAGGGTTGTCCGCCAACGCCAAGCTCGATATCGTGGCCGTCGCGGCGGATCCTTACCACGAACAGTTGTCCGATCTACGCCACTTCATCGCGATCCGGGGTCTCGCGCACGTGACGAACTTCTACTACCTCACGGGCCAGCTGGCGAGTGTTCGAAAGGTCTGGAACGCGTACGGCATCGGCGTGTCGATGAGGCGAACGGACAAGATGAGTATTCACTCCGACTTCATGTTCATCATCGACGCCAAGGGCACCCTTCGCTGGATCATCCCCGACGATCCGTCCTCGAGTGTCTCGGGCCAGGCGTCGGCGGTATCAGAGTTACGGAACCTTTTGGCCTCCCAGGGTGTGCACTAAGCATTTCGAAGAGTCGATGCGCGCCGCACGCTCCGGACAGCGCCGTTCGTTCCCCCCGGATGACCTCGCAGGGCGCGAAGAGATTCATCACCGTGCGCGCGACTTAAGCCAGATTCACTCAACCGCGTTTGGGGGAATTCGAGGTGCGTCGGGCGCACCGCCATGGACTGACCGGAGGTACTCGTTGTAGGTCTCGAGCGCCGGGTCCATGACATCGGGGGTCAAATGGTCGCTTCGAGCCGGCTCCCCGGCCTCGGCTCGAAGCAGTTTGCGCCACATGTAGACCGCGTAGCCGGCGAAAAAGGGCCACTCAAAGACGTAGGCCCACGAGAGCGTATTCCCAGACCGGGCCCGTAGATACTCGACAGTAAGGCCCAGGACGCAGATCGTCTCTGCCAAAACGAGGCCGACGTGAATCCAAAGAGTTTTACTTTTTTGGCTCACAAGTCTTCACATTAGTGACGCGACTGGTTATTATAGGTTCGGAGTTCCAGTGGGAGCGCGTTGTGGCGAGGGGTGGAGCATGTCAATGGGGGGGAGACTGGCAACCGTTCTTGGGCTCTTCCTGGTTGCGGTAGGTCTGGTCGTGTGGGGCGTGGCCACTTTACTAACGCCAGGCGTACCCGGTGGAGTCATGAACTTCACCAACACTCAGGCCGCGGGTCAACCAGTGAGTTTGACGGTGCAGACCGTGGGGGCAATCGGATTTGGATCGCATCCGACGTGGGTGTCGTACCTCGTCAAGGATCCGCGCACCGGTCAGTGGGTCCACGACACGTCGTGGAAGCTCCCGGCGAACACCGTGATCAACATGACGATTCTTCAATACGACTCCGGGAGCCCGCTTCGTAACCAGGAGTGGGGTCAGGTGCAAGGCACGGTCACTGGCATGGCGACGTTGAATGGCAAGAACTTCAGTGTGTACAACTCGAACACCGGAAACGGAGTTGGTCATACCTTTGCGATTCCACAATTTAATGTGAGCGTGCCCCTCGTGGGCGTGAACTCCAACGCAAACGTCTGTGGCGCAGGTCCGTGCCAACTCTCCTCGCCTCATAATGTCGAGACGTTTAGTTTTAAGACTCCGGGACCGGGCACTTATAACTGGCAATGCTTCGTGCCCTGTGGGCTCGGTTATCTCTTTGGCAACGGCGGCCCGATGTCGACGCAGAACTACATGGGTGGCCAATTGGAAGTGGTGGGTTAGCCATGGATACCGAGAATTCAAATAAGGCAGAACCCCGCCACTTGCGTCGAATCACGGTTATTTGGATTGTGCTTTCAGTCGTCGGGGATCTGCTCTACTGGTTCCTCGTGGGCCCGCACACTCCGCCCGGCCGGATGACTTCATCAGCGGTCGCGGATCAATTCGACTTTAACGTACTGTTCGTCGTCGCATTTCCCGTCATAATTGGTGTGTGGACGTACATGTTGTACGCGGTCGTGAACTGGAGATCGGGTAAGGCCGGTGCCCCGGAGCCGGTCGGAGGACCTAGCGCCACTGGCAATAAAAGAACCGAGGTCTCCTGGATTGCAATTACCACTTTCGCCGTTTTGTGCCTTGCGGCCTTTGGCATCGTGGAGCTCGTGGTCGGACAGGGTTCAGGTGGTGGTGAGGGACCAAATCCGCTGTGGGCATTTCCTGGGGCGATAAAAGCTGACACGGCGGCGCTCGCTGGTACTGGCACCTGGACTCCCAATAGCAACGCAGTACTTCCTGTGCAGGTAATTGCTCAGCAGTGGAAGTTTACGTACCGCTACCCGACGTTTGGCGGGTTTGAATCGCCCCAGTTGATCTTGCCGAATAACACGCGCATTAGCTTTAACGTGACGTCGCTTGATGTGATTCATAGTTTTTGGGCGTACCAGTTGTCGGTAAAAGCTGACGCGAATCCGCAGATAAACAACGTGGCGTTCACCAAGACCCAGCAGTTAGGGAACTTCACCGTTCGTTGCGATGAGTTGTGCGGCATCTGGCACGGCGCCATGTTCAACTACGGCAAAGTGGTTTCACAATCGGCCTTTATGACGTGGGCGACGAAGACGGAAGCGGCGAACGCTCAGAATACTGCGATCTTGCCCGCGTTCGCCTGGACGTACGTACCAGACGCGAACGGTGCCGCTGGGGGCTACTACCCGGACGGTTCGTTGACGCCGTACAGCTCGGTGGAGACTTACGGATCGAAGCAACCCAAATCGTGATGATGAATATCTTGCAGTTTGACCAGGCGTTACTGAAAAGGAAACGGAGATCGCGCGATGACAATAAGCGCTGAACGACCGACGGTAGTTGAGGAGAGCAACCTGGTTCCCCCGTCCTCAATGGGATCTACGAGGACGAAGGGTGGAGGTTGGTTGAGCCAACACGTTGGCACCGCCATCGTTCTGGGTTTTCTCGGTTACATATTTGGACACTGGTTCGGTAACTACCTCTCGAGTGGCTATACGGTCGTCGTTAACACGGGTCAGAACTCGATCGCTGATCTTCTGGCGCTGATCTTCATGGTGGTGGGCTGGCTAGCGGGCATCGGAGCGCTGAACTACCCATTAGCTAAGATTGTCGGTCGTGAGCCGAAGGAAGAGGTTGAACTCACGGGCTGGACTAGGTACTTTCGCTTTAATTTAGACCACAAAGTCGTCGGTTTGCAGTACGTCGTTGGTGTTCTGTTGTTCTTCTTCACCGGTGGTCTGCTCGCGATGGCGATTCGAACCGAACTGTTGAGTCCGACGGTTCACGTGTTTAGCGCGGACACGTACATCAAGATTGTCAGCGAACACGGGACGATCATGATGATGATGGCCTCGTCCATCATCGTTGGGCCGCTGGGCAACTACTTCATTCCGCTCATGATTGGTTCACGCCGGATGGCGTATCCGCGAATTGAAGCGTTCAGTCTCTGGACCTTCGTTGCCGGTTACTTCGTGATCTTCTCGGCGCTGCCCTACGGCGGCTTCCCGACGGGTTGGACGGGCTACGCGCCGTTACAGACGCAAGCCGGCCCCGGCATGGTGTCGTATCTCTTTGGATTCGCCGTGATCTCCATTGGCATGATGGCGGCAGGTTTTAATCTTGCGATAACGGTGGTCAACTATCGTGCGCCGGGCATGACGTGGAGTCGAATCCCGGTTTTTGTGTGGGGCATTTTGTCGACGGCGGCCCTCTTAACGCTGGCATCGCCCGTACTTTTTGCGGCGGGAACCTTTGGTCTTCTTGATAAGACGGTCCAAACCGCGTTCTACGTGACTGAACATGGGGGAAGTTCGTATCTGTGGGAGAACCTGTTCTGGTTCTTTGGTCACCCTGAGGTGTACATCATGGCCTTGCCGGGTTTTGGCATCGTGGGAGAGATAATCCCGGTGTTTTGTCGAAAGCCGCTCTTCGCCTATCGTGTCGCCGCGGCGGGAATGATAGGGGTTGCTCTTCTGTCATTCTTCGTGTGGCAGCACCACATATTCCAGAGCGGCATCAACCCCGACATGCGCCCGCTCTTCATGCTTACGACAGAGTTGATCTCAATTCCCACCGGTTTCATATTCTTGGTGGGAATGGGGACGCTCTATCGATCGAAAATGAGATTCGAAGTCCCAATGCTGTTCTGCCTGGCGGTGTACTTCAACTTCCTTATCGGCGGTATTTCGGGAGTGTTCCTTTCTGATGTACCGGTGAACGTGACGCTCCACGGTGGCTTCTTCGTGCTTTCGCACTTCCACTACACGATCATGGGAGGACTTGTCTTCGCCTTTATGGCGGGCCTGTACTACTGGCTGCCCAAGATGACCGGTCGCATGATGAACAAAAAGCTCGGTTTGTGGCACTTTTGGACAATGTTCATCTTCTTCAACTTGACTTTTTTTCCAATGTTCTTCATTGGAATTTTAGGTCAGCCGCGCCGAGTTTTCACCTACGCGCAGAATCTGCAGACCTTAAATGACATCTCGTCAGTCGGCGAGTTCCTCCTAGGTGCTTCGCTGCTGATCTTTGTGGCGAACCTGATGTGGTCAATGTTTATTAGCCCCGAAAAGGCGCCGGCCAACCCCTGGGACTCTCTGGGACTTGAGTGGCAGACGGCGAATCCGATCCCGTTGTACAACTTTGAGCGCATTCCCGTGATCATGACCGACCCGTACCACTACAGCGAAGAGAACGCACCGGCGCTGGCTGACTTCGGTGACGAGCGCAATGTTTATGCCAGTAGTTCATCAACTTCCGGCGACGACCCGGCTAATTAGGGAGCGGAGAGTAAGGGTATGACGGACACGTTCAAAAATCCCAAGAGGATGAGCGACACTCCCGAAGAGCGCGAATTTGAACTTCGGGCACACATTGGTTCTATCTGGAGCGGTGGACGCCTTTTCATCGGAATGTACACGTTCCTCGTGGCGTCGCTTTGTTTTAGCTACTTTTATTTGCGTTCGAGTAACAACGGACTGTTGTGGCGTCCGCATCACGTCACGGCGCCCACGAGTATCGGCTGGGCGATCTATTCGCTCATGCTCTTAACAACGTTGTTCGCCATTTTTGGTCAGACTCGTCTCCGCAAGGGCGCAGTACTCGACTGGCAGGTAGCGGGCTGGACGGGCGTTGGCGCTGGATTGGTCGCGCTACTTCTCCAGATCTGGGAGTTCACGGCGGTTCCATTTTACCCGGGCTCGAGCGGTTACGCGTCGACGTTCATCGGTTACGCCGTGATTAACATCATCACGATATCCGCCGGTACCTACTGGCTCGAGACGACTCTGGCGCGCGCTTCGCGACTTCGAACTGAACTGGGCGGTGCAAATCCGATGACGTCAATGGCCCCAACGGCGCAGTCCTTTAGGGCCAACGTTGCCGCCATGACCTATTTCTGGGGATTTATTGCTCTGGCGAGCACGTTGCTGTTTGCGATGTTCTATCTGCTTTAGGATGCATGACAATTTTTGTAGTCGTACGGTGGTGGCTCGGAGAGAAGTTTAATAGTTGAAGGCTCGGTGTTGATGATGCTAGGTGTTGACAATTTTATCGGTCCCCAGATTCAGACCCTGGTGGTGTTGCTCGGCGTCTTCTTTGGAGTTTGCATATGGGGATTCTTTCAGCGTCATCATTCGGAGTGAGCGGAGAATCACTTCGGGCAACGGAGATTCGACGTAAGAGTTACTTTAGAACGACCCTCGTAATCGCCAGTCTCGGTCTCTGGCTCCTGTTTCTCATTCCGCCGTTAGAGACCTGGTCGAGGCAGTACGAGTTCGTTCAGGCCATCCAATTCTGTCTCTTCGCGATCGTCATCCCCGCCTTACTCGTCGCCGGAGGTCCCTGGCGTCTGCTGGTCCTCGCGTCGGGTGAGCCGCTTCGTTTTAGCAGTGACGGAGCCCTCGTTTCGCCGGGACCTCGCAAACTTTTCGATCGGTGGGCACTCTCTCGGGTCGGGCGTCGAGGGCACCAGCGTTCGGTTTCGTTACTGCTGCTCTTTATGGGTCAGACAATTCTGTGGCGGTCCGCACCGGTGGTTGACTTGCTCGGTCGTCACGCGTGGCTCGTGGTGGTTGAGTCGATTACACTCGTCGTCGGCGGCGCACTTTTGTGGTTTGAACTCGTTGATTCTCCACCCTTAAGTCCAAGTACGACGAGACCCTATCGAATTGGAATTTCCGCCATCGCGATGTGGACCGTTTGGGTCACCGCCTATCTCATGGCAATGACGCACAGTTCTTGGTCTCCAGTATTCCATCACAGAGCTGGCCTTGATCTATCGCCGTACGTTGATCAACAGTTCACTGCGGGAGCCATGTGGTTTATCGCCGCGGGTGCGTTTATACCGCTGGTTTTTTCGAACCTCAACCGATGGCTGCGATCCGAAGATGATCCCGACGACGAGCTCTGTCAACTGGTACGTCGTGACCGCACGAGGGGATTCTTCGGAACGAACCCCTAGTTGGCGGTTCGGCGCGACGGTGGAGTTGTCAAGGTTGGGGCAGACGTCTAATCACGTCAGTAGGTCGGTGCTGAACGATGAGGTCAGACTCTTCACGTGCCAATCAAGTGGGGTAGAACGGGCAACTTTAGCGTTGCCAGTCTCATCCCCAAGATCTTCTGGGCGTCGCTCACTTCGTTCAGCGCGAATTGACGCTCAGTGCTTAGGTGCGCTTCTTGAGTGGAGAGATCGCGAATTTTCGAGGCCCTACCAGGGTTTTTAAACAAGTATTGAATATCGTCAATCGAAGCCAACGCGTAGTCCGTGATCCACTTGACCACGAGACTCTTCATTCGATCAATGTGTTTTCCGGCCTTCGTATCCGTAGGTTGAATGTTGTTCGTCAAGTCGTACACCGGTTGACTGGCAAACGAGCAGGCCGTTCGATCGTCGACGAGCAATTTTGTCGTTTGAGAGAGTTCCGACGGCGTTAACTTCCCACTGACGTCGTCGTTGTAGAAATTGAACGACTCATTCACAGCGAAGGCGCATTCCTTAATGTCAGAGTTGATTGCCTTGATTGTGGCATTTTGGGAAGACGCGTCCTGCGCCTTCGTGATCGGGCGGGACAGGTCAGAGATAACTGACACCGCCACGACGAAAACGATCACTACCGTGAGGAGAAACCACGGCCGTTTGTACCAAATGGCCTTTGCTATACCCAGTGAAGAGGTCGCCATCGTGGCCGGGTCGAAGGGAATCTCTTCAAAGCCTGATAGGTCATCCGTCACGGCACAAGACTAACTGCTGTCTCCGCTATCGCCTGGGCGTAAAGATGAATGCTCGAAGAGTTCAAGGTGAAGTGACCGAATTTATTTTCCGATGCAAACGGCGTCGCGTACGCGTCAAGTTTGCCGTTAGGTCCAATGAAGTACAGCACATTATTATGCGTAACTTCGTTGGCTCTGGCGCCGACGTTAATCTTAACGCCATACGTCGTCCACACGCTATCCAGCTGCTGAACACTGCCGGTGAGAAACGACACGGAGGGAATCTTCGAAAGTCGCGGTTCACGGAGCGCTTCACTCTGGGGCGAGACGGAATGTTGATTGGGGTCGGTATTGACGATGGCGAAGACCACCTTGGAACTCTCGAGACCGAGAAGTTGGTGCGCTTCTCTTATTTCGGCGCCCAGTACTGGGCATATGTCATTGCATATCGAGTTATAGAAGGTCAAGACCACCACTTTGCCCTTCTGTGATGCGAGACTCCATTTCTGATTTGACTGGTTCGTCAGAGTGAAAGTTATGGCCGCCGCGGATCCGATGAATTTGAGACCCATATACGTTTGGAGCGACAGAAGATTCGCGTCGCTAGAAACATTGGTTGTGGACGTTGCCTGTAAATTGGGCAACACCAACTTAGCGGCGATGGTTTTTCCGCCGATACTTCCGAAGTAGTGATCAATGATTTGCCCCCCGACTCCCATAAGCAGTAAAACGGTAACGGTCCATATGACGAATTTGGGAGGAACGGGTAGCCGTCCAAAGCGTGACACGGCTCTTCGGTCCGCCAAAGCGTTGGCGGCGCCGAATACAGAAGCTCTCTGCTCTTCGGTCAACTCACCAGAGGGGTCGGAACGCTCACGATTCGTACTGGTCACCTCGCGGTCCGTCACTCTTCGATATTTTCACAGTAATGATGGCCAATACACGCTATCTTTTTTGAAGCGGAAACTGACGTATTCCCAGGGGCCAATCACAAGGCTTGGGGAGAGAAAGTTCACCGAATGACGCCGCGAGGATGCTCGATTCGCCCGAGATAAAGTAACCACATGGACGGGGTTGAAGGCGCTAAAGACGCCGAACTGAAACCTGAGAGCTGGTCGCGATTAACTGGAGCGCCTGCGTTCAAGGCGCACCTGACGCTGGTTCTGGGCTTGGCGATGTGCGCGGGGGCCTTTTGGTTCGAGATAGGACGCGCTGAGCGCGGCAACGCCCTAAGTTGGGCGTATGTCTTCGAATGGCCGCTGCTTGGAATGTTCGCGATCTACATGTGGTGGAAGATCCTTCATCCCGGCGTCGCGACTAAGTGGCGCCGCCGAACACGGCCCGCCATCGCGCAAGAGTACGAGGGGATGTTGGCCGCGTGGCAAGAACACCAACGAGATCTGGAGGCGACTCGACGCGCCGACGAGGGGGAGGTTCCGATTCCCCCTGGCGTCCACGAAGATCCGACGAGAGGTCCCGGTTAGCGAGTGCGGACTTCATAGTGAACTCTCTTGGAACGCGCCACTACGGTACCTTGACTAAAGCGACCGATCGGTAGGGGAGGTGGCGTCGGCGTGGAGTACGTAACTCAGCACTGGACCTTCGACCCGTTCGTCGTCATCGCCGTCATCACCGTTATCGCGAACGAGGTTGGTCTCAGTCGCCTTCGACACCACTCGCTGCCCGCGCGCACTCGACGACGACGACGAAATTCTCTTGTCTTTTATGCCGGCTTGGCGGTGCTCTTGGTGGCGATTGCTTCGCCGCTCGACTACTGGTCAGAGAGGTACTTCTTTGTACACATGATTGAGCACATTCTCATTGTGTTCGCCGCGCCGGTGCTGATTGTGACGGGTGCTCCCTGGATACCGTTGATGTTCGCACTGCCGGTGACGACGCGGCGGAACATTGGCCGCTTCCTCTATTTGAGCGACAAGGCTCGTGGTATTCGCGCGGTCGGCCGATTCATACGGTCGCCGTGGTTCGCGCTGATCTCCTTCAACGCCGTGATGGTCCTCTGGCACATCCCCGCACTGTTTGAACTCGCCGAGCGAAATCAAGCAGTTCACGTATGGGCGATGCACACCAGCTTCTTCGTCACCGGTGTGCTGTTCTGGCTCCAGATGATTGACTCGTATCCGATGAAGCCCGCTCGCGGCGCGGGATGGCAGGTAAGTTCTATTGTCGCGACCAACGCGATAATGACGGTGCTCGCCATGTCCATGAGTATTTTGACGGCGGTGAGTTGGTACTCCAACTACGCACATATCCCGGGCGTGACCCTTTCGCCCTTCGCCGATCAACAGATCGGCGCCGCCATACTTTGGGTCTGCGGTGACTTCTGGGCAGTGCCTGCGCTCATCGTTATCATTCGTCGAGCGATTGCTGAAGAGGGTTCGCTCTCCAATGTCATCGATCGAATCACTCTGCGCGATCCAGTGCAATCGGTGGCGTCCTTTCGACCTGGGCGAACACCTACTTCGACGACTGCCGAAGACGTTGATGAGGCGTCCGAGCCCTAGTTCGAAGTCCGCGTGCCCTTTTGATAGAGTGAATTCAAGATTGTCGTGAAGCAGACCCCGTGAGGTTCGTACGACAGGAGTGACATGGGTACCGAGGGCGAACGTCAGGCGCGCGAACGCGGCCTGACGTTTTTTGCAAAGAGCCAGCTTCTCTCGTCGGACGACGTAGCGCGAGCCCTGAAGCGGATGGCGCACGAGATCGTCGAACGAAATCACGTGGTGTCCAAGCTTTCGATCATTGGACTGCAAACGGGTGGCGAGCCCTTCGCCCGCCGACTCTCGACATTGCTGAGCGAGGTGACGGGTGAATCGACGTCGCTGGGCCTGCTCGACGTGTCGTTCTATCGCGACGATCTCTTACTCAATCCAGTTCCTCCTGCGTCCTCGACGTCGATCGATCATGACCTGACGGGTCGTACCGTGGTCTTGGTCGACGACGTCCTGTTCACCGGTCGCACCATCCGAGCGGCCCTCAACGCGCTGACCGACTGGGGACGTCCGCGCGCCGTGCAGCTCGCGGTGATGGTGGACCGGGGACATCGAGAACTGCCGATTCGCCCCGATTTTGTGGGCAAGAACTTCCCCACCTCCTTGGACGAAGCCATCGTGGCCAACTTAGATGGCGTCTGGATTGGCTCGAGGACCGCGCCATGATCCACTCGTTACGTGGCGAGAGCCTGATTTCGCTCAACGATCTGTCGCGCGAGGCGATCGTGGAGATTCTCGACACCGCCGAGTCGTTCGTGGAAGTCAATCAACGCACGATAAAGAAGGTGCCCGCTCTCAAGGGCCGCGTCGTGGCTTCGCTCTTCTTCGAAGAGTCGACGCGCACTCGGCTCAGTTTCGAGACGGCCGCTAAGCGATTGAGCGCGGACGTCCTTTCGCTCGCTATCGCGTCGAGCAGCGTGAAAAAGGGCGAATCGCTGCGCGACACCATCGCCACGATTGACGCCCTCGGCATCGACGCGGTCGTTATGCGTCACCAGTCCAGTGGCGCCGCTCACCAAGTGAGTCGCTACGTACCCCACGTGCGAGTCATTAACGGTGGGGATGGGCAACACCAACACCCCACCCAGGGTCTTCTCGACGCCTTCACGATTCGCCAGATTCTCTCCGAACGCCTGGGATCGACGGGGCGAGAGACGGGCTCGGAACTGTTCGAAGGCCTAAGAATCTTGATTGTGGGTGACGTACGACACAGTCGCGTGGCGCGAAGTGACGTCGCAGCGTACGTGGCCCTGGGAGCTGAGGTGCGCGTGGCCGCGCCCGGAACGCTCCTACCCGAGGAGATTGGCAGTTGGCCGGTGACGCGGGCCAGTAACTTCGAGGACGCGTTGGCCTGGGCCGACGTCGTGGGTCTCTTGCGTCTCCAGCGCGAGCGAGGATCGGGCTCGTTCGTTCCGACGTTGCGTGAGTTCACCACGACCTACGGACTCACTCTAGAAAGAGCTCAACGGCTGCGTCCCGAGACGATCATCATGCACCCCGGACCGATTAACCGAGGCGTGGAGATTGACTCGGGCGTCGCCGATCTTCGTGCCGCGGTGATCGACCGACAAGTCGCCAACGGCGTGCCCGTTCGAATGGCCGTGCTCTATTTGAGCGTGGCGGGGACCAAGGGAGAATCGCCGTGAGTGCCGTGGTCCTTCGTCAGGGATTGGTGGTGGGCGAAACCTCGAGTGCGGTGGGCGACGTCTTGATCGAGGACGGACTCATCCGCGAAGTCGCCCCGCACCTGCAGGCGCCCCGCGGGGCGTTGGAGATCGATGCCGAGGGCTGCTGGGTGGGACCGGGACTGGTCGATTTACACACGCATCTGCGCGAGCCCGGTCACGAAGAGGCCGAGACGATCGAATCGGGCGCCCAAGCCGGCGCGATGGGTGGCTTTAGCGCCCTGGTAGCGATGCCCAACACCGAGCCGGCACTGGACAATCCGGCCCTGGTCTCGTACGTCTTGGATCGCGGCGCGCGTACGGCGCTCGACATCGCCGTGGCGGGCGCCATCACTCAAGGTCGCCGAGGCGAGCTGCTCGCGCCGATGGCCGAGATGGCCGCGCTCGGCGTTCGGATCTTCACCGATGACGGCATCGGCGTCCAGGATCCTTCGCTCATGCGTCGAGCGCTCGTTTACGCCCGGCCCCTGGGCGTGTGCCTGGCGCAACACTGTGAGGACGAGCGGTTGGCCGCGGGGGGGTCGATGAACGAAGGTGTGGTCAGTAGCCGCCTCGGGCTCATCGGACGACCCATGCTCGCCGAAGAACTAATGGTCATGCGTGACCTCGAACTCGTGCGCTTGACGGGGTGTCCGATGCACTTCTTACACCTCTCGACGGCGCGATCGGTGGCGATGCTCGTCGCGGCGCGCCTCGAGGGACTCCCCGTTACCTGTGAAGTCGCGCCCCACCATTTCACGTTGGACGAGGACTCGATGACGACCTTCGATCCAATCTTCAAGGTTCACCCGCCCCTTCGTGCAGCGGCGCAAGTGGCGGCGCTTCGCGCGGCGTTGGTCGCCGGTCAGATTGACGCCGTCGCGACGGATCACGCGCCGCACGCGCCCGAAACGAAGGACCTTCCCTTTGACGAGGCGCCGCCGGGGATGCTGGGCCTCGAACACGTGGCGGCCTTGACTTACGAGGCGTTGGGCGCGGAATCGTCGAACCCCTTGACGTTCTTTTCACTGCTCAGTCGAGGACCGGCCCGCGTCGCGCAACTGCGCGCTGGTGACCGGCGACCGCGTCACGGGGCGCACGGCGGCGCCATGCGCGCGGGCGAGCACGCCAACGTGGTGGTGTTCGATCCCGCTCAACGCTGGACCGTCCGACGCGACGCGCTGCACAGCCGTGCCACGAACACTCCTTATGACGGGCGCGCCATGCTCGGCAAGGTGCGCGCTTTGGTCGCCAAGGGCGAATTGGTCGTGCACGGCGGGGCGCTGGTGTGATTCGCCCGCCCGCCTCTCTGGTGCTCAACGACGGCGCGACGTTCGAGGGGTACGCCGCGGGTCACCTCCCTGGGTCCGGCGTCACGTCGGGTGAGTTCGTGTTCAACACTGCGCTGAGCGGCTATCAAGAGATAATTACCGATCCGAGCTACGCCGGTCAGATCATCGCCTTTACCTATCCCCATATTGGTAACTACGGCGTGACGCCACTCGACGAAGAGGCCCTTCGCCCCTGGTGCCAAGGCGTGGTGGTGCGCGATCTCACCGACGTTCCCTCGAGCTGGCGCAGCGTCGGTCCTCTCGAGGGCTTCCTCCGCCAGCACGGCGTACCGGCGATTGTCGGAGTAGACACGCGACGTCTGACCCGGCACCTACGCTCACACGGCGCACTGGCGGGCGCCTTTGGCCACGGCGACCTCGAGCTCGTCGCGCGCGCGGCGCGCGACGCCAGGGGCACAGACGGCGCTGACTACGTCACGACCGTCTCGACTCGTGAGTCCTACACCCGAGGGCACGGGGACCTGCACGTGGTGGCCCTCGATTACGGCATCAAGACGACCATGGTGCACGAGCTCGCGCGCCGCTTTCGCCTGACCGTGGTGCCCGCCAACGCCAGCGCCAGCGAGGTTCGGGCCCTGCGGCCCGACGGTGTCTTTCTCTCGAACGGGCCCGGCGATCCCGCGGCGCTGGGCGCGCAAGTCCGGGTGCTCGAAGAGCTACTAGGTACGGTGCCGATCTTTGGCATCTGCCTCGGCCACCAACTCTTGGCTGACGCACTGGGCGGATCCACTTTCAAGTTGCCCTTTGGTCATCACGGCAGCAATCATCCGGTCCAGGACCTCCTTACCCTCAAGATTGAGATCACGTCGCAGAACCATAACTACGCGGTGACCCCGGGATCGCTGAGGACCGCGATCATCAGTCACGTCAACTTGAACGACGGCGTGATCGAGGGCATCTACGACACGAAGGAACGCTGCTTTTCGGTGCAGTACCACCCCGAAGCGGGACCCGGTCCCCACGACGCCCGTTATCTCTTTGATCGATTTGACGCGCTGTTGCGAAACAACTCATTGGAACTTCACTGATGCCTCGCCGTAACGACATCTCGTCGATAATGGTCATCGGATCGGGCCCCATCGTGATCGGCCAGGCGTGCGAGTTCGACTACTCCGGCACCCAGGCCTGTCAAGTGTTGCGCAGTGAGGGCTACCGCGTCGTGCTGGTGAATTCGAATCCCGCCACGATTATGACCGATCCCGCCACGGCTGACGCCACCTACGTCGAGCCCCTCGACGCGGACGTTCTGATCGATATCATCGAGCGCGAACGGCCCGACGCGTTGTTGCCCACCCTCGGCGGGCAGACTGCATTGAACTTGACAATGGAACTCGTTCGTCGCGGTGATTTAGAGCGCCTGGGCGTCGAGGTCATTGGCGCCAGGCCTGAGTCGATCGCCACGGCCGAGGACCGCGAACAGTTCAAAGAGGCCATGGCCGACATCGGCTTGGCCGTGCCGGAGTCGGATTTCGCCCGCTCGATCGACGGCGCCCTCTCGATCGCCAAGTCGATCGGTTGGCCGGTCATGATTCGCCCCAGTTTCATCCTGGGCGGAGCCGGCACCGGCATCGCGACGAGCGACGACGAACTGGTGCGTTTGGCTGGCGAAGGCATCGCCGCGTCGCCCATTGGCGAGATTCTCGTCGAACGCTCCATCGCCGGCTGGAAAGAGTTCGAGCTCGAGGTCATGCGCGACCACGCCGACAACTGCGTTGTGATCTGCAGCATCGAGAATGTCGATCCGATGGGTGTACACACGGGTGACTCGATCACCGTCGCTCCCCAACAGACGCTCTCGGATGTGGAGTATCAAGAGATGCGCGACGACGCCTTTCGGGTACTACGGCGCGTCGGGGTGGAAACCGGGGGGTCCAACGTCCAGTTTGCGGTGAATCCCGACACTGGCCAACGGTTGGTCATCGAGATGAATCCAAGGGTCTCACGATCCAGTGCGCTGGCGTCCAAGGCCACGGGCTTTCCCATCGCGAAGATTGCTGCCCGTCTGGCGGTGGGTTACACCTTGAACGAAATTCAAAACGACATCACCCAGGTCACGCCCGCTAGCTTCGAACCGGTCATCGACTACGTGGTCACCAAGATCCCTCGCTGGGCCTTCGAGAAGTTGCCGGGTTCGTCGCCCCAACTCGGCACGCGCATGCAGTCGGTGGGCGAGGTCATGGCCATTGGTCGCAATTTTGCCGAGTCGCTCCAAAAGGCGGTTCGCTCGCTCGAACAGGGTCGCGTCGGTTTCGCCCTGGGCGAGGACTCGGAATTTGCTGCGCTCGAGCTCGACGCGCTCTGGGAGCGCTGTGTGGTGCCCACGCCAGAGCGACTCTTTGCGTTGCACGAAGCGCTCTGGCGGGGGGTCTCGATCGGCGAACTCGCCGCGCGCACGAGAATCGACCGATGGTTCATTTGCCAACTCTTTGAGATCGTCGAACGTGAACGCGAGTTGACCGGCGGCGTTGACCTCGCGAACTTAGACGCCAGGGGATGGCGCCACTACAAGCAGTGGGGATTCTCCGACCTCCAGATCGCCCGCTTCGTGGGCAGCACCGGCGACGACGTGGCGTCACTACGGCGAGCGAAGGGCGTCGTGACGACCTTTAAGACCGTCGACACTTGCGCCGCGGAGTTCGACGCGTCAACGCCCTATCACTACAGCACGTACGAAGACACCAGCGAGGTGGAGGTGTCTTCACGTGACCGTGTCATCATTCTCGGCTCGGGTCCGAATCGCATTGGTCAGGGAATCGAGTTCGACTACTGCTGCGTGCACGCGTCGCTGGCGTTACGCGACATGGGCTACGAGACGGTGATGGTGAACTGCAATCCCGAGACGGTCTCGACTGACTACTCCACGTCGGATCGCCTCTACTTCGAGCCCCTAACGCCCGAGGACGTGGCCGAAGTCATCGCCGCCGAACAGGCGGCCTGCGTCGAGGGCGCCCGGCTGCTCGGCGTCATCGTCTCCATGGGCGGACAGACGCCACTCAAACTCTCGCACTCCCTCGACCCCTCTCTGGTGTTGGGTACACCGGTCAGTTCCATCGACGCCGCCGAAGATCGTCAGCGGTGGTCGGCCCTTTGTACCTCGCTCGGACTGCGTCAACCCCCGGGCGACGTGGCGCTCTCGCTGGCCGACGCGCGGGCGATCGTTCAGCGCGTGGGCTTTCCGGTCTTGGTTCGACCGAGTTACGTCCTGGGGGGACGGGCCATGGAGATCGTCTATGACGACGCGTCGCTCGAGCGCGTGATGCGTGATCTCACCAGTGCCCACGGATCCCTCGCGCGTGAAGGCGGCGCGTCGCAGAGTCGGCCGATCCTCCTCGACAGCTTCCTCGAAGACGCCATCGAAGTCGACGTCGACGCCATTCGTGACGCCCAGGGCGACGTCTTCGTGGCCGGTGTCATGGAACACGTCGAGGAGGCCGGCGTGCACTCAGGCGACTCGGCCTGTGCGTTGCCGCCCCAGACTCTGAGTAGCGAGGTGCTCGCGACCCTGCACGCGTACACCGAGCGGATCGCTAACGCACTGGGCGTGGTCGGGTTGATCAACGTGCAGTACGCCGTCAAAGACGAAGAGGTCTTCGTGCTCGAGGCGAACCCTCGTGCCAGTCGCACCGTGCCCTTCGTGGCCAAGGCCACCGGCGTGGCGCTGGCGCAGGTCGCGGTGCGGGTCATGATGGGCCAGACCCTCGTCCAGCTCCGCGATGAGGGCATGGTACCCGCGGGTACCCCGGTGCCCTCGTTCGTGAGCGTGAAAGAGGCGGTCTTACCCTTTAGCCGCTTTCCAGGCGTGGACACGGTCCTGGGACCCGAGATGCGCTCGACGGGGGAAGTGATGGGCATCGGGGAGAGCTTCGGCATCGCCTTTGCCAAGTCCCAGCTCGCCGCCGGCACCCGCCTGCCCGACACCGGGCAGGTCTTTTTGTCCCTGGCCGACCGTGACAAGGTGGCCGGACTCGAGCTGGCGCGTCAACTGACGCGATTGGGTTTTCGCCTGGCGGCGACCGTCGGCACGGCAGGCTTTCTGCGCTCACATGACGTCAAGGTGGACACCTTGGTCGGCAAAGTGGGACTGGGCGATCTCGGCGTGGACGCCGTGAAGATGATCACCTCGGGCGAGGTGCAGCTGGTCGTGAACACGCCTTCGGGATCGAGCGCTCGGTCCGACGGCGCGGCGATTCGCACGGCCTGCGTGGGTCACGGCGTGGCCTGTGTGACGACATTGAGCGCCGGCTTCGCCGCGGCGAAGGGGATTGCCGATACGCGCGCCCGAGGCTGGCGCGTTCGCTCGCTCCAGGAGCTGCACTCGTGACGGACCTTTCCACGCACGTCGGCGCCGTGGCGTTACGCTCGCCAGTCTTGACCGCCTCGGGAACGGCGGGACACGGTGACGAACTGGCGGGCTACGGCGAACTCAACGAACTAGGCGCCGTGGTGACCAAGTCACTGGCGGCCTTTGCCTGGGAGGGCAATCCCGCGCCTCGCGTCGCCGCGTCGGGCGAACATCTGTTGAACTCGGTGGGCCTGGCTGGACCGGGCGTGGCGGCGTGGCGAGTTGGCGAACTGCTCGCGCTCGTACGTCGAGGCGCGACGGTCGTCGGATCGATCTGGGGACGAACGGTGGAGGAGTTCGCGAGCGCCGCAGAGGCCATGAGTGGGGCCGACATCGTGGCGCTGGAGGTCAACGCCAGCTGTCCGAACTTAGAGGGTGGACGAGAAATGTTCGCGCACTCGCCCCTGGCCACGAGTGAGATCGTCGAGGCCGCCCGCGCGGCCGGGGCACCACTGTGGGTGAAGCTGAGTCCCAATACGCCTCAGTTGCTCGAGGTCGCCGGCGCGGCGATCGGCGCGGGGGCGAGCGCGCTCGTGCTCATCAACACCGTCCTCGGTCTGAGCATCGACGTGGAGACGCGCCATCTTTCGCTCGGCGCGGGCGGTGGGGGAGTCAGTGGGCCGGGCATACTACCGATTGCGTTGCGCGCCGTTTTCGAGTGTCGTGAGGCCTTTCCCGAGACGCCCTTGGTGGGCGTGGGTGGCGTGCGGAGCGGTGCGGACGCGGTGGCGATGTTGATGGCCGGAGCGAACGCGCTCGAAGTGGGCACGGCGACCTTCGCGAATCCCCGAGCACCCTGGATCGTGCAAAGAGAGTTGACGCAGTGGATGGTGCGCCATCGGGTGCACAGGGTGACAGAACTTATAGGGGTGGCGCATGGCTGAGACCTTCGGCAGCCGCCTCCAAGCACGTCTCATTGAACAAGGTCCGCTGTGCGTGGGCGTCGATCCCAGTAGTGCGCTGCTCTCGTCGTGGGGTCGCCCCGACAGCATCGAGGGACTCGAGTTTTGCTCCCTCGCGGTACTCGAGGCCGTCACGGGTGTCGTGGCCGTCATCAAACCGCAGGTCGCCTATTTCGAGCGATTCGGTTCGGCTGGCTTTGCCGTATTAGAGCGTTTTATCCGCGACGCGCACGACGCCGAGGTGCTCGTGATCGCCGACGCCAAGCGCGGCGACTTCAACGTGACGAACGAGGGCTACGCCCAAGCGTGGTTGCGCGACGGCGCACCCCTGGCCGTGGACGCCGTGACCGCCAGTCCCTACCTCGGCGTGGACGCCCTGGCGCCACTCTTTGTGGCGGCGGCGGCTAGTGGCCGAGGGGTGTTCGTCCTGGCGGCGACGTCGAATGAGGAGGGTCGCGCTCTACAAGGCGTACGGACGCTCGAGAACGAACGAGTAGAAGATATGGTCCTTCGTCGAGTGGCCGAGCTGAACCATCTCGACGAGGGACTCGGGTCACTGGGTGTGGTGATCGGGGCTACGCGTGAAGCACCCGACTTCGATCTCGCGACGTTGTCGGGGCCCTATTTGGTGCCGGGCGTCGGTGCCCAGGGCGCCGACGCGAAGGACGTCGCGAGACTCTTCGAGCGCTGCGCCGAGGGGACGGTGCTGGTGAGCGTGTCGCGGGCCATCTTGCACGCAGGCCCCGAACGGCGAGGGCTTCGTGACGCGGCCAGTCGCTGGCGTGACGAGTTGCGGGACGCACTCTAGCCAACGCGACGTCAGCGGAGTAGTCTGACCTCGTGACACCGACGCCGCCAACACTGTCGCAAGAACAGCGCGTGGAAGCGTCACGTTTAGCGGTAGCGAATCGTCGCCGTCGCGCGGAAGTCAAGCGGCTCGTGAAGTCCGGAGAGTTATCACTCGACGAGTTGTTCGCCTTGGCGGGGCGTGAGGAGTGCGTCGCCCAAATGCGGGCGTATGACTTGATCAGCGCGTTGCCCGCCATCGGCGAGGTCAAGGCGGAACGCATCATGAAGAGCGCGTCCATCGCGCAGACTCGTCGAATTCGCGGGCTCGGACCCAAGCAGCGCGCCGAACTGTTTCGAGCTCTTGTCCGCTGATCCGCTGACCGTCGTGCTGATTGGTCCCGGGGGAGTGGGCAAGGGGACCCTGGCGCGGCGTCTCGTAGATATTGACGACCAACTATGGCTCAGTCGAAGTTGGACCACGCGCGAACAACGTGTGGGCGAACGAGGTGACGAGTACCACTTCGTGGATCGCGCGACGTTCGATCGTGCCATTGAAGAAGGGAAGTTTCTTGAGTGGGCGGAGTTCCATGGCCACCTTTACGGCACGCCCCTGCCCGACGCACCCGAGCACGCCGACGTGCTCTTAGAGATTGAGGTACAAGGCGCCGAGCAGGTTCGCCAGCGTCGTCCAGACGCCGTGGTTTTTTTGATCTTGCCGCCCTCGATGGAGCGACTCGAAGAGCGTCTTCGCCATCGAGGCGACGACGATGAACACGTCGCCGATCGCCTCTCCAGCGCGCCGGCGGAGCTTGAAAAGGGCCAGCAACTGGCTTCTCACGTGATCGTGAATGATGACGTGGAGCGAGCGAGCGCGCAAATTCTCTCTATACTGGAAGAACTTCGCCAGTAGTGGCGGAACCCCTCGTCAAAAGGACTGACTTTCATGGCCGAACGCCCCACTCTCGTAGATCCGCCCATTGAGAACCTGCTCGAAAAGGTGGGCGACTCGAAATTCACGCTGGTCGCGGTGTCGGCGATTCGAGCCCGCGAAATCAACGAGTACTACAACGGCCTGGGCTCGGGCCACGGCGCTTTGATTCCTCCCCAGGTGACGTCGCTATCGAACAAGTCTCTCTCGCTCGCCATGGAAGAGCTCTACGAGGGCAAGCTCTTGTTCCACCGACCGACCAGCGAAGAGCTAGAGAACGAGCGACTACAGGCCGAGGCCGTGGAACAGGCTCGCCAGGACGCCAACAGTGACCTGGACGCCTTCACTGATGCCCTCCGCGACGCCTAATTCGTCGACTCCTCGCATTGTTCTAGGCGTCGCCGGCGGGATCGCCGCTTATAAGTCGGTCGAGCTTTTGCGCCTGCTGTGCGACAAGGGCTATCACGTCGTGCCGGTCCTTACGCCCGACGCCACGCGTTTCGTCGGTGCCGTGACGTTCTCGGCGCTGGCCAGTGAGCCCGCGCGTACGAGTCTCTTCGGCGATCCCACGACGCCAATTCCTCACACGTCTTTAGGGTCCCACGCGTCGCTCGTGGTCGTGGCGCCCGCCACGGCGCACCTCATCGCTCGTTACGCCATGGGCCTGGCCGACGATCTTTTGACGGCCACCTTGCTCGCCACGCGCGCGCCGGTGCTGTTGTGTCCGGCGATGCACACCGAAATGTGGGAACAGCCCTCGGTGCAGGAGAACCTGGCGACGCTGCGTCGACGCGGGGTCATGGTGCTCGAGCCTGAAGAAGGTCGTCTGGCCGGGGGCGACGAGGGAACGGGCCGGCTCGTCGAACCCCAGCGGATCGCCGAGCTCGTGGACAAGATCGTGATGGGCTATCGCGGGGTGTTGACGGGCGTGCGAGTACTGGTGAGTGCGGGGGGGACGCGTGAGGCCATCGATCCGGTGCGCGTGTTGTCGAATCGTTCCTCGGGCAAACAGGGCTACGCCCTGGCCGAAGTGGCCTGTCGCTTGGGCGCGAGCGTGACCTTAGTGACCTCCGCGCGTCTAGCGCTCAGTCTCGATACCGTCAACGCCATCGAAGTGGTGCCGGTTGAGAGTGCGGCCGAGCTGCACGAGGCGATGATGAAACGCTCCCCCGAGAACGACTGCGTGATCATGGCCGCCGCCGTGGCGGACTTCACCCTTAAGGCCGCGGGTGAGAAGTTGAAAAAGCGTGACGGGCCCCCGGAACTGCACTTGGAGTTGTCGCCCGACGTCCTGGGCGATCTTGTGGCCCACCGCTCGAAGGGCCAGGTCATCGTCGGTTTCGCCGCCGAGACCGCCCACGTGGTGGAAAACGGGCTCTTGAAACTTCGCGAGAAAGGGGTCGATCTGCTCGTCGTTAACGACGTGTCGGCGCCCGGGGCGGGCTTTGAGCACGCGACCAACGAGGTCATCTTGCTCGAGGGCGCCAAGGAGCCCGAGCGGATCTCCCTTCGATCCAAAGAGGCGGTTTCGTGGGAGATCTTGGCTAGGGTGGCAGCATTGTTACCTCCTCGAGCCCCATGAACGAACGAACCCTCTTTACGTCTGAGTCGGTGACCGAGGGGCATCCGGACAAGATCGCCGACCAGGTTTCGGACAGCGTGCTCGACGCCATTCTCACCCAGGATCCCATGGCCCGCGTGGCCTGTGAGACGCTCTTGACCACCGGACTGTGCGTGGTGGCTGGCGAGATCACCACCAGCGCCGTCGTCGACATCACCGCGACCGCGCGACGCACCATTTTGGACATCGGCTACGACGACGGCGCGAAGGGCTTTGACGGGAAGAACTGTGCGGTCCTGGTCTCGCTCGACAAGCAGAGCCCCGACATCGCTGGGGGCGTCGACGTGGCGCTCGAAAAGCGTAGTGGCGCTGGCGGCGAGGACGAACTCAATGCGTTGGGCGCGGGCGACCAAGGGATGATGTTTGGCTACGCCTGTAGTGACAACGACGACTTGATGCCCCTACCCATATGGCTCGCGCACCGACTGTCGATGCGCCTGTCTCAGGTACGTCGGTCGGGGCAGGTGCCCTACTTTCGCCCCGACGGCAAGACTCAGGTCACCATCGCCTACGAAGGCGGCCATCCCGTGGCCGTTGACACCGTGCTCGTGTCCACCCAGCACGAAGACGGCTACGACCACGACACCATCGAGCGCGACGTGATCGAGCACGTGATTCGTCCGATGTTGCCCACCGACCTCGATTCGAGTTCGATGCGGGTCTTTGTGAATCCCTCGGGCAAGTTCGTGCTCGGCGGGCCCCACGCCGACGCGGGACTGACCGGGCGAAAGATCATCGTCGACACCTACGGCGGAATGGCCCGCCACGGCGGGGGCGCCTTTTCGGGCAAGGATCCCTCAAAGGTGGACCGCTCGGCGGCGTACGCGGCTCGCTGGGTGGCCAAGCACGTCGTGGCCTCGGGTGCCGCGGAACGCTGCGAGGTGCAAGTCGCCTACGCCATTGGCGTGGCGCGCCCGGTGTCGGTCTTGGTCGAGACCTTTGGCACCGAGCGGGTCGATCGCGCCAAGATTGCCAAGGCCGTCGACGCACTCTTCGACCTTCGCCCCGCGGCCATCATTCGAGACCTCGACCTACGGCGACCGATGTACCAGCGAACCGCGGCGTACGGTCACTTTGGTCGAAGCGACCAAGGTTTCACCTGGGAGCTCACCCCCCGGCTCGACGATCTGCGCCGGGAACTCTCGCTCAGCTAGTGGCCGCGCGCGCGGTACGCATCATCACCGAGGTCGCGGCGGTCGATCGACCCTTTGACTACGCGCTCGATGACGCCACGAGTCGGGTCGCGGTGGGCGATCGGGTCCGCGTGGACTTTCACCATCGTTCAGTGCGGGGGTGGGTCATCGAAGAGGTCGCGGACTCTCCCGACCTCAAGACCATTAAGAAGTGGCTCGGCTTTGGCCCGCCGGCGTCGATGTTGGCACTCCTGCAGTGGGCGAGTGAGCGTTGGTACAGTTCGTGGTCTCGCTTTCTCCTGAGCGCCTCACCCAAGCGCATCGTGTCCTCCTTGCCCGACGCACCGTCGTCGTCGGAGCTCTCCACCACGGTGCGAGCGTCGGCGTGGCCGGCGCCGCCGGGAGTCGTGCAACTTGCGCCGACCACCGATCCCTTGGCGTTGGTTCTCGGGGCGTATGACGCGACCCGCCACAACGAAGGTTCGCTCCTCGTCCTGGTGCCCGGTGAAGGGTGGGCCAGTCGGCTTCGCGGGCGGCTCGAACAGCGTGGCTGCGCGGTCGCCTCGGGGGACGATCAGTGGGACCGGATGCGCGCGGGCTGGCCGGTCGTCGTCGGCGCGCGAGGGGTCGCGTTGGCACCGGTGCCTCGAGTGTCGGGTGCGGTCATTATTGACGCCGACGACGAATCGTTTCGTTCGAGCGCGGCGCCCACGTGGGAGGCCGTGGCGATGCTTCGCGAGCGTTGCCGACGCGACGGGGCTCCGCTGTGGTGCACGTCCATGATCCCCTCGCCCGCCCTCTTAGATCGAGGTACCTACCACAAGGGCGACGATCTGGTGGGAGGTTGGCCGCTGGTCACGGTGGTCGATCGGCGCTCGAGTGACCCTCACGAGGGCGTCTTGACGCGTGTCGCACTCGACGCCGCTCGTCGGGCCCTCGACGGCGATGGGGCGACCGCCGCGGCGGTGATCTTGCAACGTTTGGGTACGGGACGTCTCTGGGCGTGCGTGAAGTGTGGCGAGCTGGCTCGATGTGCCCAGTGCGCCCAGGCCGAAGAAGAGGTGGGCGAGGAGTTGGCGTGCGCGGAACGTCACGAGCGCCGCGCCCGGTTCTGTCGACACTGTGGGTCGACGAACTTGCGGCGATTGCGCGTGGGTGTGACGACGTTGGCGCGTGACGTGAGCGCGCAACTCGGCCAACCGGTCAGTGAGATCACGGCGTCGCTCGACCCCGCGGCGACGCTGGCGCGAGTCGTGGTGGGAACCGAAGCCGCGTGGCAGCGGGTACGGCGAAGCGGCGTGGTGATCTTCGCCGACTTCGATCAGTACCTGTTGGCACCCCGAGCGTCGGCCCGGCGGGCCGCGATAACGGCCGTCGGTAAGGCGGGACGACTCGTGGGCTCGCGCCGCGAGGGTCGCGGCCAAGTGATTCTCCAGACCCGGCGCGGGGACGACGCGGTCGTGCGGGCCCTGGTCAACGCGGCGTTTGACGACATCATTCGTGAAGACGTTGCCACGGCTGAACTATTGGCCCTCAGTCCTTACGCGGCCCGTGCCGAAATCTCGGGTCCGGGTTCCAGCGCGTTCGTCGAAGAACTTCACCACGGGCCGGTCAGTGTGCACGCGACGCCCACGGGATACATCGTGCGCGCGCCCGACGTCACGACGTTGACCAGCGCTCTGCGAAGTGTTGATCGTCCCCCAGAGAAGTTTCGCGTCGCCGTGGAGTAGCCAACGTCCCCGGCGCGTCGAATGCCAAAGTGTCGGTCGAAGAGCTTCGAGGCAGAAAGCCCATTTTTCCCACGGTAACCTGGGGGGATGAGTACGTTGCCCATCCGGATCTACGGTGATCCGGTGCTCACCGCGGTGACTTCTGAGATCGAACTCGTTGACGCCCGAATCGTCGCACTCGTACAGTCGATGATCGAGACCATGAACGAGGCGCCCGGGGTCGGTCTCGCGGCCAACCAGATTGGCGTGCAAAAGCGACTCTTCGTCTACGACAAGGGCGACGGTCCCCGCGTGGTCGTTAATCCGGTCATTCTCGAGACCTCGGGGGAGTGGCCCTACGAGGAGGGATGTCTCTCGGTGCCGGGCCTTAGTTGGGAGATCGTGCGAGCCAACGCCGTTCACCTCAGGGGCTACGACTTGGACGGCCACGAACTCGACATCGAAGCGGAGGAGTTCGAGGGCCGCATCTTTCAGCACGAGGTCGATCACCTCGATGGGGTTCTGCTCATCGATCGATTGAACGACGATCAGCGACGAGAGGCGAAGATAACGCTACGAGAGCGTCGTCTGGAGATCGCTAGAGGCGACCGCGACGGGCTTCACCAATTGCTTGGCGAGTAGATGCGGTTAGCGTTTCTCGGCACGCCCGAGGCCGCCGTACCGGCGCTCGAAGCGTTGGTGAACGCCGGGTACGACGTCTCGCTCGTCATCACGCAACCCGACCGTCGTCGTGGTCGAGGCGCTGAACTCACGCCGAGCTCGGTGAAACGAACCGCGTCGGCACTCGGCATTCCGGTGAGCCATTACCTCGGCGATCTTTACGAGTACGACGTTGAGCGAGCCGTCGTTGTGGCCTACGGCGTGATCATTCCCGAAGCACTCCTGATCAAGGTGCCCATGTTGAACGTGCACTTCTCGCGGTTGCCGCGGTGGCGAGGCGCCGCGCCCGTCGAGCGGGCGATTCTCGCGGGCGATAGGGAGACCGGCGTGAGCGTCATTTCACTCGAGCCAACTCTCGATTCAGGTCCCGTGCACATAGAACGAAGTGTTCGTGTAGGAGAAAAGACGGCTCGCGCACTCACCGCCGAGCTCGCGGCGCTGGGCGCGGCGGCCCTTCTGGAGGTCCTGGCCTCGGAGGAGTTGCTCGAGCATCCGCGCGCCCAAGTCGGCGACGTCACGTACGCCAAAAAGATCACGAAAGAGACCTTGCACCTCGGGCCTGAGATGTCGACTGTCTTGGTGCTTCGTACGGTGCGACTCGGTGGAGCCAATTTCTTCGTCGCGACTAAGCGCGTGGGAGTCGTCTCGGCCCACTCGTCCGAAGTCGACCTTTCACCGGGGCGATTGACGTTGGTTGAGGGTGAGGTGGTACTTGGAACATTAGACGGAGCGGTCACGCTCGACGACGTGCGTCCCGCAGGCTCGAGCACCATGAGCGCGCACGCGTGGTGGTCTGGCTTGCGGGGTTCGAAGGATGATCTTCAATGGCACTAGCGCGACACGTCGCGCCCTAGGCTGAGCGCGTGACGGAGATAGACGCAGGCCCACCAGGCGAGATTCGTATCGCGCCGTCAATCCTGGCGGCGGATTTTGGCCAGTTGGGCCTCGCCGTGGAGGGGATCGACGCCGAGACCGATTGGCTGCACGTGGACGTGATGGACGGTCACTTCGTACCGAACGTGTCGATCGGACCGCCCGTCGTGGCGTCGCTTCGCAGGTATAGCCCGCGGTTCTTCGACTGTCATTTGATGATGTCCGAACCGGGGCGATACCTCGAAGCGTTTCGACGCGCCGGTGCGAACGGCTGTACGGTGCACGTCGAGGTCGGGGGAACCGCGTCATTAATCCAGGACGCGCGTGCGCTGGGACTACGCGTTGGTTTGGCCGCGAACCCTGACACGCCCTTTGAAGCGGTGGCGCCGTTTCTTGGCGACATCGATCTGCTGCTCTTGATGACCGTCTTCCCTGGATTTGGCGGTCAGTCATTCATAGCTGACGTGATGGGAAAGGTCGAAGTGGCTCGACGCGAAGTCGTCTCGAATGAACTGGCGCTCGACATCGAGGTGGACGGAGGCATTGACCTCACGAGCGCGCCGCGGGCGGTTCAAGCGGGCGCCAACGTGTTGGTCGCGGGATCGGCCATCTTCGCCCAGCCCGATCCATTGATGGCCGCGCGCGCCCTTCGTGCCGCGGCCCACGTCGGGCGCCAATGAAGTTTTCCCCTTCAGAGTTAATGTCCATTGCCATCGCTGAGGGAGAAAAGGCACGCCTGCACGCGCCGCCGAATCCCTGGGTGGGGGCGCTCATCGTCAGCGATCGCGGCGTCATCATCAGCGAGGGTCACACGCAAGCACCGGGGGAGTCCCACGCCGAGATTGTCGCACTGCGTCGCGCCGGCGAGGCCGCGCGCGGCGCCACCATGGTCGTGACCCTTGAACCGTGCGGTCACGTCGGACGAACTGGTCCCTGCGCCGAGGCCATCATTGTCGCGGGCGTTGCCCGAGTCATCGTGGGCATAATCGACCCCGACCCCAGAGTCGCCGGTGCGGGAGTCGAACTCTTAAAGGCGTCAGGTGTTGATGTCGAAGTGGGGATTGAAGAAGAGGCAGTTCGGCGCCAGCTGGCGCCCTATATCTGGCACCGCGTGACTACTCGACCGTACGTGGTAGCGAAGATCGCCAGCACGCTCGACGGCGTGGTCGCGATGGCCGACGGTACTAGTCAATGGATCACCGGGCCCGAGGCGCGTCGCGACGCGCACCTCCTGCGTGCGCAAAGCCAGGCGATCTTGGTCGGCGCCGGTACGGTGAGAAGCGACGATCCGGCGCTGACGGCTCGGCTCGATGACATCGTGCTCGAACCGCTTCGCGTGGTGTTGGGCCGTGCGCCCGAGTCGGCCAGGGTTCGCCCGTGCCTCGAGCTCTCAGGAGATTTGGGCTTGGTGTTGGACGAACTCGCTCATCATGACGTGCTGCAACTGCTCGTCGAAGGTGGTCCGACGACGACCGGAGAATTTTTCGACGCGGGACTTATCAATCGGGTGGTCTGGTATCAAGCCGCGGCCTTTGCCGGAGGGGAAGGGACCCTCGCGGCACTGCGCGGACTCTCGACCCCTACGATGGAGGCGTTGCGACGAGGTCGGATTGTGGACGTGCGTCGAATGGGCGATGATATTCGTATCGACGTGGAGGTGTAATGACGCTATCAACGATCGACGAGGCGATTGCTCAGATCGGTAAGGGCGGCATGGTCGTCGTGGTCGACGACGAGGACCGTGAGAACGAGGGCGATCTCATCATGGCCGCCCAGGACGTCACGTCCGAAAGCATGGCGTTCTTTTTGGAGTTCACCTCGGGGATCTTCTGCGTGCCGCTCGAGAGTCAGCGCGCCGACGAGCTTCAACTGCCACTCATGGTATTAGCGAACACCGAGGCGCAGCGCACGGCCTTTACGGTCACGGTGGACTATCGACACGGCACGACCACCGGGATCTCGGCCCACGATCGGGCCGCGACGATTCGTGCACTCATTGACCCCGCGACACGCCCCAACGACCTCAATCGCCCGGGCCATATCTTTCCGCTTCGCTATAGAACAGGGGGCGTCCTCGAGCGCGCCGGTCACACTGAGGCCACGGTGGACCTGTGTCGGATGGCGGGCAAGTATCCGGCGGGTGTGCTCTGTGAGATCGTCACGGCGGACAAGTCCGATATGGCTCGACTTCCCGAACTCGAGGCCTTCGCCGCTCGACATCACCTACCCGTAATTACGATCGCGGACCTCATTCGATATCGCCGTCGCCACGAAAAATTGGTCAAGCGGGTCGCTGAGTCGTCTCTCGCTACCGAGTATGGTCAGTTTCAGGCGCACGTGTTCGAGAGCATTCTGGACGGCGAACAACATATCGCGCTCGTCTACGGCGATATCGAGAACGTACCTAACTTGTTGGTGCGGGTGCACTCAGAGTGCCTGACCGGCGACGCCCTCGGATCGCTTCGGTGTGACTGCGGACCGCAGTTGCACATGGCGCTGGCGAAGGTGGCGGCCGAGGGAGCCGGTGTGGTGGTCTACCTGCGGGGTCAAGAAGGACGTGGCATTGGCCTCGCGCACAAGATACGCGCGTACGCCTTGCAAGAAGATGGACGCGACACCGTGGACGCCAATCTCGAACAGGGTCTTCCCGTGGACTCGCGACAGTACGGCATCGGCTCACAGATCCTCGTCGACCTCGGTGTGACCTCGATGCGACTAATGACGAATAATCCCGAAAAGTACGGTGGGCTTGAGGGGTTCGGTCTCAACATCGTGGAGCGGGTGCCCCTCGAGAGTCGTCCCACGCCCTTTAACATTGACTACCTACGAACCAAGCGTGAACGTATGGGCCATCTCCTCGAAGGTCTCGATGACCTCGAGTAAGGACACGAACTTTGACCCCAAAAGGGCCGCACACTTTCGCGATCGCGCGGGCGAGTTCTTGGAAGGTTCAAGCACGGGACGGGGTCTGCGCGTGGCGCTGGCCTGTAGCCGCTTCAACGGCGCGATTACGCTTCGTTTGTTGCGCGCGGCGCTGGACGCGCTCGATGAGGCCGGCGTTGATCGACGAGATATCTCCATTGGGTGGGTGCCCGGCGCCTTTGAACTTCCCCTGCTCGCCCTGGCCTACGCCGACGCCGAGAGGCCCTACGACGCGGTCATCACGTTGGGCGCGGTCATTCGTGGTGACACCGGGCACTACGAGGTCGTCGCGGGCGAGTGCGCGCGCGGTATACAAGACGTGCAGCTAAGTACACGCGTGCCCGTCATCTTTGGCGTGCTCACGACCAATACGGTTGATCAAGCGTTGGCGCGCTCGGAGCCTGACGAAACCAATAAGGGCCGCGAGGCCGCCCTGAGCGCTCTCGACATGGTGAGCGTGCTTCGACAGGGATCGCTCGCGAGCCCGTGACGATTCTTGGCATCGTCGAGTCCTTTGACGAGCGTCGGGGGGACGGTGAAATCCTCAGCGACCATGGCGAACGACTCTATTTTCACTGCGTGTCAATCAGCGACGGCTCGAGAACTATCGAGGTGGGCACACGGATCTCGGGACGTCGCGGCCCCGGTCATCGAGGCCACGACGAAGTACGTGCGATTGAGCGTTGAGTGATCGTGTGTGAGTGGCGAGGGTGAGAAACCCGCTCCCCACAGTGTTGCCGGGGCTGCCCGAGCGCGTTGCGATCTACGAGGTCGGACCGCGCGACGGCCTGCAGAATGAAGCAACCGTACTGGGCGTTGAGCAAAAGGCCGAATTCATTCGACGTCTGGTGGCGGCCGGTTTGGGAGCGGTGGAACTCACCAGCTTCGTGCCGGCGTCGTGGGTGCCCCAGCTGAGCGACGCGGAAGAGCTGATGGCGCTGCTCGGCCCACTCCCGGGCCGACACCCGGTGCTCGTGCCCAACGAGCGGGGCCTCGATCGGGCGCTGGCGGCGGGAGTCGAAGAGATCGCGGTGTTCGCCAGTGCCACCGAGAGCTTCGCCCAGCGCAATCTGAACTGCACCGTAAGCGAGTCGCTGCGCGCCTTTGGGCCCGTAGTCGAGCGGGCTCTGGCGGCGGGAGTCGCGGTGCGAGGGTACGTCTCGATGTGCTTCGGCGATCCCTGGGAGGGAGCGGTGGCTCCGGCCCAGGTCAGCGCCGTGGCGAGCGAGTTGGCCGCGATGGGGTGTCACGAACTCTCCCTCGGCGACACCATCGGGGTCGCCACGCCCGGCCAGGTCGTCGAACTCATCGACACGTTGAGCGCGGCGGGACTCGGTCCAGATCGATTGGCCGTTCACTTTCACGACACGTACGGCCAAGCCCTCGCCAACACCTTGACCGCCCTCCAAAACGGCGTGACCACGGTGGACTCGTCGGCCGGGGGACTCGGAGGATGTCCCTACGCGGCCAGCGCCACGGGCAACCTAGCCACCGAAGACCTGGTGTGGCAGTTACACGGATTAGGGATCAAGACCGGCGTGGACCTCGAAGAACTCTGCCGCACGAGTCTGTGGATGGCCGGGCTGCTCGGTCGTCCGAGTCCCTCGCGCACGGTCAACGCGTTGGCTTCGTCGCTCGATTGAGGGGTTGGCGCCTACATTGGGTCGTTGGCGCTTCGCGTTGAGGTCGTGCGCCACGATGCGGGTGTCACCCACCGCTATCGTGTCACGAAGATCATCAACTTTGGCTTCGCGCGGTGGACCCCAGGGGCACATCGGGTGACGAGAGAGGCAGGCATGGATAAGGTCGTGAACAGCGCCGGGGCCGCGGTGCGCGACGTCTCAAGCGGCGCGTCGCTGGCTGTTGGGGGCTTTGGTCTGTGCGGCATCCCGAGTACCTTGATCGCGGCGGTGCTGGCGAACGGGGCGACGGACCTAGAAGTAGTGAGCAACAACTGTGGGGTCGACGGGTGGGGGCTCGGCGTGTTATTGGCGGCGAAGCGTATTCGACGCGCCACGGGATCGTACGTGGGCGAGAACAAGGAGTTCGAACGTCAATACCTCTCGGGGGAGTTGGAGGTGGAACTCGTGCCCCAGGGCACGCTGGCCGAACGCCTAAGGGCCGGTGGGGCCGGGATACCGGCTTTTTTCACGCCCGCCGGCGTGGGAACGCAAGTGGCGGACGGAGGACTGCCCTGGCGCTACGACGGCGCCGGAGCAGTCGCGCGGATGTCACCGGCGAAAGAGGTGCGCGAATTCAGTGGTCGTAGTTACGTCTTGGAGTTTGGCATCACCACCGATTTCGCCCTCGTGCACGCGCGCTACGGCGATCGACTGGGCAACCTTATTTACGAAGAGAGCGCGCAGAACTTCAATCCACTCTGTGCGGCCGCGGGGCGAGTGACCATTGCCGAAGTCGAAGAGTTGGTCGAGCCCGGCGACCTCAACCCCATGCACGTGCACACCCCGGGCATCTTTGTCCAACGCGTCGTGCACACGCCAGGGGTAGAAAAGCGAATTGAGAAGAGGACGGTGATTCAGTGAGCGGCTTGACACGCGAGGAATTGGCGGCGCGCGTGGCCGCCGAATTAAAGGACGGCCAATACGTGAACCTGGGCATCGGGTTGCCCACGCTGGTGCCCAATTACGTGCCACGAGATCGTCACGTCGTTCTTCACGCCGAGAATGGGATTCTCGGCGTGGGACCGTATCCCTCGCCCGACGAACTCGACCCGGACCTAATCAACGCCGGTAAGGAGACCGTGACGGTGCTGGCGGGCGCCTCGTTCTTCGATTCGGCCGCGTCGTTCGCGATGATCCGCGGCGGCCACATCGACGTCGCCGTTTTAGGCGCCATGCAGGTGTCGGCCGCGGGTGACCTGGCCAATTGGATGATCCCCGGCAAGATGGTGAAGGGTATGGGCGGGGCGATGGATCTGGTCCATGGCGCGAAGCGAGTGATCGTCATGATGGAGCACTCGGCCAAGGATGGTGGGTACAAGATCGTACGCACGTGCACGTTGCCGCTCACCGGTCGCGCGTGTGTACAGCGTGTCATCACCGACCTTGCCGTCATCGACGTTGAGCCCGAAGGTCTCGTTCTGCGCGAGCTAGCCCCCGGGGTGAGCGTCGACGAGGTTCGCGCCGCCACCGAGCCCGAGTTGATCGTCGCGTTGAGTTGACTTTCTGGTCTCCCTTGGTCGCGGTGGGGGTACCAACGCCCCCGGGGTTAGGTGTCCCCGCGATATAGCCGACAAAGAGTTCAACGCGGGTGAAGGAGGGTTGAGATGACGATACGCAACAAGGCGGCGTTGGTCACCGGTTCGACGAGTGGTATCGGCTTGGGCGTCGCGCGGGCCCTCGCGGCCCAGGGCGCAAACGTGATGCTGAACGGCTTCGGCGACGTCCAGGAGATCGAAGTCTTACGAGGAGACATAGCCAAGGAGTTCTCCGTCAGCGTGCTCTACGACGGCGCCGATCTGATGAGGCCGGAGCAGGTCGGTGCGCTCGTAAAGAGGACCCAGGACGAGTTGGGTGGTCTCGACGTCTTGGTGAATAATGCCGGCATCCAGTTTGTGGCGCCACTCGAAGAGTTTCCCGACGCGCAGTGGGACGCCGTGTTGGCGCTTAATCTCTCGGCGGTGTTTCACGCCATGAAGGCCGCGATTCCCGCGATGAAAGCCAAGCGGTGGGGCCGGATCATCAACATTGCCTCCGCGCACGGGCTCGTAGCAAGTCCGAACAAAGTCGCCTACGTCGCCGCCAAGCACGGAGTCGTCGGGGCCACCAAGGTGGCCGCTATTGAATTGGCCAACGACGGCATCACCGTCAACGCGATCTGCCCGGGTTGGGTGCTCACCCCGCTGGTGGAGAGCCAACTCGTCGCTCGGGCGAAAGAGGCGGGCACCGAGGTGTCAAGCGAGGCGGCCAAGTTATTAGAAGAAAAGCAGCCGATGTTGAAATTTACGACGCCCGAGGCGATCGGCGCGATGGTGGTGTACCTGTGCTCGGACGACGCCCAAACCATCACCGGATCACCGATCTCGATCGACGGGGGTTGGGTGGCGCAGTAGGGGAGTGGGCTCCATTCGCGGGGGCCACAACGACGTACAGAGCGTCTCACCCGAGTTACAGAGATCGAACGGGCGAACGAGTCCGAGGACCGAGCCCCACGAACAGTGCCGCGCGATTCGCCAAGACGCGACGCGCCGTTAGCGAAGGAGACGACTGGAGTATCTAATCGGAGGATTCCCGAGTGCGGTAAGGGCCGCACTACGAGCCGCCGCCGCTTGGATAATGGCAGTTTCCAGGGCTTGGCGGGCGGCGCTTCGTTGAGCCGAAGAGGTCGTCTTGTTGAGTGCGTTGCGGTAGATCGCCCGAGCGGAACCAACGGCTGATTGGAACGCCCTCTGGATAGCCTGACGCGAGGCGAGGTACGCGTCCTTCTCTTGGTGGAACGCCTTTTGTGACGTCGAGCCGGTTCTCGAACCGGCGAAGGCGATGGCTGGTGCGGAAAGCCCAAGGGCGAGGGTGACCCCCAGGGCAACCAGGCTTCGTACGGTGAATCTCCTCATGACCCAAAGAGTACTGATTCATAGTAAGAAAGCGCTGTGAAGCGCCTGTCGATATCTTGAGAAAGCCGGGTGAACGGCGTTCAACCGGCTCTCAAAGGGCGAGACAGTACGCTCACTCTATGGAGGTTCGACGGTGACGACCATTCTCGTCGTGGACGATGAGCCCGGCGTTCGCGATTTGCTCCAAGACGCCTTGGGCAACGCGGGCTACGTCGTGCAAAGTGCAACCAACGGGGCGGACGGGCTCGATCAACTGCGCCGGGGCAACGCGGACTTGTGCATCGTCGACATCAATATGCCCACTATGAACGGCTTTGAGTTCTTGGAGAAGTTGAGAGCTCACGACACCAAGACGCCGGTGTTGATGCTCACGGCCCGTGATTCGGACGATGACGTGGAGCGCGGACTGCGTATCGGTGCGGACGACTATGTTCGTAAACCCTTCAGCCTGGAGGAGTTGTTGCTGCGCGTGGCGGCGATACTACGGCGAACGGGCATCGACGTCAACGACGACCACGTGCTGATCTGCGGACCCCTCGTGATGAACATCGATCGCCATGTGGTGACAATCGACACCGAGGAGATTGACCTCTCGGCAACCGAGTTTCGTCTGCTCGAGGTACTGCTCGATCGTCAAGATCGGGTCGTGACCCGCGAACAGTTGCTGCGAGAAGTGTGGAATATCGACTTCGACTCCGAGACCTCCGTGCTCGACACGTACATCTCCTACGTCCGGCGAAAGATTCATCGTGACGGCTTCGCGCCAATAACGACGATTCGAGGTGTGGGCTTTAAATTAGTGGATCCGGCCGCTATTCAGTGAGAATTGCGACACGTCTTACCTTGCTCTTTGTCGCCCTGACGCTCCTGGTGGCGACGACCGTGGGTTGGTTCGCGGTGGCGATGAGTTCGAGGTCGCAGTACGCCACATTGGACAGTCCTATCAACGCGGTGGTAGATAGTGGCCTTCGCAATCCCAACACGGCCCTGAGTAACGCGCTCTACGTGGTGCAACGAAACAGCTACGATCTGACGCTCGACGTCGTATCTCCCTCGGGCGCGATCACTCAGGTGAATACCGGCAAAGTTCCCCTGCGTCGCCATCCGACGCTCGCGGACGTGCACAACTCATTGACCCGCGTGCAATCGGAGAGTGACCTTGCGGGCTTTCAGATCCGCTCGCTCAACGTCGGCGGGGGCGACTACCTCGTGGTGGCCGCTTCTACCGTGGGCATTACGAAACGGAACCAGCATTTGGCGTTGTTAGTTGCCAGCGCCGCCGTCGTTATCGCGCTCATCGGTCTCGTACTCGCTCGCCTGGTCATGCGTCGCGATCTCCAATCGATGGAGCGACTCATTGACTACGCCGGTGACGTGGCCAGCGGTGACGAGGCGGGACCGGTTCCGCCCAGCGCTGGCAGTCGTGACCTTCAAGAACTGCGCGGGGCGCTCGCAGTGATGGTCGACGCGCTCCAAGAGCGAATCGCGCTCGAGACAAAAATCACGAAAGCTATGCAGCAGTTCGTTGACGACGCGTCGCATGAACTGAGGACGCCGCTCACGGTGGTGAAGGGTTACAACGAGCTCTTAGCCGGCGATCAGGTCACCCCCGAACAACGGATTCGGGCAGTCACGCGGGTTCAACGCGAGGTCGAACGAATGGAAGAGCTCGTTCGAGACCTGCTCTTGCTCGCTCAGATTCGCGAGGCGCCACACCACGCTGAGCAAACTATCGGCCTGAGCGATCTCATTCGAAACAGGGTGTCCGAGTTCGCCTCAGAACATCCAGATCGATCGCTCACCAGTGAGATCGAGCCACGACTGACGATCAGGGCTCGCCCGGACTTCGTCGAGCGACTCATTGGCAACGCCTTGAACAATGTCG
This sequence comes from Acidimicrobiales bacterium, assembly GCA_035533495.1. Taxonomy (GTDB): domain Bacteria; phylum Actinomycetota; class Acidimicrobiia; order Acidimicrobiales; family RAAP-2; genus RAAP-2. The sequence goes on along the minus strand of DATLTW010000011.1, from coordinate 2,856 downwards.
TGCGACACACGCCTCGAGACGCTCCACTGCGAGTGACCCTTCGATCGAGCAGGGGCCAAGCGACACTCCTCATTGAGGACGGGGGGGCGGGCCTCTCGTCCTACGGCGTTCGCCCGCAGCGCTTTCAACGATTTGACGAGTCCCGTTCTCGCGAAACAGGCGGATCGGGACTCGGCATGAGCATCATGGCCGACGTCGCAGAGTCCCTCGGCGGAACCATGACGACCGAGCCAAGCGTGTTCGGTGGGCTTGCTCTGCGCTTCGTGCTGCCCCTCGAGATGTCAGTCGCACCCTAGTTACTCCGACAGGGAACTTTTCGCACGAACGTAGGCCCTTTGCACCTCGGCCAGCGCATTTCGATAGAGATCGACGTGTTCACCCAGTCGCTCACCGCCCGCGTGCACCATGGCCGCCACCGTATCGATGACCAGTCCGGCCCCGGCGAGATTCGGTGGTGTCTCGGCGAGACGCAAGGCCGCGACTTGCAAGAGCACGAACATGTGATTACCGAGAATGGCTTCAACCGGTGCCGCCTGCAGGTACGCGATCTCCTCGGCTTCGTTGAACTCGGGACCAATGGGCTGATCGCTCACGCGAACCAACGTAGCGCTTCAAGGGGCGATGGCGACCGGGGGGTGTCTGGAAGTCGAGTGACGACGCGTGGTGAGTTGAAAGATGGCCGTCGAACAATGCCGGTGGAAGAACTCAGCGCTCGACGCCGGCGCGAAGAGCCCCGAGGGGTCTCTGCTAATGTAGTGAGTCAGTTCAGCAAGCGAGGTTGGCAGCGCCAACGTCCACCTGGCCACAACGTGCGTCCGGGTTCTTAGGAGTTTTGCGCCTCGCTTGCCCTGGCGACACCATCGAGGTGTCGCGTCGAGCAAGGAGAGACTTATCGCAACTGTGCCTGGAGACCACCGTGTCAACGAACGCATCCGTGTCGAAACCGTCCGACTGATTGACCAAGATGGAAATCAGCGAGGCGTAATGGCAACTCGCGACGCGTTGGCGCTGGCTAGAAGCCTCGATCTGGACTTGGTGGAGATTGCGCCCACCGCGCAACCGCCCGTCTGTCGAATTATGGACTACGGCAAGTTCAAGTTCGACGAGGCCCAAAAGGCCAAGGAGTCGCGACGTAAGACCCTCAACGTGGGCGTCAAGGAGATGAAGTACCGGCCGAAGATTGGCGCCGGCGACTTCGACACCAAAACGCGTCTCGTGGAGAAGTTCTTGGGCGAAGGTCACAAGGTCAAAGTCACCATCATGTTCCGCGGCCGTGAGTCGGCTCACCCGGAGTTGGGTAAGAAGATCCTTGATCGCATCATCGAGAGGCTTGAGGACGTCGCCAAAGTGGAGTCGGCCCCCAAGTTGGATGGTCGGAACATGATCATGGTGCTGGGACCCGAAAAGAAGGCAAAAGCGAAGAGTGTCGTGAGTTCAAAAGTTGTGGTGGGTCAAGAAGTTGCGCCGGCCGGCGCGGAAGTTTCGCTAGAGGAGAGTTGAAATGCCAAAGATGAAGACCGACAGTGGCGCGAAGAAACGTATCAAGATTACCGGCAGCGGAAAGTTGCGCCGTCGAAAGGCGTTTCGGGGTCACCTGATGGAAAAGAAGTCGTCGGCGCGTTCGCGGCGTCTCGGTCGAGAGACGGACCTCGCGCCGGGACAAGAGAAGCGCGTCAAGCGCATGATGGGTCTTTAGAGAACGAGTTGAGAAAGAGGTAGCGAGATGGCAAGAGTCAAAAGGGCCGTTAACGCCAAGAAACACCATAAGGCGATTCTTGAAGAGGCTAAGGGATACTACGGCGACCGAAGCCGCACTTTTCGCAGCGCGAATCAGGCCGTCCAGCACTCGGGGGTCTACGCGTTTCGAGACCGCCGCGCTCGTAAGGGTGAGATGCGCAAACTCTGGATCCAACGCATTAATGCCGGAACCCGGGCCAAGGGCATGAGCTACAGCAAGTTCATCGCCGGCCTGAATGCCGCTGGCATCGAAGTCGACCGGCGGATGCTGGCGGATTTGGCCGTGAACGACGCGGGCGCCTTTGACGCAATCGTCGCTTTGGCCGGCGCCGCTCTCGCGAAGTAGGACACGCTGATCGAGGCGTTGGGGTCTACACACCAACGAGTACGTCGACTTCGACGTCTCGTCCAGAAACGATCGTTACGTTGGAGCGAAGCCACGTGCGTGCTCGAAGGACCCGATCTCGTACTCGCGGCGCTTGACATGTCGATCGAGTTTGAAGCGATCTACGTTGACGTGAAAGAGTTCTCTAGCGTCGACGTTGCGGCGCTGCGATCTCGCGCCGTTGCGCGGGGCGTTCGCGTGTACTCATTGGCCCCGGGCGTGCTCGAGCGAATCGCCGACGCCGCCACGCCCCAGCCCGTGCTGGGCGCCATCCGACTGCCCCTCGCGCGCGTCGAGGATATTGCGTGCGCCGGGCTAGTACTGGTGCTCCACAACGTGCGAGACCCGGGCAACGCCGGCACCTTGATTCGCTCGGCTGACGCGGCGGGCGCGACCGGGGTTGTCTTTACCGGGCAATCCGTCGACCCCTTTAACCCTAAGACCCTTCGTGCGACGGCTGGTTCGATTTTTCACATACCGGTGGCCGTGGACTCACTCGAGACCACCCTGGACTCTTTCGCCGCTCGGGGAGCCACCACCTTGGCCAGCGTGGTGCGCGGGGGCGTGAGTCATCGACTGGTGGACTTTTCTAAGCCCACGGTGGTCGTCATTGGCAACGAGGCCAGTGGATTGGACGAGGCGTCGGTGTCGCTCTGTCAAGGAACCGTCACCATTGAGATGTCCGGGGCGAGCGAGTCGCTCAACGCCGGCGTCGCGGGCTCGCTCATCGCGTT
>DATLTW010000010.1:0-21817 GCA_035533495.1 Acidimicrobiales bacterium | reverse complement strand
TAGTTGTGTTGAATGGCCTTCACTTCGAGAAACTCTTCGAAGCCGTACTCACCGAGTTCGCGTCCGATGCCCGACTGCTTGTACCCGCCAAAGGGCGCCACAACGTTAAAGGCGCCGCCGTTGATCTCGACCTGACCGGTGCGAATCTTGCGCGCAACCTCAAAGGCCTTCTCGTCGCTGCCAGCCCACACACCGCCGGCCAGACCGTACGCGGAGTCATTGGCGATGGCGATGGCTTCTTCTTCGGTGTCGTAGGGAATGATGGACAGCACGGGACCGAAGATCTCCTCTTGAGCGATGGTCATGTCGTTACGCACGTCCGAGAAGATCGTGGGCGCGACGTAGTAGCCACTTTCCAAACCTTCGGGCGGCGTGACGCCACCGGCGATAATTCGCGCGCCCTCGTCGATGCCCTTGTTGATGTAGTCGCGTACCCGTTGTTGTTGAACGGCGCTGACCAGCGGTCCAAGAAGGCTCGATCCAGTGATCGGGTCGGCGGGCATGAAGCCAGCGGCGGTGGCGACGGCGATGTCTTCGACCTCGCTAAGGCGCGAACGCGGCACCACCATTCTCGTCAGCGCCGAACACGTTTGACCCGAGTTCAAGTAACACTTGAAGACACCGTCACTGACGGCTTTGGCGAGATCGGCGTCCTCGAGGATGACGTTGGCGGACTTGCCCCCCAGTTCGAGCGAGACGCGCTTGACCATCTCGGCGGCCAGTTGCATCACTCGCTTGCCCGCGCGGGTCGAACCGGTGAAGGAGATCATGTCCGTCTTGGGATGCACGACGATCGCTTCACCCACGACCGGTCCCGTTCCCGTGACCATATTGAACACGCCTTTGGGCAGACCGACTTCGTGGATGATGTCGGCCAAGATAAAGGCGTTGACGGGGGCCACTTCACTGGGCTTTAAGACCACGGTGCACCCGGCGGCCAGTGACGCGGCCACTTTGTTCGCGATCTGGTGCAAGGGGTAGTTCCACGGCGTGATGGCGGCGACGACGCCGACGGGCTCACGAACGAGCGTGGAGTTGCCGACCTCTTCCTCCCAGACAAACTCCATGGCGCGCTTGGCGTTGTCGCCAAAGGTCATCGTGGGTAGTCCGGCTTGAATGCCCTTGGCGAGCATGAGCGGCATGCCCACCTCGTTGGCAATCGTCAGGGCGATCTCGTCGCTTCGCTCGGCCAGTTTCTCTGAGATACGTAACAAGAACTCACCGCGTTCCTTGGGGCTGGTGTTCGCCCACGCGCTAAAGGCGCCGGCCGCGGCCTCGACGGCGCGATTGGCCTCTTCAACCGTGCCCGCGGGAATAGTGGCGTAGAGCTCGCCCGTGCCCGAGGTGGTGACCTCGATGGTCTCGGGTGAGGTCGCCCGTACCCACTCGCCGTTGATGTAGAAAGAGTCGCGAACGATTGTCATGAGAACCCCCAGTAGCGAGCGTCAGTCGGATCGCTAGAGCGAAATCTACACGCGAATGCGCACGCTGTGACCACGGGAAATCGTGCTCGTCGCCGGCGCGATATCGTACAAGCCCTTGGGGTGAGCGACGGGGGTCGAACCCGCGGCCTCCAGGACCACAACCTGGCGCTCTAACCAACTGAGCTACGCCCACCAAGACCTCCCAGTATGACACAGCGATTCTGACCGTTGACGAAAGTTGGCGAACACGTTCACTACGCTTGAAACCGCGCCCCTGTAGCTCAACTGGATAGAGCAGACGGTTTCTACCCGTCAGGTTGCGGGTTCGACTCCTGCCGGGGGCACGACGATATCCACGCGCCGTGATACCACGACCACTTGCTGGCGTCGTTATCCGGGGCGTACGCGGCGAAGGGGAGGCGAACTCCTAGGGGGCTGACGGCGCGGCGGCAACTCTGCCAGCAGCCGAGTGGTGGCCTCAGTGATACGTTGGACGGCGATTTCGAAGGGAGCTTCAGTCGATCTCGACCCGGACTGTACCCCGCTGACTTTGCGAACGTACTGACGGGCAGCAGCTTCGATCTCTTCGGCGCTCGCTGCGGGATCGAGGCCCCGCAGAATCGTGATGTTTCGACACATCGGCCCAGAGTAGACCGGTCCGCGGCCCCACGACGTGGTTTCTTGATGTTACGAATTGGTCGGGAAGGCGGGATTCGAACCCGCGACCTCCTGGTCCCAAACCAGGCACGCTAACCAAGCTGCGCTACTTCCCGAAGCCTCCATCGTGACACACTCGACACTTTGAACGAAATCGTGGGGACCTGCGTAGGCTTTGGGCGAGCGGGGGAGAGCGATGGCCTACGAGTGGATTATTGACGCGCTCGATCAGACCTGGGGATCGATTGATCGAGCCCTCCGTCCTCGGTCCGATGAGGTCTACGACGCGCCGACGCCCTGTCCGGGATGGAGTGTGCGCGACGTACTGAGCCACCTCGTGGGCTTTGAGTTGATGTGCCGCGGCGAGCCGGTCCCGCCGCACGAAAGCCCCTGGCCCGACTACGTGAAGAATCCCCTCGGCGAAATTAACGAAGCCTTCGTCGAGAAATACCGAGCGATATCGGGCGTTGAAGTGTTGGGCCTCTTTCGAGACACCGCTCACGATTCCCTCGACGCGCTTCGACGCCTCAGCGACGCCGAGTGGGACAAGGTTGGATGGAGTCCCGAGGGGGAGCGCCCCTACCATCGCTTTCAAGAGACTCGCGCGCTCGATAGCTGGATACATCTCCAGGACATCCGTGACGCACTTTTAGAGCCAGCGGACGATCACGGGCCCGGCGAAGAGATCGTGGTGAACCGTGTGGAAGCGGCGTTGCCCTTCGTGCTGGGCAAAAAGGTCGGCGCGCCCGAAGGTACGCTGGTGCAGATCAATCTGAGTGGCCGCCTCGCTCGAACCATTCTCTTAGGCGTGCACGGTGGGCGAGCCAGCGCCGTCGAGAATATCTCGAGCGCGCCGAATCTTGAGTTGACGACGCCCGTTTCTTTGTTTTGGCGTCGAGCGGCTGGGCGGATCACCGCCAACGCATTGTTAGACGCGTCGGCGAGCGACGTCCGCGGTGACCGTGAACTGGCGAGGTCATTCGCGCAGGCTCTCGCCGTCATTAGTTAGGGCGTGAAGAGAAACGGTAGGCTGGCGTCTCTTATGCGCGCCACGTTGACCACTCTTGAGAACAACCGGGTCAAATTGGTCGTGGAGGTTGACGAAACCGAGATGGATGAAGCCATCGACACCGCGGCGACGAAACTGTCCAAACAGGTCAGCATCAAGGGATTTCGTAAGGGCAAGGTACCAAAGAACGTGCTGATAGCCCACCTGGGAGGGCCGGCCGCGCTGCGCTCCGAGGCTATCCGTGACGCCATTCCTAATTTTTATGCGAACGCCGTGGCCGACACCCTGATCGATCCCATCGCCTCGCCCGAGATCAACATCACGGCGGGCGAAGAGGACGGCAACTTAATCTTTGAGGCCGACGTCGAGGTTCGTCCGGAGGTCTTCATCCGCGGTCAAAACGAGCTTCGCGTGACCATTCCTTCGCCCGTGGTGACCGACGACGAGGTTAATGCCCAGATTGACCACTTCCGAGAGACTGACGCCACCCTCAGGGACGTCGATCGTCCCATCGTGAGCGGAGACTTGGTGACGATGGACGTGCACGTCCAACAGATCGCCACCGACGTCGAGCCCCTCGACATGGGCGACTTCATGTATACCGTGGGTTCGGGCACGATTACCGCGGGCGTGGACGAGTTGATCCTTGGACTCAGGGCCGGTGAAGAGATGAAACTAAACGGCGCCGTGGGCCAAGGCGTGGTGGCGACCTACGAGTTGAAATTGAAGAAGGTCCAAGAACGTGAACTGCCCGAGCTGAGCGACGAGTGGGTTCAAGCGAACACCGAATGGCAGAGTGAAGAGGAGATGCGCGACGCGATCCTTGACCAGATGCGCCGGATGCGCATCGTCGAAGCGCAGATGTCCCAACGCGACGCGGTTCTTCGGGCCTTGAGCGAACTCGTGAGCGAGGACGTCGTTCCCGAGTCCCTCGTCCAGACCGAGACGAACGAGCGTCTTCACGACCTCGGCCATCGCCTTGAGCAGCAAAAGCTCAACCTGGAGACTTTCTTACAGGTCACGAATCAGAACTCGGACCAACTTCTCGAAACCCTTCGCGCCGATGCAGTTCGAGCCGTTCGCGTCGACCTCGCGTTGCGCGCGCTCGTTCGGGCCGAGGATCTTGAGCCGACCGATAATGAGATTGACGAAGAACTCGAGACGACCGCAGCGGCGATGAAGGTCACGGCCGATCTGTTGCGGACGAACTTGCGCGACACCGGGCGGGTGATCACCTTCCGTTCAGAAGTTGCCAAAATGAAGGCGTCGAAGTGGCTGACCGACAACGTGACCTACGTCGATCCCCAAGGCGTCGAGATCGACCGGACGCTCCTAAAGACGGATCAGTCAGCGGACCTTGACGCCTAAGGTAGGGACGTGAACGAATACTTAAAAACGCAGAACTACCTCGTGCCAACGGTCGTGGAGTCATCGAACCGTGGCGAGCGGGCCTACGACCTCTACAGCCGGCTGCTGCGCGAGCGCATCATCTTTCTCGGTACGCCGATCGACGACACCATCGCCAACTTGGTCTGTGCCCAGATGCTCTTTCTTGAGTCGGAAGATCCCGACAAGGACATCAGCCTCTACATCAACTCGCCCGGCGGCGACATGACCGGACTTCTGGCGATATACGACACGATGAAGTACATCAAGCCCGACGTGTCGACGTTCTGTTTCGGCCAGGCCGCGTCGGCCGCGGCCGTGCTGCTCAGTGCGGGCTCCAAGGGCAAACGCTACGCCTTGCCGCACGCGCGCGTGTTGTTGCACCAGCCCTGGGGTGGTGTGGGCGGTCAGGCCTCGGACATTGAAATTCAAGCGCGTGAGATCCTTCGCATGAAGGACATGCTCAACGCCATGCTCGCCAATGACACTGGCCAATCGGTCGAGCGCATTACCAAAGACACGGACCGTGATTTCATCATCAGCGCCGAAGAGGCCGTCGAATACGGCTTGATTGACGAAGTTATTACCGCTCGCCCCTAGGTACCTCGTTTTCGCGCAACGGGACCCTAGGATAGGCGCGGCGGTCAAGGTGTCGGAGGGTGCCCGTGGCGAAATTCGGTGAAGGTAACGACCTCATAAAGTGCAGTTTTTGCGCGAAGGGTCAAAAACAGGTCAAGAAGCTCATCGCGGGACCCAGCGTGTACATCTGCGACGAATGCATCGAACTGTGCAACGACATCATCGCCGACGAGTTCGGCGACCGCCCCGAGTTCATCCTGGACGAACTGCCGACCCCGCGCGAGATCTCGGCCTTCCTTGACGAGTTCGTGATTGGCCAAGTCGACGCCAAGAAGATTCTGGCGGTGGCGGTGTACAACCACTACAAGCGCATCCAAACGGGTCCGCTCCACGACGAAGACGTCGAGGTCGCCAAATCGAACGTGCTCTTACTCGGACCCACGGGCTGTGGCAAGACCTTCCTCGCCCAGACGTTGGCGCGGATGCTCAATGTGCCGTTCGCCATCGCCGACGCGACGGCCTTGACCGAGGCGGGTTACGTCGGCGAAGACGTCGAAAACATCCTCTTGAAGTTACTTTCGGCGGCCGACTTTGACGTAAAGCGCGCCGAACGCGGCATCATCTACATCGACGAGATCGACAAGATTGCGCGAAAAGCCGAGAACCCGTCCATCACCCGCGACGTGTCGGGTGAGGGCGTGCAACAAGCGTTGCTCAAGATTCTAGAAGGCACCATCGCGAGCGTCCCGCCCCAGGGCGGCCGTAAGCACCCTCATCAAGAGTTCATCAACATCGACACCGCGAATATTTTGTTCATCTGTGGCGGCGCGTTCGCCGGACTTGAAGAGATCATCGAACGGCGACTGGGCAAAAAGTCCATGGGCTTTAATCAGCCGGTCCAGTCCCGTCGACACGGTGACATTGAACTATTTCGCCACGTGCTGCCAGAAGATATGGTCAAGTTCGGACTCATCCCCGAGTTCATCGGTCGTCTGCCCATCGTCAGCGCGGTCCAACAGCTGGACCGTGACATGTTGATCAGCGTCTTGACCGAACCGAAGAACTCCCTCGTGAAGCAGTTTCAACAAGTCCTGGCGATGGACGGAGTCGAACTCGTCATCGAAGACGACGCGCTCGTGGCCATCGCCGATCTCGCCCTCGAACGTGGCACGGGCGCGCGCGGGCTTCGCTCGATCCTCGAGCACGTGTTGTTAGAGCCGATGTACGACGTGCCCGGTCGCAGCGACGTCGTCAAGTGCGTGGTCACGGCGGCGTCGGTTCGCCAGCACGAGGCGCCCAACTATGAAATGCGAAAGGCGACGCGTACCCGTCGCGCGAGCTAACGCGTGCGCTTTGCTTCGTACCTTGAAGCGCTGAACTGGCTCGAATCACATATCGACTACGAGCGCCTCGCGCCGAACCGCCAGCCGGTCCCCACGCTCGAGCCGGTTCGTGACACGTTGGCGCAGTTCGCTGATCCCCAGGGCGACTACCGGGCGATACACGTCACGGGTACCAACGGCAAGGGTTCAACGACGACCATGATCAGTGCGTTGTTGCACGCCACGGGCCTGAGAGTCGGCACGTTCACCAGTCCGGATCTGCACGAAGTCAACGAGCGAATCGCCGTGAATGGCACGAGCATCGACGACTCGTCATTTATTGCGCTTCTCGAGCGGCTCTCCGACGTAGAGACGGTCACCGGTATAACGCTCACGCGTTTTGAGCTGCTCACGGTGGCGGCGCTGCTGCACTTCTCTGACGAAGGCGTCGACGTGGCCGTGGTCGAAGTGGGCATGGGGGGCACCTGGGATTCGACCAACGTGATTGACTCCGACGTTGCGGTGGTGACCAACGTCGACCTCGACCACACCGCCGTGTTGGGTACCACCATCGGGGCGATCGCCAGCGACAAAGTGGGCATTTTTCGCCACGACGGTGTCGCCGTGGTGGCCACGACCAACGCCGTCGTGGTTGAAATTGCCCAGCGGAGGGCCGATGAGCTCGGCGCCACGTTGTGGCTGCTCGGCCGGGACTTCATACTCGAGGAGAACGAACTGGCGATCGGCGGGCGCGCGATCACACTACGAACGCCCTACCACTCTTACGATGAAGCGCTGGTTTCGCTGCACGGCATTCACCAAGGGGTGAACGCCGCCGCGGCCATCGTGGCGGCTGAAGCGTTCTTGGGCCGGGCCCTGGGCGAAGAGGTCGTCCGTGCCACGTTGGCTCGGGCTGAAATGCCCGGTCGAATGGAGATCGTGGCGCGCAATCCCCTCATCGTGGTCGACGGAGCACACAATCCAGCCGGCGTACGCGCCTTGGTGGCGACCTTGGACGGCGCCTTTGATGTTCGAGGGGAGCGGCGATGCGTGCTCGGGATGCTGAGGGGGCGAGTCCTCGACGATATGATCGCGCCCTTGGTCGGTGCTGGTTTCAGTGAGTTCCACTGTTGCGCGCCGCGGTCTCCTCGCGCGCTTGCCGTTGGAGAGTTAGTCAGTGCGCTTCGTCAACAAGGCGCGGTGGCCTTTGAACATCCCAACGCCAAGTCGGCCCTGGCTCACGCACGCGAGCGATCGACGGACGACGACCTCATCGTGGTCACCGGCAGCCTCTATCTCGTGGGCGAAGTTCGTGGCGAGGTGCTGCACGTCGCGTCGCGACACGTGAGTTGAGGCTGTTAGATTGCCTGGCGTGAATAGAACGCTGGTAATCGTCAAGCCTGACGCCGTCGAGCGCGGACTGATCGGCGAGGTGATCGCTCGCCTGGAGCGCAAACAACTTCGAGTGGTGGCCGCTGAACTTCGTCTCATCGACGTGGACACCGCGCGGCGCCACTACACCGAACACGAGGGCAAACCGTTCTTGGATCGAGTGATCGCGGGGCTGACGAGAAGTGCGGCCCTGGTCTTGATCGTCGAGGGGCCCGGCGAAACGTGGCAGGTTGTTCGCGCGATGATCGGCGCAACCGACCCGGCGAAGGCCGCGCCGGGCACGATTCGCGGCGACCTCGCCATCGACATGTCCGAGAACGTGATTCACGCTTCGGATTCGGTGGAATCGGCGCTACGTGAAATCGCCATCTTCTTTCCAGACTTGGCCTGACGCTCGCCACTGGTTCGACGCGGCCGTCTTGGCCTAGCCTTATGGGAACGCGTGAGACGTCGCTCACCGCAATTGAGGAAATCTATGGTTGATGGTCGGTTTTCACTGTTGGGCCGTGACATGGCGGTGGACCTGGGCACGGCGAACACTTTGGTTTACGTGCGCGGGCGTGGCATCGTACTGAACGAACCCTCCGTGGTGGCCGTGGACGTCAAGGACGGCAAGCCGTTGGCGGTGGGCGCCGAAGCCAAACGGATGATCGGGCGCACGCCGAGCAACATCCAGGCCATTCGCCCGCTGAAGGACGGCGTGATCGCGGACTTTGAGATCTGCGAAAAGATGCTGCGCTACTTCATCCACCGCGTCCACCAGCGCCGCTTCGCCAAACCTCGCATGGTGATCTGCGTGCCTTCGGGGATAACGGGCGTCGAACAGCGCGCGGTGATGGAAGCGGCGGAGTTCGCCGGAGCGCGAAAGGCGTACATCATCGAAGAGCCGATGGCGGCGGCCATCGGCGCGGGGTTGCCCATTCACGAACCGACCGGCAATATGGTCGTCGACATCGGCGGCGGCACGACCGAAGTCGCCGTCATCTCTCTTGGGGGCATCGTGACGAGCCAGTCCATTCGCGTTGGCGGTGATGAACTGGACGAGGCGCTCGTGGCGTACGTCAAGAAAGAGTTCCAGTTGGCCCTCGGTGAGAGAACGGCCGAGGAGATCAAGATTCAGTTGGGCTCGGCCTTCCCGCTCGAACAGGAACTTCGCGCGGAGATTCGCGGACGCGACCTGGTCACCGGTCTGCCAAAGACGGTCGTTATCTCGACCGAACAGATCCGCCAGGCCATTGAAGAGCCGGTGCAGGCGATCGTCGACGCCGTGAAGGTCACCTTGGACCGCACGCCGCCCGAACTCTCGTCGGACCTCATGGAACAGGGAATTGTCATCGCCGGAGGCGGGGCCCTCCTAGCGGGTATGGCGGCTCGACTGGAGTACGAGACCAACATGCCGATCATTGTGGCGAACGACCCGTTGAACTGTGTGGCGCTCGGCAGTGGAATGTGTCTCGAAGAACTCGACGTCTTCGCGCGCATGTTGAAGACCAGTCCTTCGCGTTAGCGCGTGGCCACGGATCGCTCGCGGCGTCGTACCTGGACGCTCGGCGCCGCGGTCTTGGCCACGATTGTCATTCTCTATCTCACGACCGGTGTCACTTCGGGTCTTCGCAGTGGCGCCAACATTGTGGTGACGCCCTTTAATTGGGCGGTCAACGCGATTGCGCACCCGATAGGCCACCTCTTGGCGGGCACCATTAACTACAGCGACGTCGTGGCCCAGAACCAAAAGCTGCGCTATCAGCTAGGACAGGCCGAGGAGCGCGCCAACGAAGCCTGGGCCTTTTCGCGCCAGCTCGAACAGCTCACCACCCAGCTCAACGTGCCCTTCGTAGGCTCGCTGGCGACGGTGACGGCCCAGGTGACCACGGTCTCACCAACGAATTTCGCGGCCACGGTGGGCATTTCCAAGGGTCGTGACAGCGGGGTGTTGGTGGGCATGCCGGTGGTCGCCAACGGTGGCCTGGTCGGCCGGGTGATCGCGACGACCGCCAACGGCGCCACGATTCGCCTGATCACTGATACGAACTCTTCGGTGGGCGTCACGTTCAAGACCGGCCAGACGACCCTTATCGTGTCGGGTCGCGGTCCGAACAACGCCCTGGGCGCCTCGTCGGTGCCCCTTGGCACCGCGATCGCCCCGGGCACGAACCTCTCCACCGACGGACTCAACGGTGGCCTCTACCCGGCGGGCGTGCCGGTGGCCACGGTGAAGACCGTGTCCCTGACGCCGGGCGCGGCGACCTATAACCTCACGCTCCAACCGGCCGCTGACCTTCAACACCTGTCGTACCTCGACGTGGTGCTCTGGGAGCCCGCTGCGTGAGACGCGTCCTCGTCCCGGCGACGCTGGTGACGCTGGTCATCGTTGCCATCCAGCTTTCGATCTTCTCCGGTCTTCGCTTCGCCGGCGTGGTCGTGATGGTCGTGTGGCTCTGGCCCCTCGCGATGGGTCTGGCGGGACTGACCGCGCTGTCGTTATGGTGCGCACTGGTGGCCGGGGTCCTCTTCGACACCCACACCACGACGCCCTTTGGTCTCACCGCGCTCGTCGCGTTACTCTTGGCTTATAGTGCGTCGCGCCTGGGCCGCGAGGGCGTGGGCGACCTTGACTCCGCGGCGTGGTGGGTCACGCCGTTGCTCGCCGCGACGGCGGGATTCTTCGCGCCGCTGCTCTTCGTGGGCGCAAGTTTCTTTACGTTCACCTTCTCTCTGTGGCGCGACAGCCTCTTGGCCGCGATGGTGGTGAACGCCGTTGCGTTCTTCGTGCTCGCTCGCCCGATGGCGCGATTGGCGCGCTGGGTGGGCAGTCTCGCGGGGGCGCGTCGATGAGGGGATCGTGGCGCGATCGACCGAGTGGTTCGTGGTTCTCGCGGCTGTGGCGGCCGTGGGTCTCGCTGCACCCCTTTCGCGGGCGAGGTCGCACCATCAATGAACCCAAACCCGTTGGCATTCGCGATCTCATGGCGTCGCCCGAAGAGGTGCGATCGCGTCCCGAGCGACGTTGGCTCATCATCGGCGGCTTCTTCTTGGTGCTCTTTATCTCATTGCTCGTGCGACTCTTCTTCCTCCAAGTGATCGACTACAGAGCGTCGGTGCTTGCAGTTGAGTCCAACTCTCTTCGCTTTACCACGATTCCCGCGACTCGTGGTGTCATTCTCGACCGCGAAGGTAATCCTCTGGTGACGAACATCACCACGACCGAGATTCGACTCTCTCGAGCCGAGGCGGCCCTGCACCCCACGATCAAGGGCTCGCTCGCCTCGCTCACGGGTCTGTCCGTTAAACGGATCAACAGCGACCTCGCCAACAAGCAGTACGACCCGTACCAGCCCGCGCCCATAATGAGCAACGCGCCGGCGAAAGACGTTGAGTTCATCAAGCTTCATCCGGGTGAGTTCCCCGGCGTGACAGTGCTCAACGTGTCGACGCGCTCGTACCCTAACGGGGGGAGTGTTGGTGCGCAGATCCTGGGCTACATCGGGCCCATCACCGGCAACGAAATTGCCCAGCACCCCAACCAGGGTTACCAGACCGATTCGACTATCGGCAAGACCGGGATTGAGTCGTTCTACGAGCAGTACCTACGAGGAAAAGATGGCACGAGCACCCTCGAAGTGAACGCCAACAACCAGATTCTCGGCGCGGTCAAGACGACCGCGCCCACCGTGGGCGACTCGGTCGTGCTCAACATCGACACGCCTCTGCAAAAGGCGCTCGACGGTTACTTGGCCAGTGACATTTTGGCGTTGCGCCACACGATCGACCCGGTGTCACACTTGGTTCCTCCGGCGCTCAACGGCGCGGCGATCGTGCTCGACCCCAACAACGGCCACGTCCTCGCCATGTCGAGCTACCCGTCGTTCAACCTCAGTTCGTTCATTTCGGGACTTTCCAACACCCAATACCATCAACTCATCCAAGAAGGAGCGTTCAATAACTACGCGATTCAGGGTCTTTACACGCCGGGCAGTACGTTCAAACTCGTCACTTCCACGGCTGAGTTGCAGACGGGAATCCTTTCGGCGAACAAGATCATCAACGATACGGGTACTTTCACGGTACCCGGATGTTTACAGAGCGTCAATCACGGCTGCGTGTTCCACGACGACGACAACTCGGCCGCCGGACTGATCAACCTTCCCACGGCGTTGACCGTCTCGTCGGACTACTACTTCTACAACTTGGGTTACCTGTTTTGGTCCCAGACCAACAAGTATGGACAAACACCGATTCAAGACGTCGCCGCCAAGTATGGATTGAGTCAAGCCACCAACATCGATCTTCCCAACGAGGTGCAGGGACGGGTGGACTCGCCCGCCGTTCGTAAAGCACTGCACGCCGAAGCGCCCAAGGCCTTTCCGACGGTGAGTTGGTACACCGGGGACAACATCGAGATGGCCTTCGGTCAAGGTACGACTGCTCTGACGCCGATCGCGCTGGCCAACGCCTACGCCACCTTCGCCAACGGCGGCACCCGCTACGCGCCCGAGGTTGCGGCCGCCATCATCGATCCCCATGGCAAGGTCGTCGTTCGTTACGCGCCGCGCGTGCTGGGGCACGTCAGCCTGCCCCCCGGGGTTCGTAATCCGATCCTCCAGGGCCTCACCGGCGTCGTCAACAACCCTCGGGGAACGGCCTACGGGCCCTTTCACAGCATCATTAACTTCTCGCTGTCGTCGTTTCCCATCGCGGGCAAGACCGGTACCGCCACCATCTCCAAGACCCTCGAGCCGACGTCGTGGTTCGTCGGTTTTGGTCCCACGACTCATCCAAAGTACGTGGTGCTCTGCGTGATCGACGAGGGTGGTTACGGGTCGGCCGCCGCCGCGCCGGTGGTGGCCGAGACGTTCAACTATCTCGTGGCGCATCCGGTGCCGCCCCTTAAGTTAAAGGCGCAGCTGACCACACCCGCCAAGTCGAAGAAGACCTCAAGCACCACCACTACGTCAAAAGGGTCAAGTTAAGGTGACCGTAGAGTAACCTTTAACCGTTGGGCGTTTTGACACACCGGGTGTCAGGCGCAAAAAGTACGCCGCAGTAGCGCAGTGTCATCACTCCGTTACGCACAGCCTTGAGGACGACACGTGGTACACGTTAGTGAGATCAGATTGCTGATTATCTTGTCAGTTCTCCTCGTCACGGCCCAACGCGCCTTTTCCTTATTTCATCCCGTCGACGTCGTGTGCCATTCGCCACGCGCGATCTCTACCCGTGGTGCGACGCACCACGCCCTATCCACTAAGAACGCAAGGAGTACCCGTCGTGAGCGACGAATCCACCCAACCCTTACCCTCATCGTCTAATCCCCGAATTGGCGACACTCGACCCGCACCACAGATAGGCGACACTCGACCGGGAACGCCGAGCTCCACTAGCGCGCCACCGGGAAGTTCCGCTGGTTCGAACCAGGGCGGGGGCAATCGCCGCCGACGTGGCGGACGGGGCCGTTCGGGTCAGGGCCATCGAGACGGCCAGGCAAATCAACCCCGTCGTAACGCCGACGCGCCGGTGGAGGCCTCGGCCCCCGAGGGCGCCGGTCCCGAGGGCGCCGGTCGTCAAGGTCGAAATCGGCGCCGCCGAGGGACCGAACGACGCACCCGAGCCCAAGGCCGCTATCTCATGGCCGTGCACACGACCGCCGACGGCACGCATATCGCCACCCTCGAGGGGCGCTCGATGGTTGAGTACACGGTGGCGAAGAACGCCGATGAGACCAATCAGATCGACGGCAACATCTATCTGGGCCGGATCCAAAACGTCCTGCCCGGCATGGAACTGGCCTTCGTGGACATCGGTATACCCAAGAACGCCGTGCTCTATAAGGGCGACGTCTCTTTCGACACCGACGACGTGGACGGCGTGCCTACGAACAATAAGCGCATCGAAGAGATGATCCGGGCCGGTCAGACCATCATCTGTCAGGTCACCAAGAACGCCATCGGCGCTAAGGGCGCGCGCCTCACTCAAGAGGTCTCCTTGCCCGGTCGCTTCGCGGTCCTGGTGCCGAACTCGTCCACCATTGGTATTTCGAAGCGGCTGCCCGACGGGGAGCGTCGTCGCCTGCGCAAGATCATCGACGAGGTCAAGCCCGATCGTCACGGCATCATTATCCGTACCGCGGCCGAAGGTGTAACGGGCGAAGAACTCGCGCGCGACGTGACGTCCCTTGTTGAGAAATGGTCGGCCATCGAGGCCGAGGTCGCCAAATCTAACCAGCCTCGCCTGGTCTATCGGGACCTCGATCTCGCGGTTCGAGTCCTTCGCGAAGAACTCAACGACGAGTATCGCGCGGTGCTCATCGACGACCGCACGCTCTTTGAAAAGGTGCGCGAGTACGTGCTCGCGGTCAACCCCGAACTCGCCGATCGCATCGAGTACTACGACCGCGAGACCGAGGAACTACCGCTTTTTGAGAGATACTTCGTACACGAGCAGCTCCACCGGGCCCTCGATCGCAAGGTCTTCTTGCCCTCGGGCGGCTCGTTGATCATTGAGCGCACCGAGGCCCTTACCGTTATCGACGTCAACACCGGAAAGAACGTTGGCGTGAACAATCTCGAAGAGACGGTGTTTCGCAACAACCTCGAAGCAGCCGACGAAGTGGCGCGCCAACTTCGTCTTCGAGACATCGGGGGAATCATCGTCATCGACTTCATCGACATGGAGTCCAAGGCCAACCGCGAGGCCGTCGCCTCGGCGTTGCGCCAAGCGCTCTCGCGTGACAAAACCCGCACGCAGGTCTTTGATATCTCTGAGCTGGGACTCGTCGAAATGACTCGAAAGCGAGTGATCGAAGGGCTCTTGGAGTCGCTGTCGGTGGTGTGCGGGATCTGTGACGGACGGGGCTTCATCGTGAAGACGGGCCTCTAGCTCGCGAGCCTTTGGCCTCGTCGGCTAGTATGGAAACCTTATGTACGCCGTTATCCGAGTTGGCACATCCCAAGAGCGCGTCACCGAGGGCCAAGTGGTCCGTGTCGATCTGCGCGCCGAAGAGATCGGCACCGACGTGAAGTTTCAGCCCGTGTTGCTCGTGGACGGCGACCAGGTGGTGGCCGGTCCCGCGTTGAAGGGTGCCACGGTCACGGGCAAGATTATTGGGGGCGAGAAGGGTCCCAAAATCCGAGCTCTCACATACAAGGCCAAGGCCATTCAGCGTCGGCGCTGGGGTCACCGCCAGCACTATTCGACGGTCGAAATCACCAAGATTTCGGCCAAGGCTTAAGGAGAATCGATGTCAAAGACCAAAGGCGGCGGTTCGACTCGCAACGGTCGTGACTCCAACGCGCAGCGCTTGGGCGTCAAGACCTTCGACGGCACGCTCGTCAAGTCCGGCGGCATCATCGTTCGCCAGCGTGGTACCCAGTTCCACCCCGGCCGCAACGTCGGCATTGGTAGGGACGACACGTTGTTTGCGCTCGCCGAGGGAACCGTGAAATTCGGTTTTCGAGGCGGCAGAAAACTGGTCGACGTTCTCGCCGACTGAGTTTTCCTCCTAAAACTGAGATTCCCCCGGGCTTTGGTCCGGGGGAATCTCAGTCTGCAACAAGAACTACGCGCTCTTGACGGCTTTTTTGAAGGTCGAGCCAATGGACACCTTTGGCGCCCGCGAGGCCTTCACCTGAATCGCCTCACCGGTTTGAGGGTTGCGCGCGGTGCGGGCCTTACGCTCCACACGCTCGAAGGACAAGAAACCTGACAACACAATCTTTTCGCCCCTGGAAACGTTACTCACGACGACGTCCTCAAGAGCCTTAAGAACCTCCGCTACCGTGTTTTTGGTGGCGCCACTCTCGGCGACAATTGCTTCTACCAACTCGGCCTTGTTCACCGGTCGACTCCTTACTCTCATTGAATCGGATCTGGGCGTTCCCAGTAACCACCGACATTTTTACCGTAAAAACAGGGAAAATCGGGGATATTGAGTCAAAATTGCCGCTGATTACAATTGTGGATTTCTGTAATACCTGTTCAAGCGGAGTTTCATGGGTAGGTCACGTCAAGAATTTCATATAGTTAGACGCCTCGGGGCTTCACGGACTCGTCGAATCGCCTGTTATTTAAAGGGTTGGTCGTCCTGGCGGTCCAGGTCGCTCTCGTCCGGGGCGCTCATCATTGCGCAAGGTTGATCGACGTCATGTTCTATGGCGAGGGAGCCAGATGGGGAGGCGGGATGCAAAAACGTACCCAGCGAGGCGCCCACGCTGGCCGCTAGAGAATATGAACGTGCCTGGGCGATCCATCGGTGCCCCGCAAGCCAAGCGATCACTCGAGTCGCCCACGTCGAACGATATTGAGAGTTCACACCACGAACCTTTGGACCTGGAATGAATGCGGCGAGGGCCGGATGAGTGGTTCACTGACTGCGCGCGAAGAAAGTCGATTCGAGGTCGAGCCGTAGAATGCGGGGGTGTCCACCTTCGTCGACAGCGCTCAGCTACACGCCAAAGCCGGCGACGGGGGAGCCGGATGCGTGAGTTTTCGCCGTGAGGCGCACGTGGCCAAGGGTGGCCCCGACGGCGGCGATGGGGGGCGAGGCGGCGACGTGTGGCTTGAGGCCGATCACAATCAGGCCTCCTTGCTGGGATTTCGAGATCACCCCTTTCGGCGCGCGACGGACGGCCAACACGGCACGTCCAAGCGCCAGCACGGATCTCGGGGTAAGGACGTCGTCGTCTCGGTGCCGGTCGGCACGACGGTTTCCAATGCTGAAGGCGAGCTCTTAATCGATCTAAAGGGCTCGGGGGATCGTTGGCTCGCGGCCGAGGGGGGACTCGGTGGCCAGGGCAACGCACGGTTCCTTTCGAATCGGCGCCGCGCGCCGGCCTTCGCCGAGCAGGGTGAACTCGGCGAAGAGCGCTGGTGCAACCTCGAGTTGAAACTTCAAGCTGACGTGGCGCTGATTGGCTTCCCCAACGTTGGCAAGTCGACCCTCATCTCGCGCGTGTCGGCCGCGCGGCCGAAAATCGCCGACTATCCCTTCACCACGTTGGTTCCCAATCTCGGTGTGGTGCGCGTTGGCGCCAGGCCGGCTCGGCCGAACGACGCCACCGAGTTCGTGATGGCCGACATCCCCGGGCTGATTGAAGGCGCCGCCCAGGGCCGCGGCCTCGGGCACGACTTTCTACGTCACGTGGAGCGCGCTCGCGTTCTCTGCGTCTTGTTGGATCTCTCGGTGACGGCCCCGTGCCCACCCGAAGAGCAGCTGGCGGTGCTCTTAGGTGAACTCGGTGAGTACCAACCAGGTCTGCTCGATCGGCCCCGGGTCGTCGTGGGTTCGAAGGTCGACGTCGCGGCCTATGAACTCGATGGCGCCGATACACTCTCGGCCGTCACGGGCGAGGGAGTCGAAGAGCTGGTGGGCAACTTGGCGGCACTGGTGAGCCAAGCTCGCCGCGATGAAGTTGAGGCACTCGAGCACGAGATCGTCGTGCACCGGCCCGTGGCCGAAGAGATCACGGTGCGCCGCCAGGGGAGCAACGCCTGGAAGGTCGAGGGTCGAGCGGCGCGTCGAGCGGTGCGCTTTCAAGACCTCACCGACGACCAGGCCCTGGCCGAGATCATCCACCGATTACGTGAACTCGGCGTCGATCGTCTCTTGACCCGGGCGGGCGTGCGAGACGGTGACGTGGTTTCTGTGGGCAACCTCTCGTTCGAGTGGTGGCGCGACGAGGTGGGCACCGGGCTCGATCGAGGCGAACATCACCGCGCCACGCGTCGCGAA
Source organism: Acidimicrobiales bacterium (assembly GCA_035533495.1). GTDB lineage: Bacteria > Actinomycetota > Acidimicrobiia > Acidimicrobiales > RAAP-2 > RAAP-2. The sequence goes on along the minus strand of DATLTW010000010.1, from coordinate 4,321 downwards.
CGGCTCGCGCGCCATGGTCGCTTGGACCAGGGAGACGATGATGGCGACTCGTAGCGTCGTGGTAAAGATCGGCACCTCTTCGGTGACCGACCGTGACGGTGGCGTCGCCTACGACGTATTGGTGGACGTCGCCGCCGACGTCGTGGCGCTGCGCGACGAGGGCTGGTCGGTGGTGGTCGTGACCTCGGGTGCCATCACCGCCGGTTGGGCCGAAGTCGGCGCCGCGCGGCCACGCCCACGTGACGCGGCGACCTTACAAGCCGTGTCGGCGGTCGGTCAGCCGTTGTTGATGAACGCCTGGCGCAACGCGTTTGGTGAACGTGGCGTCACCGTTGGTCAAGTGCTGCTGGCGCCACTCGATTTCTCGCATCGAGGACAGTATCTCCACGCGCGAGGAACGCTCGAAGCCCTCGCCCGAATGAGCGTTGTGGCGATCGTCAATGAGAACGACGCCGTGGCTGACGAGGAGATCCGCTTTGGCGACAACGACCGACTGGCCGCGTTGGTGGCCAATCTCGTGGGCGCGTCGCACCTCGTGCTCTTGACCGACACGCAAGGACTGTTGACGGCCGATCCACGTCTCGACGACTCGGCCACGCTGATTGAACAGGTGACGGCCGTTGACGCGGCGTTGCTCGAGGCGGCCGGGACCAGTCGTTCGGGCGTGGGCAGCGGGGGCATGGCCTCGAAGCTGGCGGCCGCGCACATGGCCACTTGGTCGGGGGTGACGACGATCATCGCGCCCGCTCGCGCGCCGAGCGCGCTCCGACAAGCCGTGTCGGGCGTCGCCGGTTTTGGTACGACCTTTCAACCCCGGCGTGAACGACTCTCGGCTCGCAAGTCGTGGATTGCTTTCGCGGTGGCCAGCCAAGGTTCGCTCTCGATCAATCAAGGGGCGCTCCAGGCGATCGAACACGATGGTCGAAGTCTCTTGCGCGTGGGCATCGAATCCCACACGGGCTCGTTCGTCGAAGGCGACGCCGTCGACGTCAAGGGGCCCGACGGGCAGACGGTCGCCAAGGGACTCGTGCGGGTGTCGGCGGAGTCCATGAATGAAAGTGACGACGTGGTCGTGCACCGCGACGATCTCGTACTCTTACGTCGCGCGTGATGACGCCCATTACGCTTGGTCTATGACGGCGCGCGAGTTGGCAACCCAGGGTGTCGCGGTACGTCAAGCGGCCACCGCCCTCGCCCAGACCAGTGACGAACAGCGCCGCGACGTTTTGTTGCACGTGGCCGACCGCCTCGAAGAGGTGTTGGACGACCTCCTCGGCGTGAACGCCCTTGAACTGGCCGCCTACGGCGAGGCCGGGCCGGGCCGGGATCGCTTGACACTCACGACGGAACGGGTGCTCGCCATGTCGAGTGCGTTGCGAGAGATTGCCCACGCGCCCGATCCCCTCTTTGAGGCCCAGGACCAAAGCACGCGCCCGAACGGTCTGCGCGTGGAGCGGATGCGCGTGCCCTTAGGCGCGGTTGGCGTCATCTACGAGAATCGTCCGAATGTCACGAGTGACGTGGCCGCACTGTGCGTGAGAAGTGGCAACGCCGCGTTCCTGCGCGGTTCCTCCTCGGCGATGAGGACGAACGCCTTCATCGTCAACCTCTGGCACGAGGCGCTGGAGAAGGAGGGCCTGCCGTCGGCGGGCGTGTCGCTCGTTGAGGATCCCTCGCACGAGACGGCGATCGCGTTCATGCAACTCACCGACGTCTTGGACTGTCTCATCCCCCGGGGTGGGCCGAGCTTGATCGCGGCTATGCGTGAACACGCGCGGGTGCCCTACGTGCTCGACGGGGACGGCAACTGCCACGTCTTCGTCGACGACTCGGCCGATCTCGACCAGGCGATCGAGATCGTCAAGAACGCGAAGACCTCGCGACCGGGCGTGTGCAACGCGGCCGAAACGCTCTTAGTCCACGACGCCGTGGCGGCTTCCTTCTTGCCCGCTCTAGCGCGGGCCATGCCCGAAGTCGAACTGCGCGTCGACGAGGGGGCGCGGCGTATCTTGCCCCAGGCGACCCTCGCGAGTGATGAGGATTACCAGAGAGAGTTTCTTGACCTGATCCTGGCCGTTAAGGTCGTGCACTCGCTCGACGAAGCCATCGAGCACGTAGCAACTTATGGCACCGGTCACAGCGAAGCGATTCTCACCCAGGACCCCGAGCACGCCGAGGCGTGGGTACGTCGGGTCGATGCCGCCGCGGTGCTCGTCAACGCCTCGACGCGCTTTATCGATGGCGGTGAGCTGGGTCTGGGCGCCGAGGTCGGCATCTCGACCCAGAAGCTCCACGCGCGCGGGCCCATGGGACTACGAGAACTGACATGTTTGAAATGGGTGGTACGAGGAGAGGGACAGATTCGATGAGCGCCTTAGACCCCAAGGAAGAGCTCGCCCAACGACTCGGTCTCTCCAGCGTGCCACCGGTGCGCTTCGATTCGCCCGAACAGGTTCAAAAACTCCTCGCCGAGAACGACTACTTGAGTGACGAGGCCATCGCGTCGGTGACCTACCTGGCCGATCGCCTCGCCAAGCCCGTACTCATCGAGGGTCCGGCCGGCACCGGCAAGACCGCGCTCGCCAAGGCGGTCGCCGACTCGATCGGCGCGCGACTCATCCGTTTGCAGTGCTACGAGGGGCTTGATGAGTCCAAGGCGCTTTACGAGTGGAACTACCGTAAGCAACTCCTGCGGATTCAAGCCGGTCGGCCCGAGGGCACGGGCATCGAGGAGTGGTCCCGGCTGGAAGAGGACATCTTCGCCGAGGAGTTCATGCTGACCCGCCCCTTGCTCGAAGCCATCACCGCGACCGACCCCGTCGTGCTGCTCATCGACGAAGTGGACCGGGTGGAACTCGAGACCGAAGCGTTGATGCTCGAGATTCTCTCGGAGTACCAAGTCTCGATCCCCGAACTGGGCACCGTGCGCGCCAAGCAGATACCCATGGTCTTTTTGACGTCGAACAACACCCGTGAGCTCTCCGAAGCGTTGAAGCGCCGCTGTCTCTATCTCTACGTGGGTTATCCGAGCGTGGAGCGTGAGCGCGACATCATCTTGTCGCGCGTGCCGGGAATCTCCCAAGCGCTCGCCGTACAGATCGCTCAGGTCGTTCGTTCTCTGCGCACCATCGACTTGAAGAAGAGGCCGTCAGTCTCGGAGACCTTGGACTGGGCCCGCACGCTTGTCGTGCTCGGTCGAGACGAGATCGGTGACGAAGACGCCACCGCGACTTTGCACATCTTGTTGAAGTACCAGTCCGACATCGAGCGCGCCACGAAGGAACTGCTCGGTCGCTCGAGGCCCGTTGCTTAACCTGCTCGGCGACTTCATTGGCGAACTGCGCGCCGCCGGAATACCCGTGTCGATGAGCGAACACGTCGACGCCGCGCGTGCGGTGGAGGTGATAGATCTCGGCAACCGATCGCTCGTGCGCGCGACCCTCGCCGCCACACTCGTCAAGGACGGCGATCACCTGCCGGTCTTTAACACCGCGTTCGAAGTCTTCTTCTCCATTCGCTCGTGGGACAGCGCCGAATCGCTGTTGGGCGACGACGAGGACGAAAGGGGTGAGCGCGACGGGGCGGCGGGCGCGACCGGCCCCGGTCAGGCGCGCGGTCAAGGCGGTGGCGGCGGCACGACCATGAGCGCGCAAGAACTGGCCGAGTTGCTCTATCGCGCGCTTCGCGACGGCGACCGAGACGCCATGCGCTTGGGGGCGAGTGAAGCGGTATCGCGCTACTCGGGCATGGAGCCAGGACGGCCGGTTGGCGGAACGTATTACCTCTATCGGACGTTGCGAAACCTCGAGTTGGAGTCGCTCGAACAGCGACTGTTGGCCGGATCGCTGCGCGACAATCCCGACCGGCTCGCGGAGCGCCTCGCCCGCGACGAAGTCATAGCCCGAATTGAGCAACTGAAGGCGGAGATCGAACGTGAGATCCGAGAGCGTCTCGTGGGGGACCGCGGGTCTCAGGCGCTGGCCAAGTCCGTTCGCAAGCCGCTGCCCGAGGACCTCGACGTGATGCACGCGAATCGCGACGAGATGGCCCAACTCGAGCGAGCACTGCGCCCACTCAGTCGAAAGCTCGCGACGCGCCTGGCGCGAAAACGCCGCCGCCGCCGCCGCGGGCCGGTCGATCTCCGTCACACGGTACGGCGCAGTCTCTCGACCGGGGGGGTGCCGCTCGACCTACGATTCAAGCCTCCGCGTCCGGCCAAGCCCGAAATCTTCGTGATCGCCGACGTCTCGGGTTCGGTCGCGTCTTTCGCTCGCTTCACGTTGCACCTGGTGCACGCCATCAGTTCCCAGTTCTCCAAAGT
>DATLTW010000009.1:0-59074 GCA_035533495.1 Acidimicrobiales bacterium | reverse complement strand
ACTCGACCGACGTCGCGGCCCACCGTCAGCGCCGACAGGTTCCCGATCGATCCGCCTGAGACGAACGCGCCGCCTGAGCCAGGGGGCATCCCGGCGACGTCGGCCAAGAACGCAAGGGCTTGGTTCTCGGCGACCACGACGCCGGCGGACTCGAGCCAACTGGTGCCGTTCAGCCCCGAGCAGGCCACCACCATGTCAAAGAGCAAAGAGTTCTTGGTCGGGGCGTTGGGAATGAACGCCAAGAAGCCCGGCGAATCGATCGACACGACCGAAGGCGCGAGGGTGGTGCGAAAGAAGTCGAGTACGGCCTCGGGGCTTCGCCCCTCGGGCCGAATCAGTCCCGCCATCTTCTCGTCGGGAATTTCAATGAGGGCGCCGAAGTCCAACGGCACCGGATCCATCGAGAGACGCTCGCGGCAGTAGTCAAAGACGGCGTCACCGAACTCGGCGTCGAAGTCAAACATCTCGTGGCCCACGGCGACACCTTTCGATTTTGGTCCCTTGCCATCGTACTTAGAAGGGGACCACCGCCACGCGAGTAAGTGGGCTTTGGGCGCCTCGAAGTAGCATCCCCTCATGGCAGACGGCCGTGTTGGCTACCTCGGACCGGAAGGATCGTTTTCCCACGAGGCCGTCTTGACTCTTCGTGGCGCCAAGCCCGCGGCGTACTCGTCGCTCGAAGACCTGCTCGCCGCGGTGGCCGAGGCTTCGCTCGATCAGGCTCTCGTGCCCCTCGAGAACGCGCTCGAGGGAACAGTCTCGGCGACGATTGACGGCCTGGTGTTCAATCACGAACTCGTCATTCTTCAAGAGATCGTCCTGCCCATCCATTTGCACCTGCTCGCCCGTCGTGGCGTGGCGCTCAGTCAGATCACGAGCGTGCGCAGTTACGTGCACGCACTCGCCCAGGTGCGAGAGTTCCTGCATTCGAATCAGCTCTCCAGCGAACAGACCACCTCGACTTCGCAGGCCGCGCGCGACGTCGCTGAGTCGAGTGAGCCCTGGGCGGCCGTGGGGTCATCGCTGGCGGGTGAGATCTTCGGACTCGACGTCGTGGTGCCGGACATCGAAGACCACCCCGACAACGCGACGCGCTTCGTGCTTATTGGTCGAGACGCCGTCGCGGCACCCACGGGTCACGACCGCACGACGATCGTCTGTTTTCAAGACGCCGACCGCCCCGGTTCGCTCTATGGCATCTTGGGTCGCTTCGCCGCGCGTGATATCAACTTGACCAAACTCGAGAGTCGGCCCACCAAGCGCGGGCTGGGCGACTACTGCTTCGTCATTGAGTTTGAGGGCCACGTCGCCGACGACGTGGTGGCCGACTGTCTCGCCGATCTCCAAGCACATTTGGCCCGGGTGAAGTTCCTCGGTTCGTACCCGGTGACCGGTGAGGGCGCGAGCGATCGTCGGGAAGAGGTCGCCGAGGCTCGCCAATCAGCGGCCACGTGGATCGCCGCGATTCGAGCCCGCGTGCGCGCGAAGTAGCGCGCGAGCTCGACACGGCGAGAGTGACCTGGGGAACGCTGCGTAGAGGGCGCGCCAATTTCAGTGGCGCCACTCAATGGGTATGATTTCGAGCGCCGTGGAGCGTTTGGGCAAGCCCCGCTACGTGAGCGAGCAGGGAGCGACCGTGCCGTACAACTTTGAGGTGTCCGACCAGATTCCGGCTACACCGCAAGAGATCTACGACGCGTGGATGTCGAGCGAGGGTCACTCGGCCATGACCGGGGGCGCGGCGCACGTCGATCCCGTGATCGGCGGAGAGTACGACGCGTGGGACTGCTACATCCGCGGCACGACGTTGACGCCGGAGCCGCCCGCGCGTCTCGTGCAGACCTGGCGATCAACGAGGTTCACCGACGCGAACGAGAACTCTCAGATCGAGGTCCTACTGGAGGCGAATGGGGCCGGCACTCTCGTTCGGGTGTTACATCGCAACGTTCCCGACGACCACCGGGGTTACGAAGATGGTGGATGACAGCAGAACTACTTCGATCCGATGAAGGCGTATTTCGAATCGAAGTGAGTCCGTCGAGCGAGACGCCTCGTCGGTGCACGTTGCTGAGATTGTGGTGCGTCCGAGCACGGAGTTCGTCCCCAAGGACCAGTGGCGGAGGGAGTGGTGTCCAGTTCCAGGACATAAGCGACACCCGTCCTTTAGATGTGTCAAGACATAGGAGACAACTTCTAGAGGAAGTCTTCCTATGGACGTCGGGCGCGCCTACGCCGGACAAGTCGTCACCATGTTGGTGGCGGCCCGCGATGTTCGGGTGATGACTCCCGAAGGCGTCCTTCTACGACTCCTAATTATCGATCCAACCAGGGCCTATCAGGCGGTCTCAAGGAACAATGTGTCTACGATGTCCTGACACAGTGTCTCCTATGTCTTGAGACTTCACAGTGGCGGAGGGAGTGGGATTTGAACCCACGGTGGGCAAGCCCACGCCGGTTTTCAAGACCGGTACATTCGTCCGCTCTGTCATCCCTCCGGGGACCACCCTAGTTGAGGGCGTTTCAGGCCTTTTTGCGAAGTCGATGTCGGGCCGCGACGTCGAGTACCACTTTTCGCAAGCGCACCGACTTGGGCGTCACCTCGACGGCTTCGTCGTCGGCGATGAACTCGAGGGCCTGTTCGAGCGAGAAGATGGTCGGCGGCGCGATCCGCTCGGTGTTGTCGCTGCCCGACGCGCGCATGTTGGTGAGCTTCTTCTCCTTGGTCGGGTTGACGTTCATCTCGTCGGAGCGGGCGTTCTCGCCCACGATCATCCCTTCGTAGACTTCCACACCCGGTCCCACGAAGAGCACGCCGCGCTGCTCTAAGTCGAGCAGCGCGTTGGCGGTGGTGTCGCCGTGTCGGTCGGCGACGAGCGTGCCGCGTTGACGAGTACGGATGTCCCCGAACCACGGCGCGTAGCCGTCAAAGTTGGTGTGCATGATGCCCGCGCCGCGCGTCTCGGTCATGAACTCGGTGCGAATGCCCACCAGCCCTCGGGCGGGCATTCGCCACTCCATGCGCACCCAGCCGGTGCCGTGATTGACGAGGTCGACCATGGTGCCCTTGCGCGTGGCGAGCAGGGTGTTGATCGGTCCCACGAACTCATCGGGCGCGTCGATCGTCACGTGCTCCATGGGCTCGTGCAGCTTTCCTTTGATGATGCGGGTGACGACTTGGGGCTTGCCGACGGTGAGCTCGAAACCCTCCCGGCGCATGGTTTCGATGAGGATCGCGAGTTGCAACTCGCCTCGTCCCTGCACCTCCCAGGCGTCGGGGCGATCGGTGGGCAGTACGCGCAGCGCCACGTTGCCAACGAGCTCTCGATCGAGTCGGTCCTTCACCATCCGAGCGGTGAGCAGTTTGCCCTCGGTGCCGGCCAGCGGCGAGGTGTTGATGCCGATGGTCATCGACAGGCTCGGCTCGTCCACGTGCAGCGGCTCGAGGGGCTCGGGGTTTTCGGCGTCGGCCAACGTCTCGCCGATCGTGATGTCCTCGAACCCGGCCACGGCCACGATGTCGCCCGGTCCCGCGCTCTGGGCGGGGATCCGTTCGAGCGCTTCGGTGATGAAGAGCTCGGTGACCTTGGCGTGCTCGACGGTGCCGTCAATGCGACACCACGCCACGCGTTGCCCGCGTTCGAGCGTGCCGTTGATGACTCGACAGAGCGCCAATCGTCCGAGGTAGGGCGACGCGTCGAGGTTGCACACCAGGGCCTGGAGTCCGTGGCCCTCTTGGTACTCGGGCGCGGGCACGTAGTCGGCGATCGTTTGGAAGAGCGGCGTCAGGTCGCCCGTGGTGGCGCTGGGATCGAGCGACGCCCAGCCCTCGCGGGCACTGGCGTAGAGAATCGGAAACGAGATCTGGTGTTCGTCGGCGTCGAGGTCGAGGAAGAGATTCTCCACCTCGGACACGACCTCGGTGACGCGCGCGTCGGGACGGTCGACCTTATTTATTACCAGTACGACGGGGAGGCGCTTTTCTAAGGTCTTGCGGAGCACGAAACGGGTCTGGGGCAGGGGGCCCTCGGCCGCGTCGACGAGGAGAATCACGGCGTCGACCATCGCCAGGCCCCGCTCGACCTCGCCGCCGAAGTCAGCGTGCCCGGGCGTGTCGATGATGTTGATCGTGAGGCCCTTCCACTTGACCGCGGTGTTCTTGGCGAGGATGGTGATGCCCTTTTCGCGCTCGAGGTCGCCTGAGTCCATCACCCGGTCGGTGATCTCCTCGTGGGCGGTAAAGGAGCCGGTTTGGCGGAGCATTTTGTCCACCAACGTCGTCTTGCCGTGGTCCACGTGGGCGATAATGGCGATATTTCTAAGCGAGGAACGTAGCGACATGACTGAACCACGCTAGTTGCAGCGGCCCCTCGCTAAAACCTAGGCCGCGCGAGCGAGTCGATAACGTTGCTGGGCCACGGCCGTGCGCACCAGGTCGCGCGCGCCCGCACGAAGATCGTCCATCGTACCGTCGACACTCAACACGACGCCGGCTTCGGGCCACAGTCCGATCACCCGCGAGGCGGCCAGTCCCGTCGGCTCGGCCAAGGCGTCGATGGTGAGATCGGCGCGAAGCCCTGGCCCGGCGCTCTTGCCCGGCGCGCCCGCGCGCACGCGCAACAACACCCGCGAGAGACCTCTTGGGACAATGAGGTCACGTCGTCCGCGCAGCGTGGTGCGAGCTCGCGCGACGTCGTAGTACGCGTCACTCGCAGCGACCGACCACGAATGCTCGAGTCCCTGGGCGGCCTCGCCCAGCTGCGTGGCCCAGTTCGCGGCCTCGCAACTGACGAGTCCCACGACCGAGGGTGAGGAACGGGCGAGCCACGAGGCGAGCGATCCAGGTCGCGCGTAGCCCGCGGTGGCCCGCAGTAACTGATCGGAGAGTTCGAGGGCGACCGCGTCGAAGCGCGTGAGAGCGGGCTCGTGGAGCGATCGGCGAAGCGCGGCGTTACCGACGACGCGCCGGGCGCTGGCCGGGGACCATCGAAACGGGTCGTAGGGCTGGCCGGCGCGTTCGACCATCCAGGCGTCCAGGCGTCGATGATCGCTGCTCGTCACGGCGCGAAAGCGCGCGGTGAGCGAGCGGCGATGGTCGTCGGTGAGGACGAGCGAGTCGTGGGGGGCGTCGTCGATCAGACGGTTGAGGACGTGTCGCGAGAGCCGTCGATGAGTCAGCGGGGTCACGGCGCGGCCGTCATTGTGCGCAAGGTCTCGAGAACGTCGCCGACGGCTCGGCTGAGCAGTTCGTCGTCCACGTCGGTACTCCACAGTTCCCCGGTCGCGGTGGAGAACATCGAGGTACGAAGCGGCACGGTGGAGGTTCGAAGCGTCTGGACCAAGGCGTGGTAGCGCATGACCCGCTCGGCCCCCTCACTGAGCGGTGACGTGGTGACGTCGAGCAGGGCCACCGAAGCGTCGTCGCTCGTCGTCGTGCCGACCATGAGGTCGATGACGTCGCGCAAGACGACGCCGCCGCCACCGAGGCGCTGATGGGCGCGCAGCGACGTGCGTGGGAGCCATCGGCTCGGGAGTGGACCGAGCGAGCGTTTCAAGGTGACACAGTGCGCGGTGACGTCGGTGGCGAGTCGGGCCCACTCGTCGCTCTCCAGCTGATCGACGTAGCTCGTCAGTTCGTTCGATCCCACGTCGGCGCGCCAGGCGAGTAGCGCCTCGTCGAAAGGGTTCTCGACCTCGAGTCCAACGCTCAAGAGCCGTAGCGCTTGGGTGACCAGCAGCCCGCGCACTTGGGCCAAGAGCGAAGAGGAGAGATCGAGCACTCGCTCACTCACGCGCAGCGACGACGAGCGAATCGTCAGGGGCTCGTCGCGTCGCGTTGGGCCGAGGATTGCGAAGATCCCGTCCTCGAGTTGGGCGCGCAGCCCCGACGCGGCCGTGGTGTTAGCGATCGGTCGGGTTTCGCGCTCGCCTCGCAACACGTCCATCACGCTGAGTGCGGTGGCGTCGAGCAGCGAGGTCATTGAGTGAGTTTGGCGCCACCCTGTGACACGACCTAGCGTGAGGAGGTGTTCGCCGCTGTCTTTTCCGTGTTCATCGTGGCCGTGGTGGTGCTGAGCGTGTTGACCCTGCGCTGGGCCCGCCGTCGCGACCGCGAACGGCGACCGTAAGACCCCTAACGGGACTTACTCTTTTAAGCGGTCCTGGAGGTCGTGCACGGCCCGGTCGAGGTCGGCCACGGCGCGTTCGATGACCGAGAGCCGGTCCTTTAACGTTTCGTCCACTCGTTGATCGACGCGCTTATCGACCTGGGCACTGAGTCGTGAGTCGAGCGAGTCCACCAGCGGCTGGGTCATCTGCTTGAAGCGAGCCTTCAGGTCTTGGGACTTGCTGGGGCTGGGTTCAGAGGTATCGCTCATGGCCCCAGACTAGGTGGCGGGCGGCGCGCAGTACACCCCGGCGTTGAACTGCAACGTGTTGAACTGACCGGCCCAGGGCGGGTTGAGCAAGGTGGTCGTCTCGCTCGCCAGGGCCCTCGCGGGCGTGCAGGCGGCGCCAAAGGAGATGAAGCCGCGAATGTTGCTGCCGCTGGCGCCGGTGACGGGCGTGGGACCGTTGTTGGTGAAGGCGACCGCGACGAACACCGGCAGGGACAGCGTGGAGAGTTGGTAGTTGCGATACTCCGACTGCGAGGCGTAGACCGCGGCGTTGAGTTTCGGGTCGACCGAGTTGATGCCGCTCTGCCAACCCTTCAACGTCGAACTCCAGTACGTGGCGTACTTGGCGAGCGTCGCCTTGGAGGACCCGGCGAGCGCGTCGAGGTTCGAGTGGTTGTCGGGATAGCCCTCGGGATCGAGGATCACCCAGTCGGGTTTGAGACCAACGCCCAGGTTCCGGTAGCTGTCGATCTGGGTCGCCACCCACACCCCCGCCGCGAAGCCGTGCTCGTAGTAGTCCGACGCCGTCTGCTTTTGATTGGCCAGCGGCCCACTGACGGTCCAAAACGAGAGCCACGTCACGCGCTTGTGCGAGTTGTAGATCGCCTGGCCCAAGAGATAGTCCGGTGACGTGGCGACGCTCGGGGCGCCCGTGAAACCGACCCATGGCGCCGCCTGGGTACCGAGGCCCCCGGTCTCAGAGATGATCGGCCAGCCGTCACTGATAGCCCGGGACCACCGAGCCGTGGGGATGGCGTACACCCCCACGCCCTGGGGAGGTGGTGAGTTCACGCCGGCGGCGTAGAGCGTCAATTGGCCGTTGATCGCTAGACCCGTGACGACGTCACCGACGGTTCGCGCGCTCGTGCCAGCAGTGACCGAGACGTCGGTGGCGCTCCACGTGGCAGAACCCGCGGGGTTGGTGAGCACGAACAGGTCGCCCCAGTTGGCCGCCTGACCGGCGACGGCTACTTGGGAGAGCGTCACTTGCACCGAGAGGGCGCCACTGAGGGGCGGGGCGCCGGTAGCCAAGGCGGTGAGGTTCTGGGTGTTCCATACCTCAGTCGAGACGATCGTCGTGCGGCTGGCCAAGTTGGAGAGCACGGCCGCGTACTGGGTCGTGAATAGTTCGACGCTGCCGTTACTCGTGAGGGCCGCGAGGTCAATGTTGGAGGTGCTCGTGCCCAGCGCGAGCGCCCCCGAGACGCTGGGCGCGCCGGTGACCTGGGTCAGGTTCTCGGTCGTCCACGAACGGATCGACGCCCCGGTGTTGGTGTAGAGCACGAGGTCGCCGTTGTTGAGCGTGGTCGCGAAGGTCGGCGTGACACCGGGGAGCACCACGGGGTCACTCGCGAAGGCGGAGGCGCCGCTGAAGGGGGTCGTCGTGGTCGTGGTGGTGGTTGACTTGGGCGTGGTCGTGGTGGTGGTTGACTTGGGCGCGGTCGTGGTGGTGGTTGACTTGGGCGTGGTCGTGGTGGTGGTTGACTTGGGCGCGGTCGTGGAGGTCGTCGTGGTCGAGGTGGGCGCTGTCGTCACGCCGCTCGCGGACTTTTCGTTAAAGGAGTTCTGGCTGTAGACCGGCACGGGCTGATCGAGCGACCAGCTGAGCTCGAGGACCTCGATCGTGTTGACCGCGGTGCGAAAAGCGACGGTGGCGTTCGCGCCCGAGACCTGAATGCTCGGTAGGCCGTTCGCGGCCACGACGCCGGTCAAGTCCGTCAAGTCGGTCGTCACGTAGGGACGCCACGGCGTGTCGTAGTGCAGTCGACTCCAAAGTTTCGTATCGGGAACGTTGGGACTGAGCAAGATGACGTGTCCGCTCACGTCGACGTAGAGCAGCTCGGCGTTGCCCGAAGGATCGAAGAAAGGGATGGGGTCTGCGGCCGGTTCGGGCACGTCGTTGTGGCGCGTCAAGTCGATCCACTGAGTAAGACCCGTCGAGGACTGGGTGAACAGGGCCAGATCCGAGTGATTGGTCCGATACGCCAGCACGCCTTGGGCGGCGTTGGTCACGCCGTGGGGCCCTCCGAGCATGGTGGTGGCGTTGAGTTGGCTCTGGAGCGAGACGGCGTTCCAGGGCAGGGGCCCGGCGCCGGTCTCGGCGAACTGATAGAGGGGCAGTCCCGCGGGCGCCGCCGTGGTGGCCCCGCGCGAGGCACCCTGGGCGAAGTAGGTACCCGCCAACAAAACGATGCCAATCAGCACTATTCGTCGAAACGTCACTCGCGTCCTTAGAGAGGCGACGTCCACTTTCGATTCAGACGCTCACCGTGCCAAAGTTTAGGGGCGAGGCAACTTTGCCCCCGGGTCAGCGTCCTTCAGCGCAGTGAAATGCTACGAACGTGTTACGACTTTCTTCGCCGCGGACGCCGTGGAGGCGCCAATGGCATTGATTGCGCGAGCAATCACCCGATAAGAGCGACCCTTTACCAGTCGGGTCACTTTGATCGACCGGGCGCCCTTGGCCAGGGAGATCCACCGGGCGCCCCCGTTGATCGAGTACTGATACGACGTAATCGGACTGCCGCCGGTGTCGCTGGGCGCGCTGAGCTTCAACGAGAAACCGGCCACGAGTGCCTTCAAGGTCGTGATCTTGGGGGGACCGGGCTTGGACGCGGGATTGACCGCGGCCTTAAAGGTCAGGGTCGTCTTGTAAATCGATTGACCTTGGTAGGTGACGTTGACGGCGACGTTTTGAGCGATGGACGATGAGACGTTGAATATCACGGCGCCCGTGCTGTCGCCCGTGACGAGGTAGGTGGCCTTGCCGGAGCCGTTGGCGGTGGCGTGAAGGCTGTCGATGGTCACCAGTCCGCCGGGCGCGGTGGCCGTCACACCAACGACCGCGTTCACGATGGGCGCGCCGCTGACGTTACGCAGAGCGGCGTTCACGGTCGGACCGGCGCCGAGCGCGGTGCCGGTACTCCTAGAAAGTGAGAACGAACTGTTGGCCGCGGAAAAGGCGGGTGGGCAAAGTCCGGTGAAAAAAGCGGCGCCGCTGGGACTGCCGAGTCCCGAGGCCTCGTCGTAGCCGGGCCCCGCGCTGTACGCGTTGACGCCCCAGAGGTCGTTGGTGCCGTTAATGACGTCGTTAAAGCCCGTGGTGGCCATGGCGTAGAGCGAGGGGTTGATCAGACCCAGTCGTCCGCCATCCGTGTTACAGGCCTGAGCCGCGACGGCGACGAGCGCACTGACCAACGGAGAACCAATGGAGGTCCCGCCGATGGCCCCCCAACCGGCCGAACAGTTCTGTGTACAGGTGCTCGGCGCGGTGCCGGTGTAGTACTGCATGAAGCCGGTGGCGGGATCGCCCATCACTGAGAGGTCGGGTACCATGCGCATCCCGCCGCTCGCGGCGGTCCCCGTGATGCCGTTACCCGTTTGCCACGCGGGTTGGCTCCAGAGCGTCGATACCCCGCCCCCGCCGGCGCCGCAGTTACCCGTCGTGCACTGGTCGTTCCACACCGTTTCATTCAGGGGGTTGATGCTCGTGACCCTGAGACCGCCGACCCCCGTGACGTACGGCTGGGACGCGGGGTCATCCACCGCGGGCGTCGTGGTGGGGGGCTGTGCACCTAATCCCTCGCAGTCCGAGGAGCCCTCGTCCCCAGCCGCGGCGATGACCGTCTGGCCCTGGGCGGCCATCTCTTCAAAGATGGGCATCTCGGTCTGCGCGCCGCCCGCGTTTTGGGGTTCACAACCGCCCCAGGACGTGGTGACGATCGTGGCGGTGTCATCGCTGGCGATCTGAGAGTAGACGTCGGTCGGACCCGTGCCGGCGTTGGTCCCCTGATAGACCTCGATGGCGGCACCGGGCGCGAGCACGCCGGCCTCTTCGACGTCGAGGGTCGCCTCGTCTGGCGCATTCCCGGTATTGTCCGTGGGGGAAGGCCCGGGGCCAACTTCATGCTGCGTGATCGTGGGCGACACGCCATAACAGCTGTCAAACTCCGCGACGTCGGTGGCGTTGTAGTTGGCGAGTTCGTACACGCCAATGGTCTGGCCGACCCCGGTGTTCCCGGCTGCCCACTCGGCGCTGAGTCCATAGAGCTGGGCCTGTTGTTGGGCGTTGTAGCCGCCCTTGGAATTGACCGTGTTGGTCGTGCTCCCGGCCAACGGACAGGTGCTCGGCGCGCTCACGGCGTGCGAGACCAGGGCGTTGGTGGTCTCGGGCGCCACCGAAGAGAGCCCCGCGACCGCGACGATGTCCTTCGCCAGAGAGTGGGGCAGTGAGGCCGCGGCGCCAAAGTGCGCGACCAGCGTGCCGTCGGGCCGGCGCACGGTCTCGACGGGCGCGTCAAAGGCGTGCGCGATCGCGCTGGTGGTGCCGCTCGCGTGAATGATGTTGCGACCCTTACTCAGTGTCCCTACCTGCAAGCCGTAACTCGCAAGAAAGTTTCGAACCGCCTTCACGGTCGAGGCCGAGGCGCCAAAACGTCGGGCGTACTGGGCGGGGGTAAGAAAGTGGTGATAGTTCGCCGACCCAGAATTGCTCAGACTCGCAATAAAGGGCGCGAGCTCGCGCTGATGACGCTGAGTGAGCGCGAGGTCAAAAGACGTCGTGATGACTTTGTTAACGACCACGTCGGTGGTGGGCTGGGGTGAGAGACCCGCGACGACGACTCGCGCGACGCTGGCGTTGGCCGGCAGGCTCGTGAGCGGGAGAGCGAGCACGACCAGCGACGAGCTCAGGGCGATGAGGGGCCAACGCGCCCGCGTGCGAGACCTGCTCATATCGCCCAGCCTAGGAAGGTGGCGTGTCCCGCGGCATTCGGGCGCGTCTTTTCTAGGCAACGTTTACTTGACGTCGTGGTGGAGTCGCGAACGCGCAGATAGATCGCCGCACTCCACGCAGACGGACTCGGGAATGAGGCCGACGCGCATCAACCATCCAAATATCGTGCAGCCCACGCAGTACCCCGCGAAGCCCTCGAGCGCCGCCGCCGCGATGAGGGGGAGCAGGATCCATCGCGCGTCGAGCCAGCCCGCCGAGAGCCACGTCACCAGAGCCGCGAGGCTGAGCGCGAGCCCCATCGACTGGGCGAATCGCTTGGGCGGACCGGGCACGGAGCGCTGCCAGTGCGTAATACGCGGTGCGCTCACGCGAACGGCGAATTGGCCCAGGGGTGAGATCTTCGGGCCGGCCAACACGCGCGCGAGAAAGCCGTAGGTCAAGAGAATGAGTATCCACGCGCTGCCGGTAACAAGGGCGACCACGGACATGAGAACGACGCCGATCGCCACGGTGCGCGCCGCGGCCTCATTCACCGGGTTGGGAAAGGAGAAGAAGTCCTTCATCGAAGAAAGTGTAGTGAGGCGCGAAGAACTCACTCCCTACGCCAGCGCGAGCTTGACGGTGGTGAGAGCGCCGTTGACGATGACCAGCCCCCGCACCAGCGCGGGAAACGTGATGAAGGTTCCCCGCCCGCTACGCCGTTGGCGATGCCCGCCGCGACGCCGGCCAAGAGATAAAGAGTGAGGCGCCCCGGGAGTGGAGAGCGCCGATCAACATTGTCACTACTCTACGTATCATGGGTTTTTTGAACGTGCGAGCGGGTAATCCCCAATTTCGCTCGCCACTTCATCTACCGTGGGCGACGTGCACCTCATGAGCGGCGAACTCACCATCCCTCGTGACGCGCCGAACGATCTCATCCTGGCCGCGGGCGGCATCGTGATGCGAACGGCGTCGAGCGGGCGCGTCGAAGTCGCGTGCATCTACCGTGAGTCGCGCGGCGACTGGACGTTTCCCAAAGGCAAACTCGACCCGGGCGAGACGTTCGAACAAGGGGCGCTGCGCGAAGTGTTCGAAGAGATTGGCCATAAGTGTCAGGTCTTGCAGTTCGTGGGCTTGACCAACTACACCCACCGCAAGGGCAAACCCAAGATCGTGGTGTACTACTTAATGAGCGTCGACGAGGGAGAGTTTGCACCCAACGAGGAAGTGGATCAGCTGGCGTGGGTGCCCCTGGAGCAGGTGCGCGCGCACCTCACCTGGGACCGCGATCAGGAGCTTTTTGACTTAGTCGTGGCGTTGCCCGAGATGAGGGCGCAAGCCTCCTAACGCGCGCGCTCGAGGAAGATTCGGGTGGACTCGTGTGGGGGGTTCGTGTAGATCTCTCCGGGATTTCCGCGCTCGACGAGCTCGCCGCCATCGAGGTAGACCACCTTGTTGGCCACGTCGCGCCGAGAGGTGACGCGAGGACCAGTCGAATGGTACGCGTGGACATCCTTTTCGGACGCGCGTTCACGTCGCGGTGGCGCGCGTCACGGCATTTTGGAGTGACACCGAGCAGTCTTTAGTAGGATGAGACGTTAGGGAGAGGTGGGTGAGTCCGGTTTAAACCACATTCCTGCTAAGAATGCGGCCTGCGAAAGTGGGCCCGAGGGTTCAAATCCCTCCCTCTCCGCCAGCAGACACCGAGCGCGCCGCGCTCGGTGTTGCTACGTAAGGAGATGTGGTGCGGTACTGGATAGAGACCCTCGGGTGCCCGAAGAACCACGTGGACTCGGACAAGCTAGCGGGACTCTTGGAGTCCCAGGGTTACCTCGTCGCGTCGAGTCCCGAGGGTGCCGACCTCGTGGTTGCCAACACCTGCGCCTTCATCGAGGCGGCCCGGGAGGAGTCGATCGAGGCGGTGCTCGAGCTCGCCGATCGCAAGTCCGCCCAAGCCCGCTTGGTCGTGACGGGCTGCATGGCCGAGCGCTACGGCGACGAGCTCGCCGCCGCCCTGCCCGAGGTCGACCTGGTGGCCGGCTTTGGCGAGAGCTTGACGGCCTTGGCGCCCACGCCGGTGCAACTTCGCGAGCGCCCGCGCTCGTCCTTTGACCTATTGAATCTGCCCCGACCCAAGTCCAAGGTGCCCTGGGCGTATCTCAAGATCGCCGAAGGGTGCGACCGGCGCTGTGGTTTCTGTGCGATTCCCACTTTCCGCGGCGACCAGCGATCGCGTTCCACTGCCGAGATCCTCTTCGAGGCGCGCGCGCTCGTCGACGGCGGGGTGCGTGAACTGGTGCTCATCGCCCAGGACCTCGCGAGCTGGGGCCACGACCGACGTTCTTCGGGCCGGGGCGGGCCGCTCGAAGTGCTCGACGAGGGGGGCACCCAGCCGCTGATCGAACTCACCAAGACCTTGAGCCACGAGGTCGATCGCGTGCGACTGCTCTATCTCTACCCGTCGGGCCTCACGCCGGGCCTGATCGACACCATCTTGACTACTGGCGTGCCGTACTTCGACCTCTCGTTGCAGCACGCGTCGCGGCCGCTGCTGCGCGCGATGCGCCGATGGGGTGACGGGAAGCGATTCCTCGAGCGCCTCGCGGCGATTCGCGCCGCGGAGCCCAACGCGACGTTTCGCTCCTCGTTCATCTTGGGCTATCCCGGCGAGAGCGAAGAGGATCAGCGCGTGCTGCTCGATTTCATCGAGTCCGCCCAGCTCGACTGGGCCGGTTTCTTCACGTTCTCCTCCGAGGTCGGCACGTACGCCAACGACCTGGACTCACCGGTGC
Organism: Acidimicrobiales bacterium; assembly: GCA_035533495.1. Classification (GTDB taxonomy): domain Bacteria; phylum Actinomycetota; class Acidimicrobiia; order Acidimicrobiales; family RAAP-2; genus RAAP-2. The sequence continues at coordinate 45,173 of DATLTW010000009.1, read as the reverse complement.
CCCACCAGCTGGCGCTGGAGCGCCTGCGCGAGGTCTCCGAGCTCCAAGACGCCATCACCGCGAAGAAGCGCGACGCCCTGGTGGGCTCGCGCCAGCGTCTGCTCATCGACGCACCCGGGGTGGGGCGAAGCGTACGCGAATGTCCCGAGATCGACGGTGTCGTGATCGTCGATCGGTCACATAACGTCGGATCGATGGTGGAGTGCGAGATCGTGGCGAGTCGCGGCACGGACTTAGAGGCGGTGGCGCTATGAGTACCGAGCGCACCTACGGACCCACCGCGCTGCTCACGCCCGCGAACTTGATGACCGGGTTCCGGCTCTTGGTGGCGCCCGTGTTCATCTACTTGATCGTCGTCGATCGCATCTCGTGGTGGACGACGGGCGTGGGAGTGCTCGCGGCCTTGTCGGACTACTTCGACGGGATCGTGGCGCGCCGTCACGGCACGACGACCTCGGGCGCCTTCCTCGACCCCCTGGCCGACAAGGTGATCGTGCTGGGGAGCCTCTACGCGATCATCTTGGCGAGGCCCCACGGGGTCACGACCTTTGTCGTGCCGGCAGTCATCATCACGCTGCGCGAGATCTGGATGAGCGTGTACCGCGCGCGCGCGGCCAAGCACGGCGTGTCGATCCCGGCCAGTCGACTCGCCAAGTGGAAGACCTTCGTCCAGGACTGGGCGATCGCCCTTTGCGTCATCCCGGTCACGGCCCATCACGTTTGGATCCCCACGGCCACCATCTGGCTGGCCGCTCTCTTGACGCTCTACACCGGTTGGCAGTACTACGCCGCGGGCAAACGGGTGGTCGTACGTGCGAGTTGAGATTGTCGCGGTGGGCACCGAGCTGCTCCTGGGCCAGATTCCCGACACCAACTCTCAGTGGTTGGGTGAGCGTCTGGCCGCGAACGGCATCGCGTCACACTTTCACCAGCACGTCGGTGACAATCACGAACGCATCGTGCTGGCCTTTCGCACCGCGTTGGCGCGCAGTGACGCGATGATCGTCTGTGGGGGACTCGGTCCCACGCAAGACGACATCACGCGCGCCGCGTTGGCCGAGGTGATGAACGTGCCCCTCGATCGCGACGAGGGACTCGTGGGAATTATTCGCGCGATGTTCGAGTCGCGCGGGCGCGCGATGCCCGAGAACAATTTGCTCCAGGCCGACGTGCCGCGCGGGGCGAGCATCATTCCCCAGACCCGCGGCACGGCCCCGGGGTTGATCTGCGCGGTCGGACTGAAGGTGGTCTACGCCGTGCCGGGCGTGCCCAACGAGATGAGCGACATGTTCGAACGCGCGATCCTCCCCGACCTCCTCACCCGCCAGCGCCAGGCCGGCGAGAGCGCCGTCATTCGAAGCCGCGTGCTGCGCACGTGGGGCACGAGTGAGTCGGCGCTGGCTGAAGCGGTGTCGTCGCGCTTCGACGCGCTCGAAGACGGCGGTGGGGTCACGATCGCGTTTCTCGCCTCGGGCATCGAGGGCATCAAGGTGCGCCTGACGGCACGCGGCGAGAACGACGTCGAGGCGTGGGCGCTGCTCGCCGAGGAGGAAGGTCGCGTGCGGGCGCTTATCGACGAGCGTTTCGGCGACATCATCTTTGGCGTCGACGACGAGTCCATGGAAGACGTCATCGCCCAACGACTGAGCGAGCGTGGCGCCACGCTGGCGCTCGCCGAATCGCTGACCGGCGGGCTGATCGCCAGCCGACTGGTGAACGTGGCGGGCGCGTCGAAGTGGTTCCGCGGAGCCGTCGTGACGTACGCCTCGCAGGTGAAGTTCGACCTTCTGCACGTGCCCGAGGGGCCGGTCGTCAGCCCCGGCGCCGCCGAGGCCATGGCGCGCGGCGTGCGTGAGCTCTTCGGGGCCGACCTGGGGCTCAGCGTCACGGGCGTCGCGGGACCTGAGGAGCAAGACGGCCTGGCGCCCGGGACCGTCTTCGTCGGGCTCGATCTCGGGGGCCACGTCGAGCACGTGGCGCTGCGCCTACCCGGGGACCGACCCCGGGTGCGCGCCTACAGCGCCATCAGCGCGCTCGACGCGCTGCGCCGAGCGCTCGATCGAGCCACGCCCCCTTCCAACCTCCTCTAACCTCGCTTGAGAAAGCAGGTGAGCATGTCTGCACTCGAGGTTGAGGTCGATCCGCGAAACTTCGGCTTCGCACCGGAACGTCTCGAACGCATCGCGCCCTTCTTCGATTCCTACGTGAAGGAGCGACGTCTCGCGGGCTGGCTCGCCACGGTGGCTCGAGGTGGCGAGTTGGTCCACGTCGCCAAGGGCGGGGACCGCGAGCGCGAAAAGGGCCTGGCGGTCACCAACGACACGATCTGGCGGATCTATTCGATGACCAAGCCCATCACCGCGATCGCGGTGATGATGCTCTACGAAGAGGGCCACTTCGACCTGAACGACGACGTCGGTAAGTGGATCGACGCACTGCGCGAGCCGCGCGTGTGGCATCGCGGCACGCCCGCGAAGTATGAGACCGTGCCCGCCATTGAACCGGTGCGGGTCCACCACCTCTTAACGCACATGAGCGGACTGACCTACGGCTTTAGCTACGTCCACCCCGTCGACGCGCTCTATCGGGCCAAGGGCTACGAATTTGGCTACGCCAAGGGGGCCGATCTCGCCCAGGCCGTCACGGACTGGTGCACCAGTCCGCTCGTGTTTCAACCCGGCAGTCGTTGGAACTATTCGGTCTCGTTCGACGTGCTCGGTCGTCTCATTGAGATCTGGAGTGGTCAGCCACTCGACGTCTTTATGAAGGAGAGAATCTTCGACCCCCTGGGCATGGCCGACACCGAGTGGTGGTGCCCCGAAGAGAAGCTCGATCGTCTGGCCATGCTCTACACGCCCGCCACGGGCGAGTGCGTGCCGGCCGAGCAAGTGGCCCGGGCCGCCACGCGCGCGCCGCGGATTTTGGGCGGCGGAGGTGGGCTGCTCTCGACCGCGTACGACTACAACCGGTTCATGACGATGTTGCTGCGCGGGGGAGAACTTGACGGCGCGCGACTGGTGTCGAGTCGAACGCTCGAGCTCATGACGGAGAATCACTTGCCCAACGACGCTGACTTAGAGACGTTGGCGAGCGATTCGTTCTCCGAGACCAGTTACGCCGGGGTCGGTTTTGGCCTGGGGATGTCGGTCGTTACCGATCGAAGGAAGAACCGGGCGTTGGTCTCTGAGGGCACGTTCGCCTGGGGTGGGGCGGCGTCCACGGCCTTTTGGGTCGACCCCGTCGAGGACCTCACGGTGAGTTTTTTCACCCAGCTGCTGCCGAGCAGCACGTACCCAATTCGACGTCAACTTCAGGGCCTCGTCTATCAGGCGCTGGTGGATTAGGTCCACGACGGCGCCATCACCCGGTCGTTTCGCCGGCGGGGCCATGATGGAGGACCTAGTAGGAAATGCTCCGCGAAGTGTGCGCAAAAAAACACGGTGTCTCTGACAAAGTTATCCACAGGCAAATCCCCAAGAAAACCACCTTATTGCACCTCGTCGAAGACGCTGAAAGTCACAACTCAGGTGAGATAATTGCCTTGGCGCGGTGTAATGCCAAGCCGTGGGGGTGTAGTTCAATGGTAGAACAACGGTCTCCAAAACTGTAGGCGGGAGATCGATACTCCTCACCTCCACCAGATGCAAGAAAGCACCCCTTCCGGGGTGCGTTTCTTGCCCACTTTTTAGAGAACAAGTGGAACTGTAGGTCTTGTCAATATATTGGCAGGACGGTCTCCGGTGCATAGTGTACCACCCCACCACCTTGCACCTACTTACACCACTTGTTACCCCAAAGCCTCCCATTACACCACCGAACAGACGTTCGATCAGGTGTTTCGGAATGTCACACCCCTTTGGGAAAATGGAAGCATGAAGACAACGATAGCCAGCCTGAGCCGTGAGATTCACACCGAATCCGACGCCTACCTTTACCTTGAAAACCTGCGCTGGCACGGTACGCCGGTCTGTCCTAAGTGTGCGTCCACCGACGTTCACTACGTGGAGCCTTCTAATGGCGTGAGTCGTACCACGGCTGGCGGTAGTCAGTCCGAGCGTCGTGTGTGGAAGTGCCAGCCGTGTCGTAAGCAGTTCTCGGTGTTGACGGGCACGATGATGCACGCCACCAAGATTCCAGTTCGTACTTGGGTCATGGTGATCTTTGAAATGTGCTCTTCCAAGAATGGCGTTGCCGCGCGTGAGATTGAGCGCAAGTACGGCCTCTGCCCCCGTACCGCTTGGCATATGTTGCACCGCATCCGTGAGGCCATGAGCCACGATGACGCGACGTTGTTTAGCGGTGACGTGGTGAGCGATGAGGTCTACATTGGCGGTGTTCCTGGCAACCGTCACGCCGACAAGGATGACGTAAAAGGAACCTACGGACGTACTGACATGACACCCGTGGTGACTTTGATCGATGAGGACACTCACGAAGCGCGCTCGACGGTGCTTCCCTGGGTGGACTCCGCTTCGCTCGGAACGGTCATTCGAGACAATGTGGACATGGCAACCACGACGCTTCACACGGACTCTCTTCGTGCGTACATCCCCATTGGCCGAAAGATGGCTGGTCACTACTCGGTAGACCACAGGGCTGGTATCTATGGGACCGACAAGACGAACGGGACGAACCTCTGCGAGAACTACTTCGCACAACTGAAGCGCGGACTCAAAGGAACGCACATCCACGTTGACCCAAAGCACCTGCACCGTTACTTGGGCGAGTTCGACTACCGATTCAGCACCTTCGAGATGACCGACACGGAGCGCATGGAAGACTTGGGCGCTCGGATGAGCGGTCGTCTTTCCTACGAGTTGGTCAAGGCGTAGGGTCACAATTTCATCGTGATTTCAGCGAGGCGGCGAAGATGCCCACTGAGCATCGACACGTTGACCGCATATGCTGCTGTGTCGTCGTTTTGGAGTCCCTCTGGCGGCGTTATATCCCAAAGCAATTCAACGTGGCCGCCCCGGTTGCGAAAATACATGGCGTATTGAGGTAGGTACTTCTCAAGCCAGCGATCAACCGACGTTGCCCAATCGATGATTAGTTGGTTCAGTTCCATGATGGGGACTGCCGTTGCGACACCAGTGATAGAGACCTCAAGTTTGTCCATGAAGTCATTACCACTACCTGTCAACTCGGCTATTCGTCGTAACTTCCACTTCTGCCGCTCAGTGAGGACCACTGTCGCGGCCAGCAAAATTACGCCAACAAGAACGACTGCCTCGCCAACTCTTGAATAACCGCTTAGCCAGTCGAACTCCTTACCCCTGGCGTAACTAGCGGTGCCATAGGCAATGAGCAGCGAAGCTCCTAAGGAGATGAGAGCAACGCTGAGCGCCCCAATTAGCCCCCGGTGCTCCATAATCCAAATCCTAAGACGGGTCCAGCGACTGAGCCTAAATCTCGGTTTCTGACTCCTCAGAGTCCATTTCGACCTCTTCGCCGTCGGTCCCAGCGCCGTCCAGAATGGCTCCCAAGGCCTCTTCGGGCTCCATGTCGAGGCCGACCAGTTCGTCGGGGTCGTAGCGTTTGCTTGGCATAGATTCCATCCTAACGAGGGTAGATTTAGGGGGTTCGAAGTGTTTTTTTGCGCACACAACGCCAAATGCTCACTACGAACACTTGTTCGTAGTACCCTAATTCCTAGGTGGAGGCCGACCGATGTTACAGCGGGCGCTTAGCGTGCCCTCGGTGGCACCGAAGAAGGAGACAGCAATGGCAAACGACGACCGTGAGAAGGCCCTCGAGGCCGCGCTGAGCCAGATCGAAAAGCAGTTTGGCAAGGGCTCGATCATGCGCATGGGTGAGACGCTGAACTTCAACATCGAGTCGATTCCCACCGGCGCCCTCGCGCTCGATATGGCCCTCGGCATTGGCGGGCTGCCGCGCGGGCGCATCGTCGAGCTCTTCGGGCCCGAGTCATCGGGTAAGTCGACCCTGGCGATGCACGTCGTGGCCGAAGCGCAGCGCAACGGCGGGGTGTGCGCGTACATCGACGCCGAGCACGCGATGGACCCGGTCTACGCGCGCGCCATTGGCGTCAACGTGGACGACCTCTTGATCAGCCAACCCGACACGGGCGAGCAGGCCCTCGAGATCGTGGACATGTTGATCCGCTCAGGCGCGTTGGACGTGATCGTCATCGACTCGGTGGCGGCGCTCACGCCGCGCGCGGAGATCGAAGGGGAGATGGGCGACAGCCACGTGGGCCTGCAGGCGCGACTGATGAGCCAAGCGCTGCGTAAATTGACGGGCGGACTCTCGAAGTCGAACACGGTGGCCATCTTCATCAATCAGTTGCGCGAGAAAATCGGAATTTCATATGGAAATCCCGAAGTGACCCCCGGTGGGCGCGCGTTGAAGTTCTACGCCTCGGTGCGCCTCGACATCCGTCGCATCGAATCGATCAAGGACGGCACCGAGGTGGTCGGCAACCGGACTCGAGTCAAGGTCGTCAAGAACAAGTGCGCCGCGCCCTTTCGCCAGGCCGAGTTCGACATCATGTACGGCCAAGGCATCAGCCGTGAGGGCTCGGTACTCGACGTCGCGGTGGAGTTGGGATTCGTGAAGAAGGCCGGTGCGTGGTTCACCTACGAGGGTGAGCAGATGGGTCAGGGCCGTGAGAACGTGAAGATGTTCCTGCGAGAGAACCCCCAGACGATGGCCGAGATCGACGAGCGCGTGCGCGCGCACCTGGCCAACGCGCTGGTGCCCGACGTCATGGGCACGCCCAACGAGCTCGACGTCGACGCGCCGCTCAGCCTCGATTAGCCCCCCTTTCGGTTCGCTAACGGCGGTAGCGTGACGCCGTGAGTCTGCGCCTACGGTTCCGTCGCTTTGTGGGCGAGCGCGTTCGTTCGACGCGTCGCTATCTCAACGAGGTCGCGATCGTTGGACCGAGTGACGACTACGCCCGCGAGTTCTTCTACTTTGGCGCGGGCGCGGCTCTCATGGCGCCCCAAGGCGTGATCTACAACGAGCGCTATCTCTCCATTGGCGACGACACTCTCATCGGGCCCAACGTCTGTCTGACCGCGGGCGTGAGCGGCGATCAAGTCATGCTCGCCACGCCCACGGTGAAGATCGGGCGTCACTGCGTGATTGGTCGGGGGTCGCACATCATTGGTCACTGGTCGATTGAACTGGGCGATGAGATACAGACCGGCCCCTACGTCTACATCACCGACCAGAACCACTCCTACGAGGCGATCGACCAACCCGTGGGCTGGCAGACCCCGAGCGAGGCGGCCGTCAGGATCGGCGCGGGGAGCTGGCTCGGCGCGAACGTGGTGATACTGCCGGGCACGACCCTCGGTCGAAACACCACCGTGGCCGCTGGCGCGGTGGTGCGCGGGACGTTTCCCGACTTCGTCGTCCTGGGCGGCGTGCCCGCCAGAGTGCTTCGCCACTTCGAAGCGGGCGAGGGTTGGTTGGCAGGCCCGGGGTGAGCCAGGGACTCTTCGGTGTCGACCTCACGCCACTACGTGTCTCGAGTGAGTATCGCCGGCTCTACGTCGCCGGCTTCATCTCGATGCTGGGCGGTCAAGCGACCTACGTCGCGGTGCCCTATCAGCTGAAGCAACTCACCCACTCGACGCTGGCAGTTGGCTCGATCGGACTGGCCGAGTTGGTGCCGCTGATCGTCTTTGGGCTCTACGGCGGCGTGCTCGCCGATCGGCTCAACCGCCGACGGCTCATCATCTCGATGGAACAGGTCTTGATGCTCTCGACGGTGATGCTCTTCGTGAACGCCCTGCTCGCGCACCCCTTGACGTGGATTCTTTACGCGGACGCAGCGGTCGTGGCCGCGGCGTCGAGCCTGCAAAATCCCAGCGTGTCCGCCTTGAAGCAGATCTTCGTCGCGCACGATCTCCAGCGTGCGGCCTCGACGCTCTCGAACGTGAGTTTCACCACGGCCTCGATCATCGGTCCGGCCCTAGGGGGACTCGCCGCCGTGTCCTTCGGCCCCGACTCGGTCTACTTCGCCAACATCGTGACCTTCACGTTCTCGCTGATACTCCTGTTCAGCTTAAAAACGCCGCCCACGCCGCCCTCCGCCACCGAAGGCGACTTGGCGGCATTACGAACCGGCCTCAAGTACGCCAGGAGCCGCCCCGACATCGTCGGTACGTACGTCGTGGATCTGCTCGCGATGGTCTTGGCGTTTCCGGTGGTGATGTTGCCCTTTGTGGCGGCGCGCTTTCACGAGCCCTACGCGCTCTCGATTCTCTACTGCGGCTTGCCGGTGGGCGCCCTGGTCGCCACGCTGACCTCGCGGTGGACCCGCCGGGTCCACCGTTACGGTCGGGCCATCGTGGCGGCGGCGATGTTGTGGGGACTGGGCATCACCCTCTTTGGCTACTCGTCGACGCTGTGGTTGGTGCTGCTCGGGCTCGCCGTGGGCGGTGGCGCCGACGCGGTGAGTGGCATCTTTCGCAACACCATGTGGAACGAGTCCATCCCCCCAGAAGTGCGCGGTCGCATGGCCGGGATCGAGATGATCTCGTACTCCCTGGGTCCTACGGCCGGTCAGTTTCGCGCCGGGGTGATGGCCGCCTGGACGACCCTTCGGTTTTCACTCACCTTCGGGGGGCTGGCCTGCACCGGATCGGTGGGGGTCGTGGCTGCCGCGTTGCCTTCGCTCTGGAGGTTCGACGCACGCACCGACCCCCACGTGGCCCAGGTACGCGCCCTTCGAGTGTTGGACGAGGCTTCCTAGAGCATCGGCCAACCCCCTACTCTTTAGCCATGCCACGTTCGACCTTCCTCGTGACGGTGAGCGGACCGGACCGCATTGGCGTGGGCGCCGAGCTCTTTCACGCGCTGCACTCCTTGGAAGGCGAAGACGTCCGTCTTCTTGACGTGGCCCAGATAACGATTCGCGGCACGCTGGTGCTCTGTGCCGAAGTGAGCTCGGCGTCGCGCCTGTCCGAAGCGGTGTTGACTGAAGTGTTGCTCGAGCGCGAGATCGAGGGCCAGGGGATGACGGTTCACGTAGAAACGGTGACCCCGACCGACGCCATTGAGGGGCGCCGACTGCTCGTCACGTTGCTGGCGCCAACCATCGAGGCCGGTCAGCTCGAGGCCATCTTTCACGCGATCGCCCAGAGCGGGGCGACCTGTGAGCGCATCGTGCATCTCGCGAGTTACCCGGTCGACTGTTACGAACTCATCGTCATTGGCCCCAACCATCCGGTGCTGCGCGCGTCGTTGACGAGCGCCGCCGAGGCATGCGACCTCGACCTGGCGGTGCAACGTGCGGGACTGCACCGTCGGGCGAAGCACCTGGTGGTGATCGACGCTGACTCGACGCTTCTGCAACACGAGGTCATCGACTTACTCGGCGAGGCCTCGGGGCGCGCGGAGGAGGTCTCGGCGATCACCCGCGCCGCGATGGACGGCGAGATCGACTTTGGCGAAGCGCTTCGCCGGCGCGTCGCGCTCTTGGCGGGACTTCCGGTGAGCGTGCTCGACGACGTGCGCGGCCAACTGCGCTTGGCGCCGGGGGCACGTACGTTGCTGCGCACGCTCCAACGCCTGGGCTACGTGCCCGCGGTCGTCTCGGGCGGCTTCGTTCAGGTGCTGGCGCCACTGTTGGCCGAGTTGAACGTCGAGTACTTCGCGGCCAATAGCCTCGAGATCGCTGACGGTGTTCTGACCGGGCGCCTCGTCGGCGAGCTGGTCGACCGGGCCGGTAAGGCGAGGGCGCTTCGTTACTTCGCCGACCAGGTGGGCGTGCCCCTGGAGCAGACCGTGGCGGTGGGCGACGGTGCCAACGACATCGACATGTTGTCTGTGGCCGGGCTCGGTATCGCCTTTAACGCGAAGGCCATCGTCCAAGAGCACGCCGACGCGGCGCTCTCGGTGCCCTATCTCGACACGGTCCTCTATTTCCTAGGTATCAGTCGCGAGGAGATCGAGGCCGACTAAATCGTGACGGGTCGGCGCTGGAAAACGCCTTACCTCGTAGTAAAGTCAGAAAATGATCGACGAGAGGGGGGCCGTGAAGGTAGTCATCGACGCCGATCTCTGTCAAGGACAAGGGCGCTGCTTCTCGATCGCGCCGAGCCTCTTTGGCTTTGACGATCTGGGCAGCGGCGTCGTCTTGGGCGACGGCACCCTCAGTGCCGAGACGTTGGAACTGGCCCGCTTGGCGCAAGCGAACTGTCCCGAACACGCCATCTTTATCGAGGAGTCGTGAACGATAAGTCCCCCGTCGTGGACTTCGCGACCGACTGGGATCACACTGATCCCGAGTGGGTGAATGACCCCTATCCGATTTGGGAGGACCTGCGCTTACGATGTCCCGTGGCGCACACCGATCGTTACGGCGGCGCGTGGTTTCCTGCGTCGCACGCCGGGGTCTCCATGGTGGCCAAAGACACCGACACCTTCACCAGCCGATCGGTCGTCATGGGCAACGGCCGACCCACCGACGAGGACCTGCCAGCACCCATCGGACTGGCCCCGCCCATCACCTCGGACCCACCTTTTCACCAGATCGCGCGCAAGTTGATCTTGCCGGCCTTCGCGCCGAGACCGATCAACGCGCTCGAGCCCCAGATCCGCGCGCTGTGCGCGAAGTTGCTCGACGACGTCGTCGGCCAGGAGATCGTCAACGCCTCGCAGAGCTACGCCCGTTTGATCCCCCCGGCCGTGATTCGCCAGATGTTGGGGTTCCCCGAAGCCGATACCGAAAAGTTCATCGAGATGGTCCACGTGATCGTCGAAGCGATCGACCTGCCCGAGGAGGAACGCATCGAGCAGTTCGTGCCCGTCGAGGAGTATTTCACCCGTCAGATCGAAGATCATCAGGAGAATCCCCGCGACGACCTCACGACGTTCTTGCTCAACGCGGAGATCGGCGGAGAGAAGCTCGCCGTCGAGCACGTCTTTGGCACGATGGTGCTGATCCTCGTCGCGGGCATCGACACCACCTGGAGCGCGGTGGGGGCGTCGCTCTGGCACCTCGCCCAGCATCCCGACGATCTGGCCCGTTTGGTGAACGAGCCCGAACTGATGAGCGTGGCGATCGAAGAGTTCCTTCGCTACTACGCGCCAGTCACCATGGCCCGACTCGTGAAGCAAGACGTGGAGTACTTGGGCTGTCCGATGAAGGAGTACGACTGGATCCTGCTCGGATTCCCAGCGGCGAATCGCGACCCGGTGGTCTTTAAGGACGCGGACAAGTTCATCATCGATCGCGCGGAGAATCGCCACGTCGCCTTCGGGCTCGGGATCCACCGTTGCATCGGATCGAACTTGGCGCGCCTCGAGTTGCGCGTCGCGATAGAGGAGTTCATCCAGCGCTACCCCACATTCGAACTCGCGAACCAGAACGACGTCACGTGGTCCCAGGGCCAGATTCGCGGGCCGAGGAATCTACCGCTGCGAATCTTGGCTTGAGTTGTCGTGAGCGACATCGAGACGAAACGTCCGGTCAGCGACTTCGCGACCGACTGGGATCACACCGACCCCCAGTGGGTGAACGACCCCTATCCCATCTGGGAGGACCTTCGAGCGCGTTGCCCGGTCGCGCACACCGATCGCTACGGCGGGGGGTGGTTTCCCACCACGCACGAGATGGTGTCGTCGATCGCGAACGACACCGAGCACTTCACCAGTCATCAGGTCGTTGTCATCCACACGAAGAATCCCGAAGGCGCGCCGCCGGCGCCGATGGGTGGCGCGCCGCCCATCACCTCGGACCCGCCCTTCCACCAGATCGCTCGCCGCGTGATCCTGCCGGCCTTCGCGCCCGGTCCGGTGAACGCCCTCGAGGGTCAGGTGCGCGCGCTGTGCGCCAAGCACTTGGACGCCCTGGGTGAGGCGAGAGAGTTCGACGCCGCGACGAACTACGCCCAGTTCATCTCGCCCGGCGTGATCGCCAAGATGTTGGGCTTTCCCGAGGCCGACGAGGATCTCTTTCGAGAGTTCGTGCACCTGGTCTTGGACCTGGTGGACTTAGAGCCGGCGGTGCGCATTCCGATGTTCGTTCCCATGACCGAGTACTTCACCGCCCAGATCGAAGACCACATCGCCAATCCCCGCGACGACTTCACGAGCTACCTGTTGAACGTCGAGGTCAACGGTGAGAAGTTGTCGCCTCAACATGTCCGCGGCACCATGGTCTTAACGTTGGTGGCCGGCATCGACACCACGTGGTCGGCGATCGGTTCGGCGATCTGGCACCTGGCCACGCACCCTAAGGACTTGGCGCGTCTCGTGGCCGAGCCCGAACTCATGACGCTCGCGGTGGAGGAGTTCTTGCGCTTCTACGCCCCGGTGACCATGGCCCGACTCGTCAAGGACGATTTCGACTTCTACGGCGTTGCGATGAAGAAGGACGACTGGATCCTGCTGGGCTTCCCGGCGGCTAATCGCGACCCCGAGGCCTTCGAAGACGCCGATCAGTTCGTCATCGATCGGGCCGTGAATCGACACGCGGCCTTCGGTCTCGGTATTCACCGTTGCGCCGGATCGAACCTGGCTCGCATGGAACTGCGCGTGGCGATCGAAGAGTTCATCGGGCGCTATCCCTCGTTCGAGCTCGCCGATCCCGAAGCGGTCACCTGGGCCCAGGGGCAGGTTCGTGGACCCCGGTCGATTCCTCTTCGGGTCCTGGCCGAACTGGGGAACTGACGTACCTGAGGCACCCGAGCGATTCTCCGGGTTACGATTCGCCATGACCACAGGTTCGCCAACCGGTCGTTCGTGCGTTTTCTGCGGGAGCACATTTTCGCATCGATGTCCAATCGGCGACGGCGTCGTTTCGAGATCGTCCTCGTGGGCTTCGCGATAGGTATCGTCTTCTTCGGGAGCCACTGAGGTTGGTCCATATACAGTCCGACGTGGGAGCACCGTCGCCCGGGGCGTTGCGCTGGGTGGCGAACTCGATCGACCCGGGCGCGACGGTGACGTCCGTTCGACGATTGACCGGGGGCGTCAGTTCGGCCATGCACGTCATCTCGGTCGTTGACGCGAGGGGCCACCACCACCGTAGCGTGCTTCGTCGTTGGGTAGGTGGTTTGGCTCACGAAGGACCGGACTATGTACGGCGTGAAGCGCGCGTCCTCGAAGGCCTCGAAGGAACGGACATCCCCGCGCCGCGACTCCTCGCCGTCGATCCCAACGGTGACGCGTGTGAGGACTCCGCGCTTCTCATGTCGTACCTCGGTGGTCGCGTCGAACTCACCCCGAGGGATCCCGACGACTGGTTGCATCAGATCGCGTCGATGTTGGTCCGAATTCATCACGCGGAGATCGAGGCCCCCGCGGCCCAACCGTGGCTCGACCGGGAAAAACTCATTGTGCCGGAATGGTCGAAGCGACCCGATCTGTGGCGTGAGGCGTTCGCTGTGGTGCAAGAGAGCCCCCCGGTCTCCGCCTCGTGCTTCATCCATCACGACTACCAGCAGTTCAATTTGCTATGGCGCGATGAGCGTCTCACGAGCGTCGTTGACTGGGTCTGGGGGTCGAGCGGCAATCCGGGGATCGACGTCGCACACATCCGTTTGAATTTCAGCGTGCTCTATTCGAGCGAACTCGCTGGACAGCTCCTCGACCGCTATGAATCGATGTCGGGAAGGGCCGTTGAGCGCTGGTGGGACGTCGCGGGCTTGCTGGTTTACCTCCCCGGCTGGGGCGGATTTCTCCAGCAACAGGCCGGTCGGCGATTGAAGGTGGACTTCGAAGGCATGCACGAGAGAGTCGAAGCAACGCTCTACTCGGCGTTACGACGCAACTGAGCATCTTTCGGGTGCGTCAGGTATGTCAGTGCCCTAACGAGAGCCCGAGGTTCGTCGGTCCCTTCGCCCACAGGCTCGCCATCCACGCCTCGAGTTCGTCGACCTCGCGCGGAAGGGCCTCGGAGAGATTCCTCGCACCAGTGGCGGTGACGAGCACGTCGTCTTCGATCCTCACGCCGATGCCCCGGTACTCCTCGGGCACCGTGAGGTCGTTGGTCTGGAAGTAGAGGCCGGGCTCGACGGTCAAGACGTAGCCCTCGTGCAGCTCACCCAGAGTGTAGGACTCGGTGCGGGCGTGCGCGCAGTCGTGCACGTCCAGGCCCAACATGTGGCTCGTGCCGTGCAAGGTGTAGCGCCGGTGCAGCTGGCGATCCTTGCGCAGGGCCATCTCGGGCGCCTCTTTCAAGATGCCCCACTCGAAGAGTCCCTCGGCGAGCACCTTCATCGCTGCGTCATGGGGTGCCATGAAGGGCACGCCGGGCTTGACCGCGGCGATGCCGACCTTCTGGGCGGCGAGCACGAGTTCATAGACGCGCCGCTGGGTCGAAGAGAACGTGCCGCTAATGGGCATGGTGCGCGTCACGTCCGCGGTGTAGAGGTGGAGTCCCTCGACGCCGGCGTCGAGCAACAAGAGTTCGCCTCGCCGCACGGCCCCGTCGTTGCGCATCCAGTGCAGGGTCGTGGCGTGCGCCCCACTGGCCGCGACGGTTCCGTAACCCACGTCGTTGCCCTCGACGCGCGCGCGCAGATTGAAGACGCCCTCCACGACGCGCTCGCCGCGGCCCTCGGCGGCGGGCAGCGCGCGCACGACGTCTTCGAATCCCTTGACGGTCTCGTCGATGGCCCGTTGGAGTTGGGCGATCTCGAAGTCGTCCTTGACCAGTCGTAGCTCACTGAGCGCGATCGCGAGTTGGCCGTCGTCCTTGGTGGTCTCGTGCAGCGCGTCCACGCTGGCGTCGAGGTCGCGCAAGGTCACCACGTCCGCGGCCCCGAGTGAAACGAGATCCTTTTCGAGGCGCTCGAGCGGTGCCGCCTCGATGCCGTAGTAGATCGCGGCCTCCTCGACGCCGCGGCGCGGGCCGACCCATAGTTCGCCGTAGCGCGCGTCGGTGAAGAATTCGTGGGTACGAAAGTCACGTCGATGCGGGACGTAAAGCGTGGACCGCGGGCCAGTGGCGCTGGGAGAAATCACCAGGACGGCGTCAGGCTCGTCGCAACCCGTGAGATAGAAGAAATCGGTGCCCGGGCGAAAGCGATAGTCCATATCGTTGGCGCGGACCTTGAAATTACCGGTGGGGATCACGAGGGTCTTGGTGGCGAACTTCTCACCGAGTCGTTGGCGACGCGCCGCCGAGTACTCGGACGCTTCGTGGACCTCGCGCGGGATTGCGGCGTTCGACCAGTCCGAGGCCATGTGGTCTACGAGCACGCGCGGACTGGGGGGGCGGTGTGGTCCTACCCACACCCAGTGTTCGGAGCGAGGATGCTCCTCAGAGACGTCGGGTTCAGGGATTTTGTTTTCTTCGTCCACGACGCCAGATTAGCCGCGTCCTGCCTATGCTCGCCGTATGGATATCTCACTGCGCCACGAAGATTCGGTTGCGATCATTACCTGGAACGACGGGGAGAATCGGATCAACGCCGACTCTCTGGAACGACTCAACGCCCTACTCGACGAACTCGAAGCGACTACCGGTCCGCTGTCGGTCGTGCTCACGGGCATCGGCAAGTTCTTCTCGAATGGGCTCGACCTCGAGCGCTTCGGCGCCAATCCCGCTGAGTTCTCCGCCACGATTGAAGAACTCGAGCGCACCATCGGACGGCTCTTTCTCTTTCCGGCCTACACCGTGGCAGCCATTAACGGTCACTGCTTCGCGGGCGGCGCGCTGATTAGTTGCGCCTTTGACTACCGAGTGATGCGCGAAGACCGGGGCTTTTGGTGCATGAACGAAGCGGAGATCGGTCTCACGCTGGACGAGAAACTCTGGTCCATCTTGAATCATCGACTGCCCCGAGCCACGGCCATCGTCGCCGCGATAACCGCGACTCGTTACGGCGGCCCCGACGCCCTGCGCGCGGGCATCGTCGAGGCCACGGCCAGCGAAGACGAGGTCGTGCGTCACGCCATTGAAGTGGCGAGACGTTACGCCTCGCTCGACCGAACCTCGTTGTCAAAACACAAGTACTTGGCGCACGGAAGCGAGGCCACGTTACTGGGATGGAAGAAGTAGCGACGTCGGACTCTCGCGCAAGTGACCGGGAGCCCTCGACGCCGAGTATCTAGAGCCAGCCTTGATCTCGCGCGATCTGTTCGACGTCGCCGATGCGCATCGCGTTTCGAGCCTGCAAAGTGCGGATGAGCCCGCCCGCCTCGTAGAGCGATTCGTGTGTGCCGGTGTCGAGCCAGGTCGTGGCGCGCGAGAGGATCTCCGCACGAAGCTCGCCCCGTTCGAGGTACGCGTTGTTGAGCGCCGTTATCTCCAGTTCGCCGCGAGCGCTGGGCGTGAGCTGGCGCGCAAAGTTCGACGCGCGTTCGTCGTAGAAGTAGATGCCCGGCACCGCGTAGCGACTCTTGGGAACGGTCGGCTTCTCCTCGATGGAGAGCACGTGGCCGGATTCGTCAAACTCCACCACTCCGTAGGCCGACGGATCACTTACCTGGTAGGCGAAGATGAGCGCGCCCACGACGCTGGTGTTCTGTCGAAGGTGCGTGCCCAGTCCGGGCCCGTAGAAGAGATTGTCGCCCAAAATGAGGGCGCACTTCTCGCCGTCGAGAAACTTCTCTCCCAAGATCAGCGCCTCGGCGAGCCCGTTGGGCTTTTCTTGCACGACGTAGGAGATCTCGATTCCCAACTGTGAGCCGTCTCCGAGCAGGCGGCCGAACGCGTCTTGATCATGGGGCGTGGTGATGAGAAGAATTTCTTGAAGACCGCTCAACATGAGCGTGCTCAGCGGGTAGTAAATCATTGGCTTGTCGTAGATCGGCAGTAGTTGCTTAGAGACGGCGCGAGTAAGGGGATGCAAGCGCGTGCCGGTACCGCCAGCCAAAATGATTCCCTTCACTCCATTAGTATAGAAGTCCAGAAAACCTTTCTAAAGGCCGAGGTAGTTCTATGCGCGTTGTGATTACTGGAGCGGCCGGATTCATCGGATCGCGACTAAGTGAACTATTGGTCGCCCAAGCCGAACGACTCGGCTACGACGACGTCGTCTTACTTGACGCGTTGACGTACTCGGGACGGCTTGAAAATCTTGAGGTGGTCATGCGTGACTCACGCGTCACCTTCGTCAAGGGTTCGATCACCGATGAGTTGGTCACCGAGGAAGTACTCAAGGGCGCGCACGCGGTGTTGCATCTCGCCGCGGAGAGTCACGTCGACCGCTCCATCACCGGGGCGCGCCTGTTCTTCGAGTCCAACGTCGTGGGCACCCAGCAACTTCTCGAAAGTGCGCAACGGGCCGACGTGCAGCGCTTTGTGCACGTCTCCACCGACGAGGTGTATGGGTCAATCGATGACGGCGCGTGGCGCGAGGATCATCTGCTCCAACCCAATTCGCCCTACTCCTCGAGTAAGGCTGGTTCGGACCTCGCCGCGCTGGCCTACCAACGCACCTACGGGCTTAACGTCATGGTTACGCGTTGTTCGAACAACTACGGTCCGCGTCAGTTCCCCGAGAAACTCATTCCGCTCTTCGTCACGAACCTCTTCGACGGCGAGGCGGTTCCGCTATACGGCGACGGGCTGCACGTGCGCGATTGGCTGTTCGTCGACGACCACTGTCAGGGCATACTCCGGGTGCTCGAGGGCGGGCGCGCGGGCGAGATCTATAACATCGGCGGCGGCACGGAACTTTCGAACATCGAGATCACCCGTCTGCTCTTGGATCTCTGCGGCGCGGACGAGTCTCTGATCGAGCCCGCCGAGGATCGGCTGGGCCACGATCGCCGCTACAGCGTGGACTGGAGCAAGATCCACAGTGAACTCGGCTACCGGCCAGAGACCGATTTCGAAGAGGGACTCGCCCGCACGGTGAAGTGGTATCGCGAGAACGAGGCGTGGTGGCGGCCCTTGAAGGAGCGCGGCGCTTGAAGGTGCTCGAGTTGTCGATACCCGGCTTGTTCGTGCTCGAGTCGCCCGTGTGGAGTGACGAACGGGGATTCTTTCGCGAGTGGTACCAAGGTAAGGATCTCGAGGCGAGCGGCGTTACGTTTGCGATTCACCAAGCTAATCTCTCGACCTCCAAACGCGGCGTCGTGCGAGGACTGCACTACTCACTCGCGCCCGGTGGTCAGGCGAAGTTGGTGACCTGCGCGTACGGTGAACTCGACGACGTGATCGTGGACGTTCGAGTGGGTTCGCCGACCTTTGGCCACGTCGAAGTCGTTCACTTGGCCGCGGACGACGAGCGCTCGGTCCTGGTTCCCGCCAGCGCCGCGCACGGCTTCTGTGTGACCAGTGAACTCGGCGTTCTTTCGTACCTCTTGTCCTCGCCGTTCAACGCGGCGATGGAGCTCGAGATCAATCCTTTCGACGAGACACTGAACGTGCCGTGGCCACTCTTGGGTGAACCCATCATGAGTGAGAAAGACGTCGCCGCGCCATCACTCGCGCAGCGCCAAGCGGCGAACGAACTGCCGATCTACGTCGACGGCGCGCCCTAGGTGGGCTTTCGTCTCGATGGCTAGCGTGAGACAGGTGAGTACTGCGCCACTTCGCCTGGTAACGAGGGATGAACGGGGAGTGCAGCTGCCCCGTAGCGCCACGCTCCCCGTCGTTGAATCCGAGAGTCAACTTCGAACTCTGCTCGCCGGCCTTTCGGGCGTTGACGCCGTCGGGGCTGAAGCTCGCGCCGCCAAACTCGCGACGCGCTCTCTAAAGAAATCGACGAAGCTCACGGCGCTCGATCTCGCTATTTCGATGGTCGATTTGACGACCCTCGAGGGAGCGGACACGCCGGGACGCGTCACTTCACTCTGCGCCAAGGCCATGCACCCCGATCCGGGCGACGCGAGTGTCCCGAGCGCGGCGGCGGTGTGCGTCTATCCCGACCGGGTCGCCCACGCCCGCTCGGTGTTGGGCTCGTCACGGGTAAAGGTCGCGGCGGTGGCGACGGCCTTCCCTTCTGGTCGTGCGCCGCTCAACGTCAAACTGCTCGACGTTGGCGAGGCCCTGCGCGCCGGCGCCGATGAGATCGACATGGTCATCGATCGCGGAGCCTTCCTCTCGGGACGCGTCGGTCAAGTCCTCGACGAGATCGTCGCGGTGAAGGCACTCTGCGGCGCCACGCACCTCAAAGTGATCCTGGAGACCGGTGAGCTGGTGACGTACGACAACGTGCGCCGGGCCAGTTGGCTTGCCATGCTCGGCGGGGCGGACTTCATCAAGACCTCCACGGGCAAGGTCGCCGTTTCGTCGACGTTGCCCGCGGCGTTGGTGATGCTCGAAGCGGTGCGCGACTTCGCCGAGACGACCGGTCAGCTCGTCGGGGTGAAGGTGGCCGGCGGTATTCGCAGCGCCAAGGACGCGCTTCGCTACCTCGTGGTGGTGAACGAGACGGTCGGTGCGGCGTGGTTGACGCCCGATCGTTTTCGCTTCGGAGCGTCCTCGCTGTTGAACGACCTTTTGATGCAGCGGCTCAAGCAACGTCGCGGCGCGTACGTGCGACCCGACGAGTTCAGCGGCGATTGACGTGAGTAACGACCTGACGAACTCATCTTTGGGATCACTGACGTACGATCCGGCCCCGGAGTCGGCGGCGATCGCGCACCTGCGACCTAGTTACGGGCTCTTCATCAACGGCGAGTTCACCGATCCGAATGCTCACGAGCAGTTCACGACGCTGAACCCCGCGAATGAGGAGTCGCTCGCCCACGTGGCTCAGGCGTCGAGCGCCGACGTGGGGCGGGCCGTTGGCGCGGCGCGTCGGGCCTACGACACGGTCTGGTCCAAGACCACCGGCGCCGAGCGTTCGAAGTACCTCTTTCGGATCGCGCGTTTAATCCAAGAGCGTTCGCGCGAGTTGGCCGTGGTGGAGACGCTCGACAACGGTAAGCCCATCCGCGAGTCACGCGACGTCGACATCCCTCTCGCCGCGGCGCACTTCTTTTATTACGCCGGGTGGGCCGATAAGCTCGACTACGCGGGCTTTGGGCCCAATCCCCAGCCCCTGGGCGTCGCCGGGCAGATCATCCCCTGGAACTTTCCCCTGCTCATGGCGGCGTGGAAGTTGGCACCGGCCCTCGCCGCGGGCAACACCTGCGTCCTAAAGCCCGCCGAGACCACGCCGCTCTCGGCGTTGGTGCTCGCCGAGATCCTTCAACAGGCCGACCTGCCCCCCGGGGTCGTCAACATCGTCACCGGTGACGGGTCGTCGGGCGCTGCGTTAGTCGATCACTCGGGCGTGGACAAGATCGCCTTCACCGGCTCGACCGAGGTCGGACGCATGATCCAACAGCGCGTCGCCTCCAGCCACAAACACCTGACCCTTGAGCTCGGGGGCAAGGGCGCCAATATCGTCTTTGAGGACGCGCCGGTGGACGAGATGATCGAAGGCATCATCGACGGCATCTTCTTCAATCAGGGGCACGTCTGCTGTGCGGGGTCGCGACTCCTCGTGCAAGAGTCCGTCGCGGACGAAGTGCTGCGCCGCCTGCTACGACGGGTCGACCAGTTGCGCGTCGGTGACCCGTTGGACAAGAACACTGACGTGGGCGCCATCAACTCAGCCGCGCAACTCGCGCGCATCACCGAGCTCACCGCCTACGGCGAAGCCGAAGGCGCCACGCGCTACACCAGTTCGTGCTCGTTGCCCGAGCGGGGCTACTGGTTCGCGCCCACGGTCTTCGCCGACGTCGCCCAGTCGCACCGCATCGCGCGCGAGGAGATCTTCGGCCCGGTGCTCTCGGTGCTGACCTTTCGAACGCCCGAAGAGGCGGTGGCCAAGGCCAACAACTCCAACTACGGCCTGGCCTGTGGGGTGTGGAGCGAGAAGGGCTCGCGCACGCTGTGGGTCGCCGAGCGACTTCGCGCCGGGGTCATCTGGGCCAACACCTACAACCGCTTCGACCCCACGAGTCCCTTCGGGGGCGTGCGCGAGTCGGGCTTTGGCCGCGAGGGCGGCCGACACGGGCTGGAGGCGTATCTCGATGTCTGAGGACCGCCTGGATGTTCGTAAGACCTACAAGCTCCTCATTAACGGCGCCTTTCCCCGCTCTGAGTCGGGACGTAGCTACGAGGTGACCGCGAAGAAAGGCGACTTCCTCGCCAACGTGGCCCAAGGTTCACGCAAGGACGTGCGTGACGCGGTGGCGGCGGCTCGCGGCGCGCAGGCCAAATGGTGGGCGCAGAGCGCCTACCACCGCGGACAGGTGATCTACCGCTTGGCCGAGATGGCCGAGTCCCGGCGTGAAGAGTTGGCCGAACACGTCGCCCTCGCCGAAGGACGCTCGCCCAAGGGTGCTCAGAGCCGTGTGTCGAGGGCGATCGATCGAATCGTCTGGTACGCGGGCTGGACCGACAAGATCGCTCAGGTTCTGGGCTCATCTAATCCGGTCGCCGGGCCCTTCTTCAATTTCTCGGTGCCCGTGCCCAGCGGCGTGGTCGGGGTCGTAGCCGACCAGGACTCCTCACTCGAGGGTTTTGTGAACGCGGTCTTTGCGCCCATCGCCGTGGGCAACACGGTGGTGGTGATCGCGAGCGAAGCGCGCCCCACGCCGTCGATCCTGCTCGGCGAGATGACCGCGACGGCGGATTTTCCCGGTGGCGTGCTGAACATCATCTCTGGCTACACCGGGGAGCTCGCCCCGACCCTGGCGGCGCACGAAGACGTTGACGGCCTTGACCTGGGCGGGGTGGACGAGGCGTTCGGTGACGAATTGGCTACGAGCGCCGCGGCGTCGATCAAGCGAGTGTTGCGTGCGAAAAGTGGCGACGCCACGTCACTTCGACGGCTCCGCGCCTTCGTCGAGACCTCCACGGTGTGGCACACGATCGGCCAATAGTGACCAATCCGTACGAACTCGCCCAACTGGCCGCGAACGAGCTTCGCAACCTCAGCGGTATTGACGCCTACGACGTCGCGGTGGTGCTCGGTTCTGGTTGGCGGGAAGGGGCCAGTGCCTTCGGAGAACCGACCAACGCCATTCCCGCCGCGTCGCTGAGTGGCTTCGTGGCGCCCACCGTGCCGGGACATAGTGGCCAGATCCTCTCGCTCGACTTCGCGGGAAAGAAAGTCGCTTTGGTGAGTGGACGCGTGCACCTCTACGAGGGACACAGCGCGGACGAAGTCGTGCACCCCGTGCGCACGCTCATCGCGGCGGGCGCGCGCACGGTGGTTCTGACGAACGCCGCCGGCGGACTCGACCCGACGATCGGCCCGGGCAACGCGGTGGTCATTCGTGATCAGATCAATTTCACCGGGACTTCGCCCATGGAGGGCCCTCCACCGCCCGAGGGTTACGGATCACGCTTCGTCGATCTGACCGATCTCTATAGCGCCCACCTTCGCTCGGCGGTGCACGGCGCCGTCGCGGACCTCGCCGAAGGCGTTTACCTGGGTTTACGTGGTCCGCACTACGAAACGCCCGCCGAGATTGAGATGGCGCGCGCGATGGGCGCGACGCTCGTGGGCATGTCCACCGTCCTTGAAGCCATCGCCGCGCGTCACTTGGGCGCCGGGGTGCTCGGGTTTTCGCTCGTGTCGAACTACGCCGCGGGCGTGGCGGGTGGTCCACTGGACCACGCCGAGGTGCTCGAGGCGGGACAGGCGGCCGCGACGTCCTTGGGTGCCCTGTTGACCCGAGTACTGCCGGTTCTGTGAAGTCGTCACTGCGTGACGAGGTCACGGCGTGGATCGCCCTCGACCCCGACGAAAACGACCGTCGCACGCTCCAAGAGTTGCTCGACGCGAACGACGAGGACGAATTGGGGCGACGTTTCTTGGCTCCCTTGACCTTCGGCACGGCCGGTCTTCGCGGACCGGAAATGGCCGGGCCGGCCGGCATGAATCGCGCCACCGTACGCCGTGCGACCCAGGGCGTCGTGGCGTGGCTGGCCGAGATTGGCGTCGATCCTCGACTCGGCGTCGTGGTGGGCCGAGACGCGCGCCGCGGTTCGGAGCGCTTCAACGATGAAGTCGTCGAGGTACTGCTGGGCGCCGGTGCCAGCGTCTTTGAAATGCCCGCGGCCCTGCCCACGCCCTTCGTGCCCTACTGTGTGAAGGCGCTGGGTGCGGCCGCGGGCGTCATGATTACCGCGAGCCACAACCCGCCCCAGGACAACGGTTACAAGCTCTACGCGCGCGACGGGGCGCAGATCATTCCGCCCGACGACGAGATTGTTGAGCGTCATGCGCGAGAAGCCGGTCCGGCCACCCTGGCCGATCGTTCGGCACCCGGTCACTCTTTGATCGCGGCGGAGTTGCTCGAAGAGTACCGGTCTCACTTTCTAGAGCGCTTTCGCGTCGAGGGGGGCAGCGACCTTCGGATTACCTACACGCCGTTGCACGGCGTGGGCGGCGAGACGATGATCGCGCTCTTTGCCGACGCGGGCTATTCCCACGTGACTCCGGTGGAGTCACAGTTCGCCCCCGACGCGGCGTTCCCGACGTTGCCGTTCCCCAACCCCGAAGAGCCCGGCGCGCTCGATCTGGCGATCGCCACGGCGGACGAGACCGCCTCCACCCTCATTATCGCCAACGACCCCGACGCCGATCGCTTGGGCGCCGCGGTGAAGGGCGCCGACGGGTGGCGGTTGCTTCGAGGTGATGAGGTTGGCTGGCTGCTGGCGTCATCACTGCTCGGGGAGATCCAGCGATCTAAAGAAGTTGTCGCGACGACCATCGTCTCGTCGACCATGCTTGAAAAGATGGCGAAGGCGGCGAGCATTCGTTGCGTCGTTACCTTGACGGGTTTCAAGTGGATCGCCCGTGCGGCCGGCGAGGACGTCCTCGGTTTTGGTTACGAAGAGGCGCTGGGCTACGCCGTCGACGCTTGCGTCGCCGATAAGGATGGCCTGTCGGGCGCGCTGGCGCTCTCGCGCTTGGCCCACGAGCTGTCGCTCAAGGGACACACCGTGCTCGATCGACTCGACGAACTCGAGAGTCGATTTGGCGTCCACGCCACCGCCCAACTCGCCCTTCGCGTGGAGGGGCCTGCCGGCGTCGATGAGATTCGACGAGTTGTTGCGCAACTGCTCATCGACCGACCGACGTCGCTCGGAACATTGGCGGTCAGCCAGGTCGTCGATCTCCAAGAGGGCTGGCGCGGACTCGGGCCGACCGAAGGGGTGCTAATGGGTCTGGGCCCGTGGGGACGAGTGGTCGTGCGCCCCTCAGGCACCGAAGCCAAGGTGAAGGCCTACGTCGAAATCACTCCGACGGTCGCGGGAACGCTGAGTGACCAGCGCGCACAGGCTCAGGAGATCGTCGCCGGCGTGGTGGGGGACCTCGCCGGTCTACTTCGCCTTTGAATCTCGTAGGGCCGCGTAACCGGGCTTGATGACCGAGTTGATCATCGCGAGGCGCTCGTTGAAGGGATAGAAAGCGCTCTTGGCCGCGTTCAACGTGAGCCACTCCATGTCGTTGAGGTTCCACCCGAAGGCGTCGGCGCACGCTTGGAACTCGCTTGACAACGTGATACCGCTCATCAATCGATTGTCGGTGTTTAACGTCACGCGAAATCGAAGTCGGCGAAGTAGGTCAATCGGGTGGGTCGCGATTGAGGCGGCGGCTCCGGTGTGGACGTTCGAGGTGGGGCAGACTTCCAACGGGATCCTTCGATCGCGCACGAAGTTCGCGAGCCGTCCGAGTTCATGGCGGCCGTTGACTTCGGTAATGTCGTCGACGATGCGCACGCCGTGTCCCAGTCGTTCGGCATTACAGAACTGCACCGCCTCCCAGATCGAGGGCAGTCCGAAGTCCTCGCCCGCATGAATGGTCATGTGAAAGTCTTCGCGTTGAATGAGGTGAAATGCGCGCAGGTGCTTGGTCGGGGGGAAACCGTCCTCGGGCCCGGCGATGTCAAAGCCGCACACCCCTTGGTCGCGAAACGACACCGCCAGTTCGGCGATGGCTTCACTGAGCGACGCCTGGCGCATCGCCGAGAGAATGGCGCGCACCGTGATGTCGTGGCCCTCGCTTTGAGCTTCCTTCGTGCCCTGGGCGAAGCCGTCGAGGACGGCGCGCACCACTTCGCGCAGGGCGAGTCCGTTCGTCAAGTGCAGTTCGGGCGCGAAGCGCACTTCGGCGTAGACGACACCGTCTCTCGCCAGGTCGATCGCGCTCTCCGCGGCGACGCGCTCAAGTTGTTCTCTCGTCTGCATGACGGCCGTGGTGTGCGTGAAGCCTTCCAAATAATGAACGAGGTCGCTACCGGGCTCGTCCGCGACGAACCACCGACCGAGCTCGTCGGGATCCTTGGTCGGCAGGCCCGCGTACTTGATCTCGTTCGAGAGTTCGACCACGGTCTGGGGGCGCAGTCCGCCGTCGAGGTGCTCGTGGAGAAGAACCTTCGGAGCTCGTTTGATCAGCTCAGGCGTCATTTCAGTACTCACCACCTGCACAGGCTAGCGAACGGGGCTCGCTTACTTTCTAATGAGATTGGGTTTCATTGGAGCGATCACGCGTGGTTCGTCACCAATGACCACCGCATCGGCGATGGAAGCTCGACCGAGGCCGAGATGCGCTTCGTCGTCGGCGTGCAACTCAAACAGGGGCTGATTCACTTCGACTGTCTCGCCCTCACGCACGAGACACGTCACGCCGGCGGTCGCGCTGACCGGATCTTCCTTGCGGGCTCGTCCGGCGCCCAAGCGCCATGCCGTGACACCCACCGCGAGGGCGTCCACGGATTGCACGAACCCGCCGCGTGCAGCGACGACGACCTCGTGGAACTCGGCCCGTGGCAGCGTGGCGTCGGGGTTGCCTCCTTGGGCCACGATCATCTGGCGAAACACCTCGTAGGCCGACCCGTCGTCGAGCTTCTTTGCGGGATCGACGTTAAGGCCCACGAGTTCGGTCATTATCTTTGCGAGCTCGAGCGAGAGGTCTCGTACGTCGCTCGGTCCGCCGCCCTTTAGTACGTCGACCGACTCCGAAACTTCGAGTGCGTTGCCGACGGCTTGGCCCAGGGGGGCGTTCATCGGTGTAATTTGCGCGACGGTCTTTACCCCGTGCGCGAGACCGAGCCCGACCATGGTGTGGGCGAGTTCTCGTGCGCGCGCGAGGTCTTTGATGAATGCACCACGACCCACCTTTACGTCGAGGACCAACGCCTGCGTTCCTTCGGCAATCTTCTTCGACATGATCGACGACGCCATGAGTGGAATCGACGCGACGGTGCCCGTCACGTCGCGCAGTGCGTAAAGCCTTTTGTCGACCGGCGCCAAACCCGAACCGGCGGCGCAGATCACGGCCCCGACGGTTTCGAGCTGTTCACGGATCTCTTCGTTCGTGAGCAGCGCTCGCCATCCGGGAATCGATTCGAGCTTGTCGAGCGTGCCGCCGGTATGGCCCAGTCCTCGACCCGAGAGTTGTGGCACGGCCGCGCCACAGGCCGCGACGAGGGGAGCGAGGATCAGTGAGATCTTGTCACCGACGCCACCGGTCGAGTGTTTGTCCACGGTGGGTCGTGAGAGCCCACTTAGGTCGAGGCGCTCACCCGAGGCAATCATCCGCTCGGTCCAGGTGGCCAACTCACCGGGGCTCAGTCCGTTGAAGAAGATGGCCATCAAAAGCGCGGACATCTGTTCTTCGGCGACGTCGCCTCGTTCGTAGGCGTCGAGGATCCACGTGATTGCCTCGTCGCTCAGCAGCGCGCCGTCGCGTTTGGCGGTGATGACATCCACCGCGGAAAACGTACTCACGAACTTCGCCGCGTCCCCAAATCCTCTGGGCCAAAGGCGTTGGGAAGTAACTCGCCCAGGGTGAGCGGCGTGACGCCTTCGCCGGCGTCGATGAGCAAGGAGGGTCCGCCGTGCTCGAAGAGCAATTGGCGACATCTCCCACAGGGTGCAATCGGCTCTCCGTCGCCCGCGACGACAGCGACGGCCACGAGTCGACCGCCCCCTTGGCGGACCAGGTCGCTCACCAGTGAACACTCCGCGCAAAGTGTGAGTCCGTAACTCGCGTTCTCCACGTTGGAGCCGACCACGGTCGTGCCGTCGTCTCGTCGAGCGCTGGCGCCCACGCGCACCTTCGAGTACGGCGCGTATGACCTGGTGGTGGCGTCGCGAGCGAGGGTACGTAGTTCCGCCCACGCAATCTCACCGGCCGAATTCACCTACTCACTGTACACTTTGCGCTTGTTGAAGAACTTTCGATTCACTCCTGTCGTCGTGAGCGACGAAGTCAGTACCGCACTCAGCGAAGGTCGTGGCGTCGTGGCGCTGGAGTCGAGCCTTATTGCGCACGGCTTGCCCTCGCCGATGAACTTAGTGGTCGCCCATGAGTGCGAAGCTGGCGTGCGCGAAGGCGGATCCATTCCGGCGACGATCGCGGTCTTGGACGGGCGCGTTCTGGTGGGCCTCGACGCCAGAGACCTCGAGCGACTCGCCGATCCCGGTCGCCGCGTCGCCAAGCTCTCGTCGCGTGACTTAGGAATCGCGGTCGCGGCCGGCGTCGATGGCGCGACCACCGTGTCCGGCTCCGTCACCGTGGCGAAGAGCGTCGGCATCGACGTGATGGCGACTGGTGGGCTCGGTGGCGTGCATCGTGACGCGAACGTAACCTACGACGAGTCGGCCGATCTGGTCACCCTCACGTATAACTCTGTTCTTGTCGTCGCGTCGGGCGTGAAGTCAATTCTTGACATCGGGGCCACGCTCGAACGACTCGACACGCTCGGAGTCGCCGTCGTGGGATACAAGACACGTCAGTTTCCAGGTTTTTATCTACGTGACAGTGGCTTCGAACTCGACTGGTCAGTGGAGAGTGCCGACGAAGCCGCCGCCGCGTTCGCTCGACACCGCGAGTTCTCGATTACGAGTTTCATCGTGGCCAATCCCATCGCCGTTGCCGATCAGTTGGACCGCCATTTACACGACGAGGCTCTAGAGAGCGCGTTGACCAAGAACCATCGCGAGGGAGTGAGAGGTAAGGCGGTCTCGCCGGCGCTGCTCGCGGAGTTTGCCAGCCATACCGATGGCGTGAGCGTGCAAGTTAATCGCGATCTGGTTGTCGCGAACGCTGAGCTCGGTGGCGCCATTGCCGCGTCGCTCGCTCGATCGCTCGATCGCTCGCGTGAGCATCACTCGCGCCGTTGTTCTGGGTGATGTGATGCTCGACGTCGTGGTCCAACCGACGGGCCGCTTCGCCCCAACCAGCGACACACCGGCCAATATTCTTGTCGCGCGCGGGGGCTCGGGAGCGAACGTCGCGATCGCGCTTCGAGCGACGGGCCACCACGTGGACTTCGTGGGCGCGAGCGGGCGTGACGCGGCCAGTCTCGTCTTCGTCGACGCCCTCGAACGCGGCCGCGTGAACGCTCGTTTGCAGTTCTGTGACGCGCCCACCGGAACGGTCGTGGCGTTCATCGCCAACGACGGGCAGCGCGCCATGTTGACTGATCGCGGTGCGAACGTGCGGCTCGAGGACGCGTTCGTCGTCGAACAACTTCGTGAACCCTTTGACCATGTACACGTGTCGGGCTATCTTCTCCTTCGCGCCGCGACCAGGGGGATCGGCGAGAACGTGCTGGCCCTGGCGCGATCTCGGGGTATACCGTCGTCCGTCGACGTCTGCTCGGTGGCGCCCTTAATGGCGATAACGCCCGGAGTCTTTCTCCACTCGGCCAGGTACGCGTCGATACTCTTTGCCAACGAAGAAGAGGCGTGTGTTCTTACCGATTCCGAGGATGCCGGCGGTGCACTCGAAGTGCTCGCACGCAACTACGAAGAGGTCGTGATAACGCGCGGCGAATCTGGCGCGATAGCGGCTCTCGGAGCGCAGCGGTTCACCGAAATCGCTCTGTCGGCCAAGGTCCTCGACACCACCGGCGCCGGGGACGCGGCGACCGGGACGTACCTGGGCGCTCGGCTGAGCGGCGAAGAACCTCCCGTGGCCCTGCGGCGTGCGATGGCCGCAGCGGCACAGGTGGTGGGTGGCCTGGGAGCGCTCGGTTAGTCCCTTTGGTACGGCAGGCCGTCAGCGGCGGGGGGCCGTACGCGTCCAATAAGACCTGCCACGACGGCAATGGTTATCAGGTACGGGAACATCGCCAGGAGGTAGCCCGACACCGGTACCTGATAGGTCTGAAGGTCGTAAGAGAGGTAGACCGAGAGGCCAAAGATGATACAGGCGACGACCGCGCCCGAGGGACGCCAGCGTCCAAAAATCAAAGCCGCGAGCGCGATGTAGCCGTACCCGGAGGTGTAGCCGACCTGGAACTGGCCTTGCACCGCCATAAAGGCCACACCGCCGAGGCCCGCAATCGCGCCGCCGAGCACGACGTTGATATAGCGAACGCGAATCACGTTGATGCCCACCGAGGCGGCCGCGCGCGGATGTTCACCCACCGCACGAACGTGAAGTCCGTAGCGAGTCTTAAAGAGGGCGAAACTCACCACGCCGACGAGGATCATCATCACGTAGAAGAAACCCGATTGGTTGAAGAAGACCGGTCCAAGGATCGGGATTTTCGAAAATCCGGGAATCGCGAGGTTCGGTGCCACGTTGCCCGTGTTGAAGTTTGGAAACGGTGTCAAGACCTGGAGAGTTAAATACGAAGAGAGGCCCCCCAGCATGGTGACCAGAACAACGCCCACAATGATTTGATCCGAGCGGTAACGCAATGAGAAGAAAGCGAGTACCAGGCCGATGAGCCCGCCGACGAAGAGGCCACCGATCGCGGCGTAGAAGAAGTTGTTGGTGGTCGAGGCGATCATGCTGCCCAAGAAGGCCCCACTGATGAACTGGCCCTCGATCGCGATGTTCACCACACCCGAGCGTTCGCACATCACGCCCGAAAGCGCGCCAAAGACGAGCACCATGACGGTGGCAGAACTGCCCACCAGGATTGAGGTGATATTGACCGACGAGGTCAACGAAGGACCGGGGCTGCGCGCGGCCCACGAGAGCAACGCGATGAGAAACAAGATTCCGACACCGCCAAAGCGCGCCATGACGCCGCGCCGAGGTTGGCGGACGAAGACCTCGGCCGCGAGGGCGATGATGATCAGGCCGAACACGACGTCGCTCCAACGAACGGACATCGTGAGTGATCCGAGCTTTATTGGTGCGGACACGACGTTAATCGGGTCGAACGTGAACGACGAATGCGTTTTCGATCCGCTGCCGAGCCCAAAGACGAAGAGCGTAAACAGTCCAACCAACGCCATGAGGACCGCGATGACCCGTGTGCGGCGGTTGTTCGCGAGCGGCGGTGTTTTGGACTCGATTGGCTTGTCGAGGAGACTCACGAGCCCCATCCAGTCGTCGAGATCTGCAGTCCCACGGTCGAGACGTTACGTAAGCGAAAAATCTCCTTCACGAGCACTGGTGTTGCCACAAAGAGCACGATTGCCGACTGGATCACCGTCGCGAGATCGAGAGGGATGCCCGTCGTCGACTGCATGTTTCGCCCGCCCACCCCGAGCGCGGCGAATAGAAGTGCGGCCCAAACAATTCCCATGGGTCGATTGCGTCCAAGGAGTGCCACCGTGATTGCGGTGAAGCCAATGCCGGCGTTGCCGATAAGGAAGGTGCCGTCCACGTAATGGGTGGTGCTGGCAACTTGGACGATACCGGCGAGACCGGCGAGGCCACCGGAGATGAGAAAGGCGACAACAATGACTTTGCGCGCGTTGATGCCCGAGGCCCTGGCCGCCGAAGGGTTCGCGCCGGTCACGCGAAAGTCAAAGCCGAGCGAGGAACGGTTAAGGAGCCACCACGCGAAGAGGACCACGAGTGCGGCGACGAAGACGCCGTAACCGACGCGAAGGCCAGACTTGGTGCCAAAGAGCGGCGGCAATACGGCCGTTGGATCCATCGTGCGGCTGAGGTCGTTCGACTGACCCGGTTGTTGAAAGGGCGTTGACAGCACCATGAAGAGTAAAAAGGCGTAGGTGACGTAGTTGAACATGAGTGTCACGATGACTTCGTGCGCGCCGGTGTAGGCCTTTAGGACGCCCGGCAGTGCGCCACACAACATTCCGCCCGCGATCCCCGCGACGAGCGTGAGTGGTAAATGGATGATCGTGGGCATGTGGAGCATCGAACCAACGGCGACACCGGCGATGCCGCCAATGACGCCCTGACCATTCGCGCCAATGTTGAAAAGACCCGTCTGGAATGCGATGCCCACGCCGATACTCACGATCACGAGAGGCGTGGCGTAGGTCAGCGTTTCAGAGAGCGGTGTAAGGGTGTTGGGCCATCCTTTGCCGGTAACGAGAGAGTGCCAAAAACCTTGAGGGTCGACAACCGAGCCGGTGAACATTTCGCGATATCCCGCGCCGACGTTGTTGAACGAGACGTTGAGCGCGTGTGGGAGCCCGTTCCAACTGCCAAAGAGACCACGCCACGCATCGAGTACGGCAGGCGTCGTGGTTGTGATAATGAGAGCGCCAACGACGAGTCCCAAAATGAGTGCGTAGATCGTGACGACGATGGGGCTGCTCGAGGTGTAGCGAACCCACAGCGAGGAACGTGGGGCCGGCACGATGTCAGACACTGGTCGCCTCTATGGTGTGCCCGGCCATCAAGAGCCCAATCGACTCGCGACTTGCCGACGAGTCAACGATGCCGCTGATTTTGCCTTCGAACATTACGGCAATCTGGTCGCCGAGCGCCAGCACTTCGTCGAGTTCGGACGAGACGATGAGCGATCCGTTTCCTTTGTTTCGATGTTCGACGATTTGGCGGTGCACGTACTCAATTGAACCCACATCGAGACCGCGCGTTGGTTGCGAGGCCACGAGGAATTCGAGCGAGCGAGAAAGCTCGCGAGCCACGATGACTTTTTGTTGATTGCCACCTGAGAGCGAGTTGGTGGGCGCTTCAATCGAAGTAGTGCGAATGTCGAACTCTTTGACGAGGCGTACAGCGTTCTCGGCTACGGCTGCGAGATTGCGCGTGCCGTGCGAGGCGAAGGGCGCTCGGCGCGGGGTGTTGAGAACCAAGTTGTCAGCAACGGACATTGAAAGTATTAAGCCGTCGCGATGACGGTCTTCAGGAATGTGGCCGACACCGGCGTCGAGCGCCTTGCGAGGGGTCAGATGGGTGATGTCGCGTCCGTGCAAGGTGATGGTGCCCGAGAGGACCGGTCGCATGCCCACGAGCGCCTCGACCAACTCAGTTTGACCGTTGCCTTGTACCCCAGCTAACGCCAGCACTTCGCTGGCTCGAACGGCGAGCGACACGCCGTTTACCGCTACCAGGCCGCGGTCGTCGAGCACGACGAGGTCGCGAATGTGAAGGACCTCGTCGCCGGGATTGTAGGGCGACTTCTCAACGGTGAGCTTCACTTCGCGCCCGACCATCAAGGTTGCCAACTCGGACTCTGAGGCCGTTGGCTCGGCCGTACCGACAACTCGTCCATGACGGATGACGGTGATGACATCAGCGATGGCCTTTACTTCTTTGAGTTTGTGCGTGATGAAGAGGATTGACTTTCCCGCCGACGCGAGCGAGCGCATCACCTCCATGAGAGCGTCGATCTCTTGAGGAGTGAGGACGGCGGTTGGCTCATCGAGGATCAACAGCTCGGCGTCGTGACTTAGGGCCTTAATGATTTCCACGCGCTGTTGGGTGCCCACGGGCAGGTTTTCGATGATCGCGTCGGGGTCGACTTCGAGATTGAACTGCCGCGAAAGCCGTCGAATGTCCTCGGTGGCGGCGTTGTAGTCAATGCGATTGAACGATTTCGTCGGCTCAAAGCCGAGCACGACATTCTCGGTGACGGAGAAGACCGGAACCAACATGAAGTGTTGGTGGACCATGCCGATGCCGCGGCGCACGGCGTCGCCTGAGTCACTGATCGGCGTCGCGACGCCGTCAATGAGAATTTCGCCTTCATCAGGGCTCAATAGACCAAAAAGAACGTTCATTAACGTCGACTTACCGGCGCCGTTCTCCCCAAGTAATGAGTGAATTTGGCCTGGTTCGACGGTGAGACTTATTTGGTCGTTGGCGATGAGCGATCCGAAGCGTTTAGTGATACCGCGGAGCTCTAAGCGCATGAGAACTTATCGTAGTCACGACAAAGACCCGGGCCGAGGTGGCCCGGGTCTTTGTCGACGTCCCAAGAGGCGACGTTAACTAACTAACCGCCGGGTAATTGTTCGGGTTCACCGAGATCCTGCCCGCGATGATGCCAGCCTTCGCCGTAGCGATTTCTCCCTTTAACTTCGAGGAGACCTTGATGCCGCCGTACTCGAGTGCGGTTCCGTTGTTCTTCAACGTACCGATGTACGAGCCGGACTTGAAGGTGCCCTTCGCGGCGGACAACACTGCAGCCTTCACCGAGGGCTCGACGCCCTTGGCGACCGTCCCGAGGAAGTACGGGCAGTCCACCTTTTCCTGGATGCAGCCGTTGCTGTCAACCCAGATAATGCTGTGCCCCGCGCCAGCCAACTTCGCTGCGGCGACCGAACCCAGTCCGACCGATCCCGCGACGGGGAAGACAATGTCGGCATGTTCGGCGAAGAACGCTGTGGTGTCAGTTTTACCGGCCGTCTGGTCGGTAAAGCTATTGACGAACGTTCCCGTACCGGCACACTTGTTCAGGTTGCAGGCGACCTTTGGCGGCTTCCAGCCAAGTACCGCGACTTTCTTATTGTAGGTCTTGTCGTA
Source organism: Acidimicrobiales bacterium (assembly GCA_035533495.1). GTDB lineage: Bacteria > Actinomycetota > Acidimicrobiia > Acidimicrobiales > RAAP-2 > RAAP-2. The sequence goes on along the minus strand of DATLTW010000009.1, from coordinate 11,628 downwards.
GTAGCGAACGCCAGCGACGAAGCCGTTCTCATAGAGCGTGACCGCTGAGAAGTTTTCTCCACCGTAGGTCGCGACCACACCGGTCTTCGACGAGCCCGCGGCCAAAATGCCACCGAGGAAGCCCGCCTGGTCAGTCTCGTACTGCAGCGCTGCAACGTGCGTGCCTTTATTGACCGCTGGCGCGTCGTCCACAATCGCGAACTTCTGATTCGGGTGCGCGTTCGCGGCATTTTTGGTGGCGGTGTCCATCAAGAAGCCGACCGTGACGATGATTCCACACTTCTCAGAGATGAACTGGTTAATGTTCGGCGCGTAGTCCGTTGACGCAGACGACGAAAGATACGTGTAAGAAATGTTGCTGTCCGCCTTGGCAGCGTCTTTTAAGCCGTCGTAGGCGGACTGGTTAAATGATCCGTCGTTGATACCACCGGTGTCGGTCACGACGCAGGCTTTGAACTTCGACACGGCCGAAGCCGTCACCGAGGTCGCGGCCACACTCAACGTTAAAGTGCCCAGAACCAATGTTCCGGCTCCGAGCACCGTAGCGAAGCGACGAATACTCCTCATGTATTTCTCCCTAATCGTTTATCAATCCTCTGCAGGATTGTCCGGGAGCGAAACCGGACCCGACACGACCAACTAAGCCCCCGGATGTTTGTCTACCGCGACAATAGCCTCAAGTTCGCAAGTGAGAGAAGTTCGACGCGCATGGCTCGCCGGTCGATTCGGAGCTCCGTGGGGACTACGTTTTGGTGGCGCGGCCGGTCTGGCGAGGCAGCAGGCCCGTCACGACCAACGCCACGAAAGTGAGGGCCGCCGAGATCTGGAAGGCTCGTTGATATCCCGAAACCAGGGCCGAGCCGTTCGACACGCGGCCCATGAGCGAGGCCGTGTGATCCGCCGCGACTGTGCCCAAGATGGCCAGTGAGAGCGACCCGCCCATCTGGCGGGAGGTGTTGAGTAGCCCCGAGGCCAATCCGGCATCGGCGCGGTCGACCTGTGACGTGGCGGCCATGGCGAGCGGCGCGAAGACGATGCCGATGGCGAAGGCGCAGAGAGAGGACGGCGCGAAGATGTCGGACCAGTACGAACTCTGGGGTCCGATCAGCGAGACCCACAGGAATCCCAACGTCGCGAGCGTCGCGCCGATCTGCACCAGTGGGCGCACACCGGTCTTGGCGATAAGTCGAGACGAGATCTGAGCGCCGATGATGATCGCGATGGCCATTGGCAAGAATGCGAAGCCGGTTTTAACGGGTCCGTAGCCCAGCACGTGCTGGAAGTAGAAAGTCAAGAAGTACCACATGGCGAAGAAGGCACCACCGACGAGAAACATGACGCCGTTGGCGGTGGAAAGCGATCGCGAACGGAAGATTCGAAAGGGCACGAGGGGGTGCGCGGCGACTTTCGCCTCCCAGAAGACGAACGAGGCCAGCAAGACCAGGCCGCCGCAGAGCCAGTCGATCGTGCTCGACGAGGTCCAGCTGGACGATGTGGTGTGCACGACGCCGTAGATCACCGAAGCCAGACCGCCGGTAACGAGTATTGAACCTGTGACGTCGAGCTTGCGGGTCGCGTCCCTGTTGCGCATCTCACGCAGGTACATCGCTGCCGCGACGCTCGCGGCGATGCCGAAGGGAACATTGATAAAAAAGACCCATCGCCACGACGCCCACCCGGTCAAGACGCCGCCCAAGAGACTGCCTACGGCGCCCCCCGCCCCCGCAACCGCACTCCACGCGCCGATAGCCTTGGGCAGTCGAGGTCCCTGAAACGTCGTCACGATGATGGTGAGCGTCGCGGGCGAGAGTATGGCCCCGCCTAGGCCCTGCACCGCGCGAGCGGCGACCATCTGCGCGCCTGTGGCGGCGAATCCTGCGCCAATGCTCGCGATCGTGAAGATAAAAATGCCCGCGAGGTAAACCCGTCGCCGTCCAAAGAGGTCCGCGGCGCGCCCCCCGAGTAGCAGGAATCCAGCGAAGGTCAAGACGTAGGCGTTGACGACCCACTGGGCACTGGTGAGAGTGAAGTGCAGATCGTGACTCATCCGCGGTAACGCCACGGTCACGATTGACACGTCGAGCACCACCATGAACTGTGCAACGCAGGCAATCGAAAGGATCAACCAGTCGGGCGCGTGGCGACGTTCGGTAACGGTTGTGACAGACATGAAGCGAGTGTAATAGTCGACTTTGAGGGCCCGGGACACAGCCAATGATTGATCGTGTCGATTTCGGTCACACTTGAAGAGATGGTTGCCCAATTCATCTTCACCATGCGAGACCTTCGACGCTTCTACCCGCCCGACCGCGAGGTCTTACGGGGAATCAATCTCTCGTTTTACCCCGGAGCGAAGATCGGTGTCATCGGGGCGAACGGTTCGGGCAAGTCCTCGTTACTACGCATCATGGCCGGCCTGGACGACGGCTTCAGTGGCGAGGCGCGTCTCACCCCGGGCTTTAGCGTCGGTTATCTATCCCAAGAGCCTCAGCTCGACCCGACCAAGGACGTGGTCGGCAACGTCGCCGACGGCGTTGGCGAAGCGCGCGACCTGCTTGTTCGATTCAACGAAGTCTGCGCGGCGATGGCCGATCCCCAAGCCGACTTTGACGCCCTGCTCGGCGAACAGGCCCAACTGCAGACCAAGATTGACGCCGCGAACGCGTGGGACTTAGAGCGAACCCTCGAGATTGCCATGGACGCCCTTCGTCTGCCGGCGCCTGACGCCGACGTGACGACTCTGTCGGGTGGAGAGCGACGTCGCGTCGCGCTCTGTCGTTTGTTGCTCTCCAAACCTGACCTGCTCTTGCTCGACGAACCGACGAACCACCTCGACGCCGAATCGGTGGCGTGGCTCGAGCGCACGCTCCAGGAGTACAGCGGCACCGTCGTCGCCATCACCCACGACCGCTATTTTCTCGACAACGCCGCGCAGTGGATTCTCGAGCTAGACCGTGGTCACGGCATTCCTTGGGAGGGCAACTACTCCTCGTGGCTCGAGCAAAAACAGGCCAGGCTGGCCGGTGAGGAGAAGGCCGACAAGGTACGACAAGCCTCGCTTGAACGTGAGTTGGCGTGGATTCGACTCTCCCCGCGAGCCCGCCAAAGCAAGGGCAAGGCCCGACTCAGTTCATTCAACGAACTCGTCGCCGAGTCCGAATCGGCCGAGCGCCGCGCCGATCGACTCGAGATCGCGATTCCCCCAGGCCCGCGACTCGGTGACGTTGTAGTGAACGCGACCAACCTGACTAAGGGATATGACGCGCGTCTTCTCATCGAAGATCTCACATTTCTCTTGCCGCCGGGGGGCATCGTGGGAGTGATCGGGCCCAACGGCGCGGGCAAGACCACGTTGTTTCGCATGATGGTTGGTCAAGAGACGCCAGACGGCGGGTCTATTGAGATCGGCTCGACCGTGAAGTTCGCCTACGTCGACCAGTCCCGCGACACCCTCGTTGGTGAGAACACCGTCTTTGACGAGATCAGTGGGGGGCAAGAACAAATGGTCGTGGGTTCTCGCGAGATCCACGCGCGCGCCTACGTCGCGAGTTTTGGCTTTAAGGGAAGCGATCAACAAAAGAAGGTCGGGGAGATCTCCGGCGGCGAGCGCAACCGGGTCCAGTTAGCCAAGGTCTTGCGAAGTGCGGGCAACGTGCTCTTGCTCGACGAACCGACGAACGACCTGGACGTGGACACCCTGCGCGCCCTCGAAGACGGGCTGCTGTCGTTTCCCGGGTGCGCCGTGGTGATCAGTCACGACCGCTGGTTCTTGGACCGAATCGCGACGCACGTACTGGCCTTTGAAGATGACGCCGTGGTCCGCTGGTTCGAGGGGAACTTCTCGGACTACGAGGCCGAGCGCCACAAGCGCCTCGGCACAGACGCCGATCAGCCTCACCGGCTTCGCTACAAGCCCATTTCTCGTTCCTAGGACGCACCATCTATGGTTCACCCTGTGGCAAAAGTCGAGGTCGGATCGGTGACGACTCGTGAGGACTGTGTTGCCCTCGACGCCCAAGACGTACTCGCGGCCGTGCGTGAAGAGTTCACCCTCAACGAGGGCGAGATCTACCTCGACGGCAACTCCCTGGGACCGGTGTCGCGCGCGGCGGCGGCGCGCGTCAAGGAAGTCATCAACACCGAGTGGGGTCACGGCCTCGTGCGTAGCTGGAACGACGCGGGCTGGATGGAGATGCCCGTACGACTCGGCGATCGACTGGCTCCCCTGATCGGCGCGCAGGCGGGCGAAGTGCTCGTAGCCGACACGCTCACCTTCATGCTCGCCAAGCTCATCGGCGGCGCGCTTGAGCAACGCCCGGATCGCCACGTGGTGTTGACCGACGCGGCGAACTTTCACTCTGACCTCTATATCGTCCAAGCGATGGCGGCGCGCGCCGGCCGGCCCGTCTCCGTTAGAGCCGTCGAGCGCGGCGCGCTCCAGAGCGAACTGGGCGACGACGTCGCGCTCGTCATGTTGACTCACGTCGACTTTCGAAGCGGTGAGTTGCTCGCCATGAAGGCCATCACCAAAGAGGTGCACGACGCCGGCGCGCTCATGCTCTGGGACCTGGCGCACTCGGCCGGCGCGGTCCCCCTCGACGTGACCGACGCCGACGCCGACTTTGCCGCGGGCTGTAGTTATAAGTACCTCAACGGGGGTCCGGGCGCGCCCGCCTTCCTCTACGTTCGAAAGTCCTGGCAGGGCGTGTTGAGAAACCCCTTCCCGGGCTGGCTCGGACACGCCCGACCCTTTGCCTTCGAGTACGACTACGAATCGGCCAAGGGGATGCAGGCCTTCGTGACGTCCTCGCCTCCGATCGTCGCCCTGGCCGCGCTCGACGGCGCGCTCGACGTATGGGACCACGTCACGATGGATCAGGTGCGGGCCAAGAGTCTCGCCCTCACCGACCTCTTCATCGAGCTCGTGGAGGCGCGTCTGCCCGGGGTCTTTGAGATCGTCACGCCGCGCGAACACGCCAAGCGCGGAAGCCAAGTCGCGCTGCGTCACCGCGAAGCGTACGGCGTGATCCAAGCATTGAGCGAGTGTGGCGTCGTGGGCGACTTTCGCCATCCCGACATCGCGCGTTTTGGCTTCGCGCCGCTCTACGTGCGATTCGTGGACGTCTTTGACGGCGTTGAGCGTTTGGTGGACGTCCTGAACGCAGCAGCCTTCAAAGACTCTCGGTTTGGGACTCGTCGCCCCGTTACTTGATGTGCCGATCCCTTGTGGTGCCGCGTATCGGTAACGGCCGCTGAGATACGCGATCACCGTCCCAGGATTGCCTCAGGTAAAAGTCGCGAAGTGAACATAGAGTACGGTGGCAATTCATGCGCCTTGAAGACTGGTTCTTGTTACCGCAAGAGCGAGGCAACCCCCACAGCGATATCGACTCACGGCGTACGTCGAGCGTCGCGTGGAGTGAAGGCAACGACGTCCGCTTCCTCATTGACGGCGCCGCCTATTTTGCCCGCTTGATCGATGCGTTCTCGGAACTTGGACCCGACGACGAAGTGCGTTTTACCGATTGGCGAGGTGACGGCGATGAGTCACTCTCCGGGAGTGGTCCTACGGTCGCCGCGCTCCTGGGCGATACCTGTCGACAGGGCGTTGACGTGCGCGGTCTCCTTTGGCGCTCGCACAGCGACCGTTTCGCCTTTAGCTCAAGGGAGAACCGACGTTTTGCGGCGAGCGTGACGAAAGCCGGCGGAGAAGTCCTGCTCGATGAGCGGGTGCGACGGGGCGGATCGCATCACCAAAAGATGGTGTTACTTCGCCACCCGAAGAACCTTGAGCGCGATGTGGCCTTCGTGGGGGGAATTGACCTCAGTCACGGTCGTCGAGATGACACTCGCCATCACGGCGACGATCAGGGCATCGAGATGGACGAGCGTTACGGCGCGCGGCCCGCGTGGCACGACGTGCAACTCGAAATTCGAGGACCAGCCATTGGGGACCTCGATTTCACGTTCCGTGAGCGATGGGCCGATCCCACGCCGCTCAATCACGCCAATTGGGCGAGGGCTTGGTTCTCGCGCGTGACGTCGCGCGATCGTACGGCGAGCGAGCTCCGTGAGCCGCTGGCTGATCCCCCCGTTGGGGGCGGCCACGCCGTGCAAGTACTGCGCACGTACCCCTCACGGCGCCCGAGATATCCCTTCGCGCCCGCCGGCGAGCGCAGCGTCGCTCGCGCGTTCGTCAAGGCCGTCGACCGGGCCCGGACGCTCATTTACATTGAGGACCAATTCTTCTGGTCGGTCAAGATCGCCAAGATCCTCGTGCGCGCGCTCCGTCGACACCCCGGCTTGCAACTGATCGTCGTCGTCCCGCGCTATCCGGACAAGGACGGGGAGCTATCGGGTCCGCCGAGTCGACTGGCCCAGACGCGCGCCATGGCCATCGTGCAAAAGGCCGGCGGCCGGCGTGTGGGCTTCTACGACGTGCAGAATGGGGCGGGTTCGCCGATCTACGTCCACGCCAAGGTCTGCGTCATCGACGACGTGTGGGCCACCGTGGGGTCGGACAATCTCAATCGGCGCTCGTGGACACACGATTCGGAGATTTCCTGCGCCGTGATCGACAGCGAACTTGACGCTCGAGCGCCACTGGACCCCGGGGGCTTGGGTGACGGAAGTCGTAAGTTCGCGCGCGACCTGCGCCTAGCGCTCTGGGCCGAGCATCTCGGTCGAACCATCGATGACCCCGAGTTGCTCAAAATTGAAGATTCGTCCGAACTTTGGACGAAGAGTGCCAGCGAACTCGATCAGTGGGTGAGTCAGGGCGATGTGGGGCATCGACCGACCAGCCGTGTTCGAACCCACGTCGATGTACCGGTCGCGCGGGGCCGGCGATGGTGGGCCGACGTTATCTACCGGCTCATTTTCGATCCGGACGGACGGCCACTCAAATTGCGCCTATGGCATCGATTTTGATGACCGTGGAGAGATGGCCCGGCCCTAGGACTTATAGGAAAAGAATCCCTGGCCCGTCTTTCGCCCGAGGAGACCGGCCTGGGTCATGCGTGAGAGCAGCGGCGGCGGCGCGAGGTGAGGCTCCTTGAACTCTTCGTAGAGTGACTCAGCGACCGCCAACGTGGTGTCGAGACCAATCAGGTCGGTGAGCGCCAAGGGACCCATGGGATGCGCGCACCCCACCACCATGCCGGTGTCGATGTCCTCGGCGCTCGCGAAACCCGATTCGAGCATGCGTACTGCCGAGAGCAGGTAGGGGATGAGTAGGGCGTTGACGACGAAGCCGGCCCGGTCCGGTGAGGTGATGACGCGCTTGTGCAAGGTGTCGGTGGCGTACGCGCGAACGCGCGCCGACGTTTCGGGGCTGGTCAGGAGTGAGGAGATCAGTTCGACCAGCTTGAGTACCGGTACGGGGTTGAAAAAGTGCATACCGATCACGTGTTCGGGGCGCTTGGTGACCATGGCGAGCTTGATAATGGGAATCGATGAGGTGTTGGTGGCGAGGAGTGCGTCGGGGTCCTTCACTTCGGCGTCGATCCTTCGAAAGACGTCGAGTTTGATCTCCTCGCTCTCGGCGACCGCTTCGATGACCAGTTCTCGGTCCCACAGGTCGGCGTAATCCACCGAAAAAAACATGTGGGCCAGCGCGCGATTGGCCTCGTCCTCGGGCACCTTGCCCGCGAGAACCGCGCGAGAGAGGGATTTCTCGATTCGTTCGCGCCCACGGGCCATCGCCTCGGTGTCTTGTTCGACGATCATCACGTTGGCCCCCGCGCGCGCCGCTATCTCCGCGATGCCCGATCCCATAAGACCGCAGCCCACTACGCCCACACGCTCCATGGAGACCTCCTCATCCAACAAAGCACCGGCTTCACGGAGTTTGAGTCTAGGCCGACACCATGGCGGGCCCCAGGGCGAGATCGCCGCGGTGACTCGCGACGTCCAGTGTCGTCGGTGGAGTCGGTGGCTACGACTATCGTCAAACGCATAGCACCAACTAGGGCGAACGGTGAAGGAGCCTCTCCATGGATACGGTCAACGTCATCGTTGAAATCCCGCGTGGCAGTCAGAACAAGTACGAGTACGACCACGACAGTCACACGATCAAGCTGGACCGCCACCTCGTGGTGTCAATGGGCTATCCCGCAGAGTACGGCTTCATTCCAGACACGTTGGGCGGCGACGGCGATCCCCTCGACGCGATTGTCTTGACCGAGTTCCCGACGTTCCCGGGATGCCTCATTGAAGTCAAGATTTTGGGAATGTTCATAATGACTGATGAGAATGGCAAAGACGAGAAACTCATCACGGTGCCCAACTACGACCCGAAGTGGAAGTCGGCCACCGACATCTCTGACGTGCCCAAGGACGTCCTGGACCGAATCGGTCACTTCTTTACGGTGTACAAGGACTTGGACGAGGGCAAGTGGGTGAAGGTCGAGAACTACGTCGGCCGTGCGCAAGCGCTCGAAGAGCTCGCCGCGTCACGCGCGCGCTTCGTCAAGTAACGCGCGTCTTCGGTGTAGTCCATGTCGGGTCACGACGAGACAGAACTCACCACTTCCACCGAGGAGTCGCTGCAACATCGCGCTCTACGCCTCGTGCTGGCGACCCAGGTGTTCTTTTTCGCGGCGCTCGCGTGGTGCGTGATCCTCGTGCACGACCACGTGGCGCAGAACGCCGGCATCTCGTACTACGGCGTGCACCATCGAACGGTGGGCATCGCGGTGGTGGCCTACGTCGCGGCCGCGATCGGCCTTTGGCGAACCTCGACGCTCTTTCGCATCGGTCAGCTCGACCCCTTGATCTGGCTGGGTCTACGGGTCGTGGCGGTGGTCTTGATACTTCTGCTCCTGACGCCCTATACCGGAGGTCCGTTCCTCAACTGGACGCATATGACGGTCGGGATTTTTGGTGCGCTTATCCAGTTGGCGATTTCAATCACACTGTTGCGACGCTACGGCTCGCTCTTGGCCATTCTCGGATTCTCCATTCAGCTCGTCGGTGGCATATTGGGCGCGTTTTCGCTGCCGGATTGGCGCTTTGAGTATCTCTTGTACTCCCAAATCATCTTTGAGTTTGGTTTCTGCTGGTGCCTCATTGGGTGGACGAAGATTCTCCCGAAAGACCTAACTTCCTAGCAAGACCGGCTCCGTTGGCCGCGATGGGTCTGCGTGCGGCGCTACTGGTGGGCGTTCGACGTCGCTTTACGTCCCACGCGTAGCCACGACGTCACAGCCGCGAGTGCGCAGACCGCCGTTGCGAAGTCCAGCGCCGGGTGCAGTCCCGAGACGAACGCCTTTTGAATGATTCGCGGGAAGAATGTGTGCCCGAGAACGGTGGTGCGCGCGGTAGGCGAGAGCGCCGAGAGCACGTGGGGCCCGAGCAGGTGGGCCATTGGGTTGTAGCCGAGAAACGACGCGAAGAGCGTGGTCACCGGCGGCAAGGTGGCGACGTGGCGAGCCGTCGCGAGGGCGACGCCCTGGTGGGTGAGTCCGACGAGCAACGCGTGGGGCAGGGTCCGCGAGAGCCCGATAATCATCAGGGTGAAGAAGATCCCGATTGAGATGACCTGCCCGGAGTTTTGAAAAGTGGCGTTCATGCCCGAGCCGACGCCTCGATGCTCGGGCGGTAGTGAGTTCATGACGCTCACGCGATTGGGTGCGGAGAACGCCCCCATCGCGAGGCCGTTCATGAACAGCAGTAGACCAAAGGCCGGGTACGAGAAGTTTGCGGGCAGGAACTGCATCAAGAGAAACGACACCGCCGCGCCGAGCATCCCGCCCACCGTGAAGGGCCGCGCGCCGTAACGATCCGAGAGGAAGCCACAGAGCGGCCCGGCGACCAAGAACCCTCCGGTCAAGGGCAACAGCGCGATGCCGGCCCACAGCGGGGTGTTGGAGAAGTTGTAGCCGTGCAGGGGCAGCCAGATGCCCTGGAGCCAGATGACCATTGTGAACATCAGCCCGCCGCGTCCGACGGCGGCGAGCAGCGTCGAGACGCTGCCGGCCGAAAAGGCCCGGATCCGAAAGAGACTGAGCCGAAACATCGGGTCGGGCGAGTGGGCTTCGATGCGCGCGAAGAAGAAGAGCGCCACGACGCCCAGCACCAATGAACCCAGCACGAGCGGACTGGTCCAGCCCATGACGTGCCCGCCGTAGGGCTGAATGCCGTAAGTGATTCCGACCATGAGCGCGACCAGGCCGAGCGCGAAGGTGAGGTTGCCCGACCAGTCGACGTGGTGGTCGCGTTTGCTGGGGACCTCTCTCAGTTTGAGGTAGGCCCAGATTGTGCCGAAGAGGCCAATGGGCACTGAGATGATAAAGATGAGTCGCCACTGGATCGGGCCGAGCAGTCCGCCCAGGACGAGACCGATGAACATCCCCGCGATGCCCGCGATCTGGTTGATGCCCACCGCCATGCCGCGCTGGTGTTCGGGAAAGGCGTCGGTCAGGATCGCCGTGGAGTTGGCGATCAAAAAGGCCGCGCCCACGCCTTGGAAGAGGCGCATCACGACGAGCCAGATTGCGGCCGTCGTGCCCGACATCCAGGTGATCGAGAGCAGGAGCGAGAAGAACGTGTAGACGAGAAAGCCGAGGTTGTACATCTTGACGCGCCCGAGCATGTCGCCCAGACGTCCCAAACTCACGACTAACACTGAGGTCACGATCATGAAGCCCAGGATCATCCACAGCAAATAGAAGGTGTTGCCCGGTTGGAGTGGGTTGATGTTGATGCCCTTGAAGATGTCCGGCAGCGCGATCAGCACGATCGAGGTGTCGATGGTGGCCATCAGGACCCCGAGGGTCGTATTCGAAAGCACCAACCACTTGTAGCGATCGGAGTTGCCACCAGAAGAGTCGCATCGACGCAGACGCGTCGCGGCGACGCTCACGAGACTGGTTCGCCCGACTGCCCGCTCGGAATGGTCTCGAGCGTGTGCAGAATCGCGAGCGCCAACGCTCGCGCGCTCTCGGGGCTCATCTCGAGCGCCACGCGAGCCGAAGGACCCTTTTCGGGGTTCAAGACGTCGATCATGAGGGCGTGCCCAGCGGGGTAGTGCACCGGGTGATCAAAATAGACACTGGCCCGCGTCATCGAAGTCCATCCGCTGGGCGTCTTCGCGCTCGCCTCGACACTGAGTCGTTCAGTCTGGTACGTGCACACGATGACGCCTTAGGCGAGCGTGCGGGCGAGGAAGTTGAAAATGTCATTCCAACCCTCGACGGCCGACTCGGGGCGATAACTCGGTCGATCCACGCTGAAGAAAGCGTGTCCCGCGCCGTCGAAGGTGCGAAACGTGAACTCCTTACCCGCGGCGGTCAGGGCCTCGGCGAGCTGTTGGTTCTGTTCCGGTGAGGGGAACTGGTCGTCGGCGCCAAAGAGTCCGAGCAACGGTGCCGAAAGGTGCTCGACCTCGCCGACGATGGCCTTTACTTTGAGGGGAGACTCCGTTGGCGGATCGGCCACGACGAAGGCTCCGTAACAGTCGATCACTCCGTCGAGGGCCAAGCGACATCCGACGAGGAACGACTGGCGCCCGCCCGAGCAGTAGCCGATGGAGGCCACCTTGCCGTTGGACGTGGGCAGCGCCTTGAGGTGCGCCAGCGCGCCCGCGACGTCGCCGACCAGTTGCTCGTCGGGCACGCCGCCGAGACT
>DATLTW010000008.1:0-6506 GCA_035533495.1 Acidimicrobiales bacterium | reverse complement strand
TGAAGAGGGAAATCGGTGTACGGTTCGCTGAAAATCTCATAGGTGAAATTTTCTTCGCGTTCGGAAATCTGAAAGAGTCGATCAAATGCCACTCGGCCGCGACGATGCCGGCGGTATGCACAAGATCGGACTTCGATACTCGGGAGTGTCAGCGCTCCATCCCTCGCTCATCACGGTCCATCTTTCGTGTACGTTCGAGGACCTGACGAAGAATCGGGAGCACGGCGCGATCTTTTTCTCGGCCGGCTGCCTCTTTTGAACGGATGACGTCAGCGAGTGCGGCTACGAGGATTGTCACGGTGTCTGTTAATTTCTCTCGCGTGGCTGAGCGTCGCAAGTCGTCATAGCCCCGTGTGCCGTCTGGAAGAAGTGCGATGTCTAGATATCCATGTTTTGTCACGAAGGTCCAAGTTGTGCCTTGCTCAAATGATCGCTCATCGATTGGTATTACCAATGGCTCCTCCATATCTGGAATCCGAAGTTTGGCGTCGAGTTCTCTCAGCGCAGCTGCAAGCTTCGTGAAGTTTTCGAGGGTGCGAGCAGGCGTGACGTCGACATCACGAGTGACGTAGGGTGATCCACGCAGTTCGGCGGCGAGTCCTCCGATAACGATATAGAGAACCTGGTGACGCTCTAGCACTTCAAGGATTTCGTCGGGGCGATAGGGGACCATTTCAGTCAAGGCCGCTCGTCATCGGTTGCTCGCGACGATCGTGGAATCCGACGCGGACCATGAGATCGGCGAATCGTTCGGCTGATGTCATCCGAAGATGTTGATCAATGATCGTCACGTTCGAGTCATCAAACTTGGACATGAAGAACGTGAGATCCAATCCGCACGCGCGTACTACGTCGCGTACGGTCTCAAGACTCGGTGATACCTCGTCACGTTCCCATCGGGCTATTACGGACTGCGCTTTGCCGAGGCGTGCGCCCAATCCGGTTTGAGTCAGTCCGGCTCGCAATCGAGCTTCCTTTATCAGGTCCCCACTTATCATGTGATCATTATAGTACATATTTGCTATATTAAGACTTTCGGTGCTTGTTATTGCCTTTGAGTCCCAACGGTCGTCCTTCGGGTCCTCTCGGGCCACACATTTTCGTCTCGGCACTAACAGCAATTTGGCACCTGCACCGATGCCAATGGCGCGCCTTGGACGGTGTAGCGCCGGTTCTTATTCTGTGACTCAAGGTCGGCCACTCCGAGGCAAAATAAGAACCAGGTCTGATCGCACCAGTCGCGGGTACGAGTTTCTTTGTAAGGTTCACCGTCCACGAAGTCAACCTGGTCGAATCTCACGTCGCTCAGACAGTAATGACGTGGATCAGTTCTTCGAGGCCAATGAAGTCGTCCGGGTTGCGCGTATAGAGTTCGAGGCCATTGGCGTGAGCGATTGCCGCGATGAGTAGATCCGCCATGCGCGATCGGTGCGTGCGACCAGTAGTCGCAACGGCCGCAACAATCTGGCCAAAACTTCGCGCGGCGGCTGCATCAAAGGGGATTGGCTCGAAGGTTGCTTCGGTTTGCTGCAGGCGCGTCTGACGAATTGATTGTTCGTTGACGGTGGATGCCAGAATTGGGCCGGCGGCCAATTCTGCAAGCGTTATCGCGCTGACCGCGATCTCCTCGGGCAGTGCTCTTTGGACCGAAGGATCATCCCAGTCGATGACCACCGAAGTGTCAAGGAGTCCCGTGGTCATTTAGAGATTCTGATTGATCAGGTTGTCGAAGTCAGCTCGAAAGAGCTTCGCCTCGATACCGGGCCCAGTATCGATGAAATTTGCGATACTGGATTTCGGCACCACGGTGCGTCGTAGCGCACGAAGAGGGAGCAATTCGGCTACTGGGACTCCATTGCGGGTCACGACGAAACTTTCGCCAGCAACTACTTCATCGATCACTTTGGCGTTGTCATTGCGCAGTTCACGTTGAGCGATGGTCCTTGTCATGAGGAAAGTGTAGCACATTATGCGACAAGTTGCTACAGTCTGGATCACCACGTCCGAGCGCGGTTGCCATCGAAAGTGGTTCAAGTGGGCGAATTGCTCATCAACCAGCGAAGAGTCCTCTATGCGGGAGCCTTTCGGTTCTTATTGTGTCCTTCAAGGTCGGCGATGGATCGTATCTAATGCATCACGATTCGTGGAAGATCTTGTGGCCGCCCAGTCGTCGCCACAGCACCGCGGGCACTGAGTTTCCGCGGTCGGTGATAACGGTGGTCCATTGCCAAGTGGCTCGACCGTCGGGTCCGCTGAAACTCCACGTCATCTCAAAGACACCGGGCGCGTTGGCGACCGCTTTCACTCGTAGGTTGCCTGGCCACGAGGACGGATCGCGAGTCTCAATGAAATGGTCGCAAGCCGCATTAAAGATGCGAACTGTCGAGCGGAACATCTTGCGTTCCTTCTCGGACAGTCGTTGGTAGTCGCTCTTGAACGATTCAGTTCGTTCGAATCTCACGAGTCAAGGTCGGTAAGCAATTCGTCGACGTCATTCGTTGCCACGACTCGACCACCAGCAACATCTTCGTCAGCTTCGAGTTCCATCTTTTGCCATCGCTCTGTCCAGAACCACGCTTGGTCGGCGGGCACAGCAACGTGCGGGCGCAGTACGATCTCGCCTTCTCGCTCGATTACCTCAACCTGTGCGCCAGGTCGGTCCAAACCGAAGTGACGTCGAATCGAGGGAGGAATAGCGATAAGGCCACGGCCCTGCACAGTGACGAAGGTCGGAGATTTGCTCATGGATTAATGTTAGCAGTAAAGCAGTCATACTGCATAACAGAGTTACCGAATATCCAGGAGTTTCGAGAAATCTGCAACTCCGTCATGAGCCAAAGGCGTTGGTCGGGTCTTAATGTGTGACTCAAGTTCCGTCATTCTCAAAGCGTTGTCATCTCTAAACGCCTACGGCTGACCAGTCGGCGCCACGTCGGGGTCAACACTTAAATATTGACCCGCTGCGGGGTCAAAGTACCGCCTTAACTCGAAAGACGGTCCAACTCTCTTCGTTGCACGTCGCTCAAGTGCGTTGACGCCTTGACGTTGGCGCGGATCTGCTCGGCGTTCGACGCCCCGGCGATGACCGAAGCGACGCGGGGGTGGTCGAGCAGCCACGAGAAGGCCAGTGTGAGAATCGGCACCTGGTCGCGCTCGGCGTAGTCGAGCAGTGCCGCGACGCGTTGTTGGAACTCCTCGCTCAACCAGTGCACGCTTCGTTCGGGCGACATGAGGGCGAGTCGCGTGCCCTCGGGGATCGCTTCACCGGGGCGGAATTTGCCGGTCAACAGACCGTTGGCCAGTGGGTAGAAGGGCAAGAAGCTGAGTTCGAGTTCGTCACAAGCTTTCAGCACGCCGTCTCGTTCGGGACTGCGATCGAGCAGCGAGAACTGATTCTGCACCGAGACGAACGCCGGGCCGTCCCCGGCGGCGGTCCGGGCGGCGCGCAGTTGCTCGACGTTGAAGTTCGAGCACCCGATCTCGCGCACCTTGCCCTCGGCGATCAGTTCGTGCAAGGCGCCCAAGGTGTCCGCGATCGGGACCGTGGCGTCGGGGTAGTGCAACTGATAGAGGTCGAGGTAGTCGGTGCCAAGGCGAGCGAGCGAGTCCTCACAGGCGCTGCGCACGTACGCGGGACTCGCGCCAAAGCGCTTGTCGTCCAGGGGCATGCCGAACTTCGTGGCGACGACGGCCTCGCCCCTTCTGGCGCCCAGCGCCTTACCTAAGAACCGTTCGGATTCGGTGGCGCCGTAGACGTCGGCGGTGTCGAAGAAGTTGACGCCGACCTCGAGCGCGGCGTGCACCACTCTGGTCGCGCCCGCTTGATCGAGACGGGCGCCGAAGTTATTGCAGCCCACCCCGACCGTGGAGACTTCTAACGAACCCAGTGCGCGCCGATCCATAGCCGTCCTTACGTTAGGCAAAGCATAGAGACACGCACGAAGGTTGAACGAGCCCCGGCGAAGAGCGCTCAACTACGATGAGAGGGAAGGAGGGTCCGTGAAGGTCAACGTCGATTTCGATCTCTGCACGTCGAACGCGGTGTGCATGGGTATCGCCCCGGAAGTGTTCGAAGTTCGAGAGGACGGCTTTCTCTACGTCCTCAATGAGAATCCCGGCCCGGAGTTCGACGAGCGGTTACGTCAGGCCGTGGCGGGCTGTCCGAACGGCGCCATCTCGATTGAGGAGTAGTCCATGAGCGGACCGCGGGTCCGATTCGCGCCCTCACCCACCGGCTTCTTTCACGTGGGTTCGGCCCGTACCGCGCTCTTCAATTGGCTCGTCGCGCGCCAGGATCCACAAGGCGTGTTCATCTTGCGCATCGAAGACACCGACGCCGAACGCAACCGCGAAGAGTGGGTCGAGGGCATTACCGTAGCGATGGCCTGGCTCGGGCTCGATCTCGACGAGGGACCGTATCGCCAGAGCGACAACGCCGCCGCCTACGACAACGCCGCGCAACTCCTCCGGCGCAGCGGCTACCTCTACTACTGCGACTGCACCACCGCGGCGCTCGAAGCCCGCAAGGCGCCCGGCGCACCCCCGGGGTACGACGGCTTTTGTCGTGAGCGCGGACTCGAGCGCGGTGCCACGTCGGCGCTGCGCTTTCGCACGCCGCGCGAGGGCGTCACGATCGTGCGCGATCTCGTTCGCGGCGACGTCGAGTTCGCCAACGCGCTGATCGAAGATTTCGTCGTGGTCAAGTCCTCGGGCGACGTGCTCTACGCACTGGCCAACGTGACCGACGATCGACACGACAAAATCACCCACGTCATTCGGGGCGAGGAACACCTCGCCAACGCGCCCAAGCAGATGATGCTCTGGGAGGCGCTGAACGCGGCCACGGGCGACGAAGTCGCGCTGGCGCTCTACGCGCATCTGCCGCTCTTGGTGAACGAACAACGAAAGAAGCTCTCCAAGCGCCGCGACCCCGTGGCCACCGAGTCCTACCGTGACCAGGGATTCCTGGCGTCCGCCTTCGTCAACTACCTCGCGCTGTTGGGCTGGAGCCCGCGCGGGGACGCTGAGATCGTGGCGACCTCCACGCTGATCGAACAGTTCCGCCTCGAGGACGTCTCGCACTCCCCGGCCTTCTTTGACGTCAAGAAGCTGACCCATATGAACGGTGAGTACGTGCGAGCGCTCAGCCACGAAGAGTTTATTGCCGCGAGCGCGCCGTGGGTCTGTCCGTGGCAGAGCGCGTGGCGTCCCTTGGACCGAGCGCCGTCGTGGCGAGAAGACCAGTTCAGCGCCGCGCTGTACGCGCGCGTGGCGTCTTTAGTGCAAGAGCGCGTCGCCACGCTGGGCGAGATACCGGCCATGGTCGAGTTCTTCTTTCTCGACGAGGCGCGCGTCGACGAGGCGAGTTTCGCCAAGGTCATCGCGGACGATCCGCTGGGCCCCACGATCTTAGAGAACGCGATTCGCCGCTACGAGCTCCTCACCACCTGGGACGCGCCCACCTTGCACGCAACGACCGTGGAACTTGGCGAGGGGCTGGGCCTCGCGCTGCGCAAGGCCCAGGCGCCGATCCGCTGTGCGGTGACGGGCACCCTCGTGGGACCCCCGCTCTTTGAGTCCCTCGAGCTACTCGGAAGGAAGAAGACCGTCCAGCGACTGCGCGCCGCCGCGACGAGGTGTGCGTGATCTTTGGTCCGATCAAACTCGTGCTCAAGGTCCTGAGTGCGTTGATGTCCCTCGTCGTGCTCTACTTTGGGGTCACCTTCGTGCAGATCTGGCTGCGCGGCCACGAGCATTCTGGCGACTCGGCCCAGGCGATCCTGGTCTTTGGCACGACGGAGAATAACGGCACGGCGTCGCCGGCGTTGACGGCGCGACTCAACCAAGCCCTCACGCTCTACCGCGCGGGCCGCGCGCCCTGGGTCGCCGTGACGGGGGGCCGTCGACCTGGCGACGTCTACACCGAAGCGGGCGTGTCGGCGACGTACCTCATCAACCACGGCGTAACGCCGTCGCGCATCTTGGAGGGTTCGGGCAACGACACGTGGCAGAACGTGGCGACGGTGCTGCCGCTACTAAAAAAACACCACCTCACGACGGTGCTCACCGTCACCGATCCCTTTCACGAGTATCGCGCGATGGCCATTGCGTCCGCGCAGGGTCTCACGCCCTACCCCTCGCCGGTACGCAACTCACCCACCATCGCGCACTCGCTGTGGCGCTACTACCTCAAAGAGACGCTCGAAGTGGGCGTGGGTCGCGTGGTGGGCTACGGTCGCTTGAGTTCCTGGACGACCACGGCCACCAATATCAAGCTTCCTGCTGGCACCTAAGAAGACGGGCCGGGTAGGATTGCCCAGCCCTTCGGGGGTGGTGTAATTGGCAACACAACTGGTTCTGGTCCAGTTATTCAGGGTTCGAGTCCTTGCCCCCGAGCGAATGAGGTGACCGTAGTGTCGCCTCTTTCAAGGTCCCATCGTCTAGTGGCCTAGGACATCACCCTCTCAAGGTGGAGACACGGGTTCAAATCCCGTTGGGACTGCGTT
>DATLTW010000007.1:0-17236 GCA_035533495.1 Acidimicrobiales bacterium | reverse complement strand
GGCTTCGATTGGGCGGCGGCCGACGTCGAGGCCGATCGCGTCTCCTCGTCAATCTCCGACGCGGTCGTTGATCAGATCGACGCGTCGATGGGCTCGCCGTCGACCTGTCCACACGGAAACGTCATACCCGGGCGCGTCGCGCCCTATGGGGAACTGGTGGCGCTGGCGGACTTAGAGCCCGGCGCGGGGGGGCACATTCGCCGGATCTCCGAAGTGGCCGAGCATGAGGCACCGGCGCTGTTGATGATGCTCGCCGAACACTCCATTAAAGAAGGCACGGAGGTCAACGTGAGCCACACGACTCTCGCGCCCGGCGACGTGACCATCACGGTCGCGGGCGAGCCACTCGAACTCTCCATTGAGGCGGCGAAACTCATATGGGTCGAGACCGTCTTGCGCGCCACGCCGTGACCCGGTGAGCTGATGGCGAGTGAGTGGGGCTTGACGCCACGCCAGAGCATCGAGGGCGAGTGCGCACAACGAGGCACGCGCCACGTGGTGGCGCACTGCGTGGCGATATTGAGGGGCCATGGGGTGGACGAGGGAATGCTGGTGGTGTTGGCGGGTCCCGGCGCCGCTCAAGTGCTGCGCGGCGGCGCGGGCGGCGTCAGTGGTTACTGGCCGAGGGTCTGGGCGATGCGCGGACTGCTCTACGCCTGGGACGAAGGCGCGGTGACGGTCGTCGTGGACTCGGTGAAGGATGAATCGTGGCGAGTGCGTGAAATGTGCGCCAAGGTTGTCGCGCGTCATCGCGTGGATGACGCGCTCGAGGCAATGGTCGGTCTGGCCAACGATCCCGTGCCCCGGGTTCGTCAGGCCGCGCACCGTGCGCTCGTTCGTCTCGTCGAAGTTGACCCCTAGGGACCCATTCTCGCCTTTATCTTCAATCCCCACTTCGAATTAGCGCCCACGGAGCCTTAATTTGAAGGTGGCGCGAGTTAGACGCCTTCGACGTCGCCCCGGCGCATGGACAATATTGACGATCTCCAGTAATTTGAGATTCATCTGAACATTTTGGACACGTCCTAGGTATTCATAGGTAAGCAACCTCGCCAGAGCGGCGCGAGGGCCAAAGGAGAAATCGAATGTCAATGGTGAAGACGGGACCGATTCAACGAGGTAGGTTCTCTGCGCGAGGAGCGCGACTGTGGACGATGGCTCTGGCGGCGAGCGCGGTCATGATCGTTCCAATGGTGAGCGCCTCGGGCGCGACCTCGCCGGCGTTGAAATCAGCCAAGGTCGCTGGCTTTCCGGGTGCGCTCGTCAATCATTCGTCGAGGACGCTGTATGTGCTGAGTTCCGAAAGGGGCGCGAAGATCAAGTGCAAGAGCGCGTGTCTTTCCGCGTGGCCGCCACTGCTGGTAAAGAGTTCGGTGACCAAGGTGACGCTCGGGGCCAACGTGAAAGGAAAGATTGGCTTTGTCAAGAGGAGTTCGACGAAGAAGCAGGTGACGTTCAACTCCTTTCCGCTGTACACCTACGCGGGCGACAGTGGCTCACTTCAATCCAACGGTGAAGGCATCGTCGCCTTTGGCGGCACCTGGTACCTCGTGAAAGCGTCCTCTTCCTCAGCCGGCCTGACCTTCTTTAAGAGGTCATCGTCGGGCACGTCAACGACCACCACCACCACTTCAAGTGGGTATGGCTATTAAAGGCAACCCCGTGACCCGAGCGGGTCGCGCAGAGTGAAGCGTCGGCGACGGCTGTTCGCCCCGAGGGGTTAGGCGTGGCCCATGGCGTCTAGGAGTGAAAGTCGATCAACGTCGAGAACGGCGTATCTCGAGACGCGGCCCGAGAGCGCGGACGAGGCCGGTCTGCGAGAGGCGTTCTTAGCCCATGGGGGTGAGTTATTCGGCTTCGCGCGACGTTCTCTCAACTCCAAAGAGAGCGCCGAGGACGTGGTGCAAGAGACCTTCGCTCGAGCCTGGCGCTCTCGGTCTCGATTCGATTCGACACTCGGAACACTTCGAACCTGGCTCTTCACGATAGAGCGCAGAGTGATTCTTGACGTGAGTTCCCAACAGCGGAAATCGCAGCCACGTCTACTGCACGAGGGCCACGAACCGGTCGAAGAGGATCACGTCGAACGCGCGATGCTCGGTTGGCAGATGGAGTTCGCGTTGCAGCGTCTTGACCCCGAGCACCGAATCGTGATCACCGAGCTCTACTTCAACGGTCGTTCGGGACGAGAGGTCGCCGAACTCCTCGCCCTGCCCGAAGGCACGGTGCGCAGCCGCGCCTTCTACGCCCTTCGGGTACTGCGGCTCTTGATGGAAGAGGCGGGGTGGGATCAATGAACGAGATGGGGTGTGAGAAGTGGCGTGAAGCAATGGCCATGCACGTCTTTGATGATCTCTCGGCCGAAGAAGAGACTGGCCTTCTCGCGCACCTCGAAGGATGCTCCGACTGTCAAGTCGTCGCCGAGGAGATTGCCGGGACATTTAGGACGCTGAGTTACGTTGATTTCGCGGCCGTTGAATTGACCGCCGCGGTTCCCCCGCAACTCTTCGATCGCGTGCTGGGCGATCTTCATCGTGCGGGCGTTATGCAACGACGTCGGCGAAGAGTGCGCGTCTCGGCGCTGGCCGGGGTGGGCGCCGTCGCGGCGTCGCTGATATTGGTCGGTGTCGTCATCGCGCGCCCGGCGACGTCGCCCGTGCAGCGTACGGTGGCGCTGCGGGGGGCCACCACAGTGAGAGCCAACGCAGTGCTGATTGACGAATCCTGGGGGACCCGGGTCGACCTGCACGAGAACGGTCTGCCGGGGGGCGACGTGTACACCGTGACGATGAAGACCTCTTCGGGCACGTGGTGGACCGCGGGCACGTATCGCTCGGTCGCGGGTGAACCGGTCAACGCGACGATGGCCTGTGCCGTCTCGTTGAAAAAGATCACCGGCATCCGTGTGCTGAACGGTGCCGGGAAGACCGTGTTGACGAGTTACAGTGGTGCGTCAAGTGCGCCCTACGAGTGAGTCACTAGTCGTTCAAACCCATCGCGCACGTAGGATGGCGGCGCCGCGCGGCGTTACCCCCAAGCGAGGGGTGAGGGAGTTCGGGATTTTCAAGCAACGCACTCTTAAGTTCGTCGTGGCCGGCACACTCGGCTTTTGGGTGGGCGTGGTGTCGCTCGGCGCGTCCGCGGTCGAGCCGCCGGGCCAAGTGATCACAGTCCAAGCGGCCACGTCTCGATCCGAGGTCGCCGTCGTGAGAACGTGGCGGCTGCAAAGTGACGGTACGTACTCGCAGGTCTTTGGCCCCTTCGTCGCGTACGTGGGGGTCCACGGCGTAGGCGAGACCCGCGAGGGGCTCGACCGAACGCCCGCGGGCGTGTTCACGCTGACCCAGGCCTTTGGCAATGAACCCAACAACGGCACCCGGTTGGCGTATTTTCGCGCAGGTCCCGACGATTGGTGGGATGAGAATCCCCACTCGGCGCAGTACAACCGCCGCGTGATCAGTTCGGTCTCTCCCGGTGGCGACTCGGAGAATCTGTTCTACGCCGGGAACGCGTACGCGCACGCGGTGGTTATCAACTACAACACGGATCCCGTGGTCAAAGGGGCGGGCTCGGGCTTCTTTCTTCACGTCAGCTTCGGCGCCCCCACCAAGGGATGCGTGGCGATCTCAGCAAAAGACCTGAACCTCGTGATGCGTTGGCTTCGTCCTTCGCTTCATCCGGTAATCAGTATCGGCGTGGGGACAGTCGCCCGGGCGATCGTACTGGCGTCGTCTTAGTCTTGACTTGGCGCGGCGGTTGAGCAGTGAAGTGTACGGGTGCCCCCCGCCCTTACGTGGGCCCGGATTTGCGCTTGGGCTTGGGCAGCGCGTCACAGGTGGCCTCAATTAGTGGAATCAGCCACTCACGCTCGCGGTGTTTCGCCGAAGAGATCTTGAACGCTGGTCTAGATCGGCACGCGCCATGTGAGCCGGGTCCCCCCGGCGTCGTCGGCCCGTACCTCGAAGGTGCCATGAAGTTTCTCGGCTCGCGTGCGCAGATTCTTTAGGCCCATTCCCCCGGCATCGGCGGTCGCCAACTCGACGCCGATTCCGTTATCACGAACTTCAAGATTGACGTGGTCCGTTGCCGTCAGGGTGACGACGTAGCGAGTCGCTTGGGCATGCTTGCCCGCGTTAGTCAGCGCCTCACGCAGTACGGCCAGCAGGTTATCCGCTATTCGCTGCGGCACGGCGTTATCGATTGGCCCGGAAAAGGTCACGAGAGGCCGGGCGCCGAGCATCGGCGAGAGTTCGGCGGCGAGTTCGAGCACCCCTTGACGAAGTCCACCGGGAATGTCCGCGCCGCCGAGTTCATACACGGCGGAACGAATCTCGGTCATGGTCGCCTCGAGGCCGTCCACGGCCTCGTTGACCTTCTCCACCATTTGAGCGAGATCAGTGAGACGCGTCGCCCCCTGGAGGGCCACGCCGACGGCGAACACGCGCTGGATGACCCGGTCGTGAAGGTCTTTGGCAATACGGTCGCGATCTTCTAAGACACTCACGGCCCGAATACGTTCGTGTAGTCGCGTGTTCTCAACTGCGATGCCCGCGGCCGTTGCTAATGCTTCGGCCAGAAACTGGTCTTCGTCATTGAACTTCTTCGCCCCTACTTTGTTGGTCAGGTACAAGTTGCCGTAGACGTCATTGCGGGACCGCACCGGCACCCCGAGAAAGGACGTCATGGGCGGATGATGGGCCGGGACACCGTAGCTGTCGGGATGGGTGGTGAGATCGTCAAGGCGTAACGGCGCGGGGTCGGTGATGAGCAGGCCCAGTACGCCCCGCCCCGTCGGTGGCTTGCCGATCAGCTTCTCTTGGTCCTCAGTGAGCCCGACG
The DNA here is from genome assembly GCA_035533495.1 of Acidimicrobiales bacterium. Lineage (GTDB taxonomy): Bacteria > Actinomycetota > Acidimicrobiia > Acidimicrobiales > RAAP-2 > RAAP-2. The sequence continues at coordinate 12,398 of DATLTW010000007.1, read as the reverse complement.
GTGATGAACTGATCGAGGCTGCTGCGATTTTCGTTAAGCACGCCGAGGGCTCCGTAGCGAGCGTCGACCAGGGAACAGGCCTCCTCGACGAGATGACGAAGCAGGACCGAGAGCTCCAGATCGGCCTCGATCATCAAGACGGCGTCAAGCAAGCGCCGCAACTTGGCCGGGTCGTTGACTTTGCGATGGGGCACGGCCTTGAGCGTACCAATGGGCGCTCGCCGCGCCTTCGGTCCGAGCATCGCTACTCGGGCGTCGTCGAAACACTGGCACTATGGGAACTGTGACGATACGGGTCTTCTTGCTCGACGACCACGAAATGGTGCGAGAGGGCATTCGCAGTCTGCTCGAGTTTGACGACGATATTGAAGTCGTCGGAGAAGCATCGTCGGCCGCCGAGGCTCTTCATCGGATCCCAGAGACGAATCCGGACGTGGCCATCTTGGATGTGCGTCTCGAAGACGGGAGCGGCATTGAAGTCTGTCGCGAGATTCGATCCGCCCGGCCAGAGATCGCCTGTCTTATGTTGACCTTCTTTGCCGACGACGAAGCGCTCTACGCGAGCGTGATGGCCGGCGCGGCGGGCTACATCTTGAAACAGATCAAGGCGCACGACTTCGTCGAGGACGTGAAGAAAGTGGCCCGAGGCGGCTCGCTGATGGACCCCAAAGCCGTCGCAAGGGTCGTCGAACGCATCACGCACCCCCCCAAGGCCCTCTCGCCGCTCAGCGTTCTCTCGCCCCAGGAGCGCCGGCTGCTCGACCTCATCGCCGAGGGACTCACCAACCGCCAGATCGCGGAGTCGATGTTTCTCTCGGAGAAGACCGTCAAGAACTACATCACGGGACTCTTAAACAAGCTCAACATGAGCAACCGCACTGAGGCGGCTGTCTTCGCGACGAGACTCAAGCTCGATGCCAAAGAGGCAGAGTCGACGGATCGCTAAGATCGCCGCCGGCGAGCCAGCGCGTTGAGGTCGAAGCCCGCGGCGCCGAGTTCGTGCTCCACATGGGCGCGTTCCTCCTTCGGGTGCGCAAAGTTCGCGGCGACGACTTGTAGCTCGTGGGCTTCACATAACTTGATCAACGCGCGGTCATAGGCAATCTCGGAGGCGAGGGCCGAGTACGTGCTCTCCCCGCGGCGGGGAAGTGCGCTCAGCATCTCCACGCGACACGCGAGGACGTACTCGATCAGCGCGTCGTCGCTGAGGTCCTCGTCCCAGTTGTCGAGAGCGTTTAAGAGTAGAGCGACGTACATCGAGCCGCTGTCGCCACCATTCTCTCGGGTGTCATCCATGAAGAGAACTCCTCGTCCGTTGAACCCTCCCCGGTTCTTCGCCACGGCGAATTAGCGGGATAGCGCCACCTTGAGAGCACCGGTGTCCGCCGCTCGCGCGAACACGTCGTAGGCCGACACGATGTCGCCCAGTTCGAAGTGATGGGTGACGAAGTGGGACGCGTTGATTTGATGTGACGCGACCAACTTCAACAGGGTTGGCGTCGCGTAGGTGTCGACGAGTCCGGTCGTGACCGTGACGTCGCGAATCCACAGGGACTCTAGGTGTAACGTCGCCGACTTGCCGTGCACGCCGATGTTGGCCACGTGCCCTGCCGGCCGCACGAGCGCCGTGCACAGTTCGAAGCTCGACGGCACGCCGACGGCCTCGATGGCCACGTCGACACCGAGGTCCTCAGTGAGGCTTCGCACGTAGGCGACCGCGTCTTCGCGGGTGTTGTTGAACGTGAGGTCGGCGCCGAATCGTTTGGCCGCCTCAAGTCGAGCGTCGGCTAGGTCGATGGCGATGATGTTGCTCGGTGAGAACAGTTTCGCCCCGGTGATGGCCGCCAAGCCGATAGGCCCCGCGCCCACTACGGCGACCGTGTCGCCCGGTTGCACGTGACCGTTCAGCACGCCGACCTCGTAGCCGGTCGGCAAGATGTCGGCCAACATGAGTATGTCCTCATCGGCGACGCCCTTGGGCACCAGATACGTGGACGTGTCGGCAAAGGGTACGCGTACGAGTTCGGCCTGAGTCCCGTCGATGAGGTGGCCGAGGATCCAGCCGCCTCCGCCCAGGCACTGTCCGTAGCGGCCCTCGCGGCAGAACCGACAGGCGCCGCAGGCCGTGATGCACGAGACGAGTACGCGATCGCCAACCGATACGGTCTTGACGCTCGATCCCACCTGTTCAACCGTCCCCACGGCCTCGTGGCCAAGGATGCGTCCTACGGTGACTTCAGGCGTGTCGCCCTTCAAGATGTGTAAGTCGGTCCCGCAGATGGTGGTGACGTCAATTCGAACGATGGCGTCGGTGTCGGCGAGCAGTGTCGGGTCGGGAACGTCATCCCAGGACATGGACCCGGGGCCGTGGTAGACGAGTGCTTTCATGATGTACCTCTTTCTTATTCTCTCAGTTACTGTCGTGAGGCGCGAAGGCCCTTTCGTGGTGCTGGCTTGCTCGCTCGGGTTGAGGTTTCCGCCCTCAATCTTGGGCGTGGGGAGTCGATCTCACACTCACTCGTGGGTAGTCCCAGGGCTTCTACGATCACGAACTCATTATGCGCTTCGCGATGGACGATTCGTTAGGGACGATGGTCCCCACTAGGGGGGACGCTGGCCCCTACTGAAGTCCGGCCATATCGGGCCGGGTGGAGTCACGTCGTGCCTATCTGCGTCAACTCGCGCGCCCGTCGTGGCTCGGCAATTTCGGGAACCACGGTATCACGGCCGAAGTTCTTCGCTGATACTCCTGGTACTCCGGATAGCGAGAGAGCGTGATCTGCTCGGTGAATCTCGTCGAGCCGACAAAGAGCACGCTCAAGAGAAAGGCTCCGACCACGCTCCATTGGAGCAAGGAGCCCGCCGCGACCGCTCCGATGAGAAAGAAGATCCACCACTGGGCCAGTTCAAAGAAGTAGTTGGGATGGCGCGAGAGTCGAAAGAGCCCCGACTGGAGGAACTGCGGGTTCGGCGAGCGATCGGTCGCGGACTGCGCGTGCTTCCACGTTTGGAAGTTCCACTGCTGTTGATCCGCGAGCGTCTCTCCGAGGGTACAAGCGAGAAAGAGTCCCACCAGCACGACGTCGCTCACGTCGAACGGCGTTCGGGCGCGGTCTTGGTACGCCGTATAGGCGGGCAGCGTGATGAGCACGAGGATGACGTTTTGATAGATCACGATGAAAAAAAAGTTGAAGAGTTGGAACTGCCCGCGACCCATTTTGGCTCGAAGTACGGCCCAGCGATAGTCCTCGACGCCCGTGTAGCCGCCCTTTCGCACGAGATTGAACGTCAGTCGAACGCCCCAAATGGTGACGACCGACGCCATCACGATGAGTCGAACATTGGCGAGGCCCGCGTACCCCGCGAAGACCCACACGTAGACCATGGGCACGATCGACCACATTTGGTCGACCCACGACGTCGCGCCGGTGATGAGTGACGCAATCCACGCCAAGGCGCAAGCGCAAGCCGCGACGAGGACCACGACGACCAGCGGCGACATCAGGCGAGCCTATCGGTGACGTGACGCTCTCGGGGTGTATGGAGAGTAGCGGTCTCCAACATTTACTTAGGAAGGGGCGCGCGGAGTGAGGGGGAAAACGATTTGCCCGCACGTTGTGGGTTCAGGCTTAGCGGCGGCGCGTCAAGACCTCTGGGTTGATGACGTTGGTCGGCGTGCCGGTTCTCTCCTCTGATCGAGTCGCTGCGGCCTCAAGGACTGGACGTGCGGGTTCGCTACAGTGTTCGCCGATGTTCGAGTCAACTGACGTCCGCCGCACGCGCCGCCGATGCTCGATCGTGGTGTGGCTCGATGACAAAGATGTGACTCTCTTTTACTAAGTAGACGTGATACAGAGGCTCAGGGATTCGCTGCCGATCTTGGGGCGGCTGTTCAATATCCAACCGGCAGAGAATGCCCTTCGTCCCCGGAACGATCTCGCCGATCGCCCCGTCCATGCCACGAGCAAGAGCGCTCGCGAAGGTGGCCAAGACCTGCTTTCTATTTCGGCATCTTCGGGGGTTGTCGTCATCGCCCCAGCGAACGTCGTCACTGAGCAGTGCCCCAAATGCCTCGAAATCGTGCTCCGCAAAGGCGGCGCGGACTTTCTCGGTTAGTACTTCGGTGTCGCTTGAGATTTTGGCCATCTACGTACTCTTACTCGTTCTCTTCGGTCCCCGCTGGAGGTATGACCAGTGTTTACCGCAAAGCGGAGGACGTCATATTCGGTCGAGTCAGTCGGGCTCAGCCGGCTCGTCCTCTTTGGGCCAGCGCCCGAGACGTCTCAGAATGAACTTGCCGAATCTTCCGACATTCTCACTTCGGCCGTGCGCCGTTTCGTGAGCGAGACGGGGTCCGTGGGCTTCGCCGCCGCTGTTGGTCAGACCCGCGAGTTGGATGTTCTGGGTCTCTTCGCCCCGGGGCACCTTGGGCATTCGAATCCTACGTTTTCTTGGTTTATCTCCGGCAGAACCCATAAGGCATCATATGTCCACTCCTGGTGTCGCTCGTGAAGTCCCCGAGACGTATGCCCTCGTTCGCAGGGTGTCGCGTAACACGTTGTACCCGGGCGGGGGCTAATGCGTTCGGGACCTACCGCGGGGAACCCGTCACCTGAGCGAACGACGCCTCTTATTGGGGCGCAAAGTCTCTCGTCGCGTCGGCGTACCACTGCGCGGACGGCTTGGGTGTTCGCGCGAAAGTATCGCGGTCAACGGCCACGAGACCGAATTTGGGACGATACCCGAGCGTCCACTCGAAGTTGTCGAGCAGGGACCACTGAAAGTAGCCGCGTACGTCGATGCCGTCGCGCATCGTGTTACTGAGACCTTCCAGCGCTTCGCGAAGGTAGCGAATCCGTTGGGCGTCGTCCGACGTGCCGATCCCATTCTCCGTGACGATGATGGGTACTCCAACCTCATGGGCGGCGCGACGAACGCAGAAGGCAACACACTGGGGCCAAAACAGATAACCCATCTCGGTGGTCTCACCTTCGGGCTCGACCATACCTTCAGGCCCGAGGAGGATCTTGGTGTAGCACTGCACGCCGAGAAAGTCGTCGGCGTCAGTAATGGCGCGCAAGTACTGGTCTTCCATCTCGTCGAGAAACGAAGCGAGGAGGTCGTGCGCGTCGTCGACGGCCTCGAACTCTTGCATGGATAGACAGAGTCCGATCGGATAACTGCCCAGTCCCGCTCGCAGGGCTTCGCGCATCGAAACGTGACACTCGCGCATGACGCGGTTGACGCTAGAGAATCGCTCCCAACTCGTCACTTGGGGCGGAAACTGGCCAAGGAGGTAGCCCATGAGAGCCACGATGTTGGGCTCATTGATCGTGCACGCGACGCTAATCAAGTCGCCGAGTGCGTCGCCCACGACGCTCGCGTAGTCGCCCATCCACTTGGCGATGTTCGGACTTTCAAATCCCCCGGCGTCGGCGACCCACAGCGGCAAAGTGAAGTGGTGCAGTGTCACAACGGGGAGGACTGATCGTTGATGACATCCTTGGAGCACTTGGCGATAGTGGTCCAGTGCCGCGTGAGAGATGACGCCCTGCTGAGGCTCGATTCGGGCCCACTCCACCGAGAGGCGATATGAGTTGAGGCCGAGCGACGCGATGAGGTCGAGATCCTCCTCGAAGCGATTCCACGAATCGCAGGCGCTCCCGCTGAGCTCGGCGGCGCTGGTTCCGTCGGCGTGCTCGAAGCGCCACCAGTCAGTGTTGACGCCGCCCCCTTCAATTTGGTACGCGGAGGTGGCGGTGCCCCAAAGGAAGCCGCCGGGAAATTGGGCGTTCTGGTCGGACATCCCATCGACAATAGGTCGGGCGCCGAAGCTCCTCGCCGTTGGACCGGCGCGTCGTAGAGCGGAAGTGCCGATCGCTGGCGCGAAAGTTTCGCGAGAGCCAGCCAGCGGGCCACTAACCGAAGATCGGCCACGGTCAAGAAGACCGCGCTGCCGGTGAGCCCGTTATCGACGCGACCAGGTGCTCGGGTGTCGAGCGCCGCCTTACTCGGCCACCGACACGATGATCGTGAACACGCGGCTCGGCATCAGGCACTGGGGATAACACTTCGGATTGCCAACCGCCGTTACTCGCGCTACGCCTTTCTTTTGGGCGATGAAGGTAGTGATCGCCGGATTGGCCGATGAGCTCACTGTGCGCTTTAGCACCGCCGGATTGGATGAAACTGGCTCGGTCCAGGTGTAGATCGCCGGGCCCGAGAGTTGAACCACCAAGCGGGTTCCGCGGGTCAAGGAGTAGCGGTGACCACTATCGGCCTCGGTCACGGTGACGGTTCGAGGAGGAGTGAGTGCGGTCAGGTTGAACTTGGTGGAGGCTTGGCCGGTGACGCCGTTGAAGTGCACGGAAAGTCGGTAGACCCCCGGGGGCGCACGCGTTGCCGACGCGCTCGAATGCTGGTCCCACGTCGCCGTTCTCGTGTAGGTGCCCCCCGGCTGGAGAGTCTCGAGCATGAGGTACAACGCACACGCCTGGAGCCCGCCGGTGGCGCCGCAGGTGCTCCACTCCTCGACACCGCTGGCGTTCTTCACGATGAGGGAAGGGGAAGTCGCGCCCACGGCGATGCTGCACGTCTGTGAAGAAGTGTTGTGGAGTGACGCGCTCATTCTCACGACGCTTCCTGGCCCGTAACTAGTCTCGTTGGTCGCGGCCCTTTCACGAACCATCATTGACGTACAAGGCACCGAAGACGCTTTCGCCGCCACGTGACGCGCCGCGCTCCCCGAGGCGCTTTGCGCAACACTGACCACGCCGCCGGCGACCATGAGCACGAGGGCGATGACCCCTACCCCAAGTCCGTGCGTGAGGACGTGCGCGCGTGTTATTACTGGTCGGCCTTCGGTTTTCATCGGACTCCTTAAGTGTGCGGATAATCCGTTGTAGAGCTGCACCGATATCTTGACGGGTATTGACACGCGTTACCGGTCGGGCCCCAAGTGATGCTCAGCGGGCAGTTCCATCGCGGGCCACCTACGTGTTCGCCGCGCTAAATTCGCCCTCTTCCCCCTTGATTGGGAGTGACGAGGACCGAATATTCACCGCTTCATAGCGTGCGGGGCCCTCTTCGTTCGACATTGATGGCCCCCCGGAGTTCTGAGATGATTGGTACGTGAGATGGCGAGTTTGGATCGCGGGACTGGCGAGTGTACTTCTGTTGTCCGGGCCCTTTGTTCCCGTCACCGTCGCCAGTAGCGCGCCGAGGATCCCGGCGTCGTCGCCCTGTGGAGGGAAGGCGACGCCGCACTACGACCACGTCGTGTGGATCATGTTGGAAAACGTTGGCTATTCGGTGACTGAGTCGACCAGTGCCCCGTATCTGAGATCGTTGGCCGCGGCGTGTGGGCTGGCTACTCAGGACTACGCGGTCGCGCACCCCAGTTTGCCCAACTACGTGGCGCTCACCTCGGGCTCAACCCAAGGAATCACTGATGACGGCGAACCGAGCGCGCACCCGTTGAGGGTTCCGAGCATCTTCTCTGAACTGAGTGGCAATTGGACCGCGCTCGTGGAATCGATGCCGTCAAAGTGTGATGAGGTGACTAGCGGTGAGTACGCAGCGCGACATAATCCGGCCGTGTACTACCGAGGGCTGACGGCGACCTGTCTTCAACACGACGTCCCGCTGTCGTATCCCCTGAATCTTTCGAAGGCGTTCACTTACATTGTGCCCAACGTCTGCAACGACATGCACAGCTGTCCGGTGGCGACCGGCGACCAGTGGCTGCGTCGAATCGTGCCCCTCATCGTCGCGAGCTCTCAGTATCAGTCGCGATCGCTCGCGTTATTCATTACCTTTGACGAGAATGACGCCCAGTCGTCGAATCGCGTACCGACCTGGGTGATTGCTCCCTCGGTACCGCGCGGTGTTCGCGTCAGTGTTCGATACTCCCACTATTCACTCCTGCGCACGAGTGAGTCACTCTTGCACGTCCCACTGCTGGGCAACGCGCGCGACGCGCCATCGATGCTGGGGCCCTTTCACTTATAGATTGATCGGTTGGGTCCGGCCACGCTCAGGTACGAATGGTCTGAGGAATCGAGCGAACCGGGATCGGAACGCTCCCAGGGCGTCGTTAGATGGGGCGAGCGTCCAGATAGTGCACGTCCAGCGGCTTGGCGAGGATTGGCTGCAACAACTCCCCCATGCCGTTCTCGGTACGCCAGGTCATGTACCGCTCGTGATGACCACGAGTCTCCCACTCTTCCACGAGGAGCACGGCGTCGGGATCATCTTCGTCCACGAACGTTTCGACCCCGTGGCAACCGTCGTACGCGCGAGTTTCGACGAGAGCGGCGGTGAGTATCTCGAGCATCTCCTTCCCCTTGCCGGGCTGACAAGGGAACAGAACCGTCACTTTTTGCATATCTATACCACCATTCATGGAAGTCAATGAAGACACGTTGTCTTGAAGAAGCTGCCAGCCTCAATGCTTAGCAGAACCGGTCAACGTCGTTCAAAGAAGTGGTCCCGTCGTCCGTGCTCTGAGCCCGAGGTTGCTTGAGGGGGATTACCCAGCGTCGAGAAGGGCCTTTTCCCAGGTCAACAGGGTGTCGTTGACCTCAATAGGCCCCGTTCGGATGGTGATGACGCCGCGGACCTCCAATGGCGCGACGCCAACGTCGACGAAGCCCAACGAGCGGTAGAGCCTCTGTACGTCGAGGTCTCGAGCGCTTACCGAAAGGCGGAGCGAGCGCGCGCCGCGCGCTCTCGCTTCCGTCTCGACCGCGGCCACCAATCGATGGGCGACACCTTGTCGTCGAAAACTCGCGAGAACTTCGACGTCTTGGAGTTGCGGCGGGTCCGTGCGCGTGAGATAGGCATGGCCGACCGGGCGCTCCTGGTACCAGGCAACGAGGTAGGCCCCATCGCCCTGGTAGAGACGGGCCAAGCCAAGGTGGCGCGAGACCGTGTCGACTTCGGACTCCTCGAGCGTGCGAATTTGAAGATGGGCGGCGGTGCTCACGTTGTCCAGCATGTCACCGGGCAACCACGACGGGATCTGATTTAGCGTCGATCTCGGTACCGCTAGGGCGCTAGATACGGCACGACGTTCTGGGCCCAGGTGAAGATCATGGGTGGTGCCGAAGCCAAGGGGAGCTCCACGAGATCCGTGAAGGAACTTTGACCGTGGACTTTGGCGAAACCAGTTCCCATTTCGCAGTTCCTACACGCCAAGCCAACGCCGGGATCGTACGTGCCGTCATAGCCAAGGAGTTCGTCGCGGTGCCCCCAGCACGCGGGCGCGCGGGCAGAGGTGCACAGAACGTTGAAGGTAGTGGCGCGGTTCCCGTTCCATCCGTCGTTGTACATCGAAAGGAAGTCCGCCTCTAAGGTCATGAATCCCGTCGACCAGGTGCCGCCCATGCCCGGGGCCCTCTGCGCGTCAAGACCAATCGGGAATCCGGGCGCGCTGGAGGGGTCAGTCCTACTTTGCGCGGCCCTCTGGGCGGCTCGGTCAAGAACTTTGTTGATTCCAAGATACGGAGGGAGTCCCCGAGCGGTGCGTTCCAGATCAGCCAGGACGAAGAGTTGTTCTCCGGCGGTCAATGAGTACCAGTTGGTGGGTAGCACCATCGGTTGGACGTTCTCTCGCTTGCGCGCGGCGTTAATGATCTCCAGCAGGTAGCTCGTGCACGTCGGACTGTTGGTGTAAACGGGCAGTGAAGCGGTCTGTGAGGACGCGCACGGGTTCGCGCAACTCCAACCTCCCGGGGCGCTCGTGCACTGGACTGTGGTCAGAAAGTCAGGGTGTGGGGTGAAATTGGCTTTGGGGTTGTTGAGGGGGAGGAGTCCGGCGGCGGTGACCGGCGTTCCAGTGAAGCCAACGAGTAGCCAGACGAGTAGTAGCGCGCTGAGACTTCTGATCTTGAGTCCTGTCACGTTGACCTTCACGCCAGCACGGCGCCTTGATAATCCATGTTCTCGATTCGCAACGTATGGCGGGATCGAGTCCGGCTACGAACTCGCCGTTCCCGGTTTCTCCGGGTCAAGAACAGTATGACTACCCACCTCCTCGAAAGTGGTGCGCCGCCATTTCGAGATGGCTTCGACTTGCGATTATGCTTGTGATCAGGGTTTTGTGGCTCACGCGACGTGTTCGGGTTCTCAGGCGCCACGGCGTCTTCGTTTAAGTTCTTCGGTCCTAGGGCCCCCGACACGATGAATAACCTTGCTCTAGCAACGATCTCCAGGGGTACACCATGATTCTCGATCTCTTTCGTCTCGATGGCCAGGTCGCCGTCATCACCGGTGCCGGCCGGGGGATTGGCGCCGCGAGTGCCGTGGCGCTCGCCGAGTGCGGCGCCGACGTCGTCATCGCCGCACGGACCCAAAAGGACCTCGAGCACGTCAGTGAACTCGTCGCGGCCACCGGTCGGCACGCCTTTGTCGTGGTGGGCGACCTCAATGACCTCGAAGTGGTCCGCTCGCTCGTGGCGACGGCCCAGCGCGAGTTCGGCCGTCTCGACGTCGTGGTGAATAACGTGGGCGGCGCCATTCCGCTCCCTTTTTTCGACACATCGCCCGAGTACCTCGAGGAGGCTTTCCACTTCAATGTCACGTCGGCCCACGCCCTCAACCTGGTGGCCGTGCCGCTGATGTTGGAAAACGGCGGCGGCGCCATTATCAATATCTCTTCCGTGATGGGCCGGGTCTCCGGTCGCGGTTACGCCGCGTACGGTTCGGTCAAGGCTGCGCTTTCGCACTACACGAGATTGATCGCGAAGGATCTCGCGCCGCGCATTCGCGTCAACGCCATCGCGGCGGGCTCGACCGCGACTTCGGCGCTCGAAATCGTGACCACCACGCCGGAGCTCAAGTCGATGATGGAAGAGCTCACCCCGCTGCATCGAATTGCTGACCCTAGGGAGATCGCCGCCGGGGTCGTGTACCTCGCGTCGCCGGCCGGGGCATTTTTGACCGGCAAGGTGCTCGAGATCGACGGCGGCACCGATATCCCGAGTCTCGATTTCGGCCTGGCCGACCTCTAAGCGCAACATTGATCACCGCTGCTCGTCGATGTCGTGCCGGGACGTCGGAGAGTCGTCGCTTTTCGATCGTGGGATTCGCGGCGATGAGGGCTCGAAGGCGCCAGTGACGGGTTACCGAGACGACGTGACGTCCCAGAGATGGTGGAAGGGGTCGTGCAGTCCGTAAATGGCGAGGGTCTCTACCGTGAAGTGACTTCCGTTGGAACGAGTGCCCGGTCGACACCACTCAAGATCACTGACCGAGTCAAAGCGGTTGGCGTAGTTCATCGCGGCGACGAGAAGTTCGCGGCTCACGAGGGCGGGGTCCTGGAGGTCGTAGCGATCCCTAACTGCCGTGGCGTCCTGGTCCCAGTTTTCAAAGGTGGGGTTGTCTTCGGCGAGCATTGAGCCAAGTCGCTGCTCAAAGATTCGATACACGTCGCGCACGTGACAGGCGTACTCGAGGTCGGACCAGCGATCCTCACGTGGACGTACTCTCACGTCGTCACGTTTTAGAATCAGGGCCCACGCGGCGGCGTTTTCTCGGATGGCCTGGGCGGTCAGCGACCTCTGGCACAGTGCGGGATCAAAGCCACACTCCCCACAGGGTCGTTCGAGAACCCAGGTCCAGTCCTTGGTGTCGGGCGCGATTGGCATAGGCCAAACCTAACGTCGGCGTTTCTCACTCGCCGGAAAGTAAGTACCAGAGTTGCGTCGTGAGCCTCGGTGTGAGGTTGGACGTGGCAACGGTGAGATGACTACGACCTCTTCTTGGCGAGGTTGCCCAGGTGGGTGTTCTTGAAGCTGTCGTCGTATTTCAGACCGTATCCCAGTAGGCGGTCCATGCCAATGTGGCCGATCCAGATGACGCCAACGGCGATCGGCAATATATGGTGCCACTCCCAGCCGAAGAGCACCACCAGTGAGGGCAGGAAATAACTGTGGCCGACGTTGTAGCACAGAGCGCCAACTTTGGTGTCGCGAAGGTAGCCAATCATGAAGATGTCGGGCACGAATAACAGCACTGGGTAGATCCACCAAGGTTGATGGGTGAGCGCAAAGAGAAAGAGGGAGGCGCCAAAGAGAACGCCACCGTCGAGTCGTAGCCAAAGCCGAGGCTTGCCACTTACGAAGGTCGGCTCCATGGCTCCATCTTGACAACTTACGATGTGAACTTTCGCACTTATGAATCAATATTTGAATTGCTTCATCAATCCTCGCAGGCCCACTATCTTCTTGATGATGGCCGTTGAGGTGGTTCCCGTTGACTGGCTGCTCGATGCCGATCCAGCGCTGCGTTGGCAAGTCGAGCGTGACCTCACGGATGCGCCACGTGAGGCGTGGGGAACCACTCGGGTACGGGTCGCGACAGAGGGATTCGGCGCGCGCCTGCTCGCGTTGCAGGAT
>DATLTW010000006.1:0-6367 GCA_035533495.1 Acidimicrobiales bacterium | reverse complement strand
GACAATCCCTATTCCCAGGTGCAAGGTGCGCAGGTGAACCAAGCCCGTCGAGATGAACTACGTCGAACGTTGCTTCGTCGGGGCGTGGACCTTGTCGAGAGTGTCGCGCGTGATCCTACGGGGCGCGGGTGCGACGAGGTGGGCGTGGCGCTGGTGGGGAGTTCGCGCGAGCAGGCGCGCGCGCTCGCGCGCGCGTGGGATCAGTTCGCGTACTACGAGGTCACCGCCGAGGGGGTCAGCGTACGCGACGCGCAGTCCGACGTGGTGTTGGTCTGAGGCCTTAGAGCGTCACTTCGAAGCTCAGTTCGTTCGCGTCCAGGACGACGAACTCTTCGACGTTGCCCGCCGCGACGAGGTCGTTCGCACTCTGGCGAAGGGCCGAGGCGAACTCCTCGGGAGCGTGCACGACGAGGCGAACGACGCTCGCGCGCTGGGAGACCTTGGCGGTGCTCTTCTGGCGGCGAATCGCCTCGAGGGCCGCACAGAGCGGGTGATAGATCGATCCGGGATCGACCGAGAGCGCTCCGAGCTCACCGGTCGTCGGCCACGGCGCTACGTGCACCGAGCTCTCGTGCCACCAGCGCCACACCTCTTCGGTGACGTAGGGCAGGAAGGGCGCCAGGAGCCGCTGGAGGACCGAGAGCGCGATCTTCAAGGTCGCGCGCGCCGAAGCGACGTCAGCGCTCTCGCCCTCGCCGTAGGCGCGGATCTTCACCAGCTCGAGGTAGTCGTCACAGAACGACCAGAAGAACGACTCGACCCGTTCGAGGGCCCGCGCGTAGTCGTAGCGTTCGAAGGCGCTCGTGGCCTCCTCGATCAGTTGGGCGAGCAGCGCCACGAGGTCTTGGTCGATCGCAACGCTGACGTCACTTGGGCTGAGGGTGGTTGAGTTTTCCAGTCGACCTAACACGAATTTGGACGCGTTGAGGACCTTGATCGACAGGCGCCGACCGATCTTCATCTGCGCTTCGTCGATGGCGGTATCGGCGCCGGGCCGTCCCGACGCCGCCCAGTAGCGCAGCGCGTCGGCGCCGTGTTGTTCGAGGAGCGGCAGGGGCGTCACCACGTTGCCCTTGGACTTGCTCATCTTCTTGCGATTGGGGTCGAGCACCCAGCCCGAGATCAACGCGTTCTTAAACGGCAGGCTGTGGTGTTGAAAGTCGCTGCGTACAATCGTGGCAAAGAGCCACGTGCGAATGATCTCGTGGGCCTGGAGACGAAGGTCCATGGGAAAGACGTGCTCGAAGAGCTCTTCGCCCCAGCGCCCGGCGATCTGGGGGGAGAGCGAACTCGTCGCCCAGGTGTCCATGACGTCGGGGTCACCCACGAAGCCCTCCGGCCGCTGGCGTTGGGCCTCTTCGTAGCCGGGGGGGACGTCGCTCGAGGGGTCCACGGGCAGTCGGTCCAGCGCGGGCACCGTCGGTTGGTCGAAGTCGATCTCGCCGGCGGCGTCCACGCGGTACCACACCGGCAGGGGCACCCCGAAGAAGCGCTGGCGTGAGATGTTCCAGTCCAGGTTGAGCCCCTCGACCCAGGTGCGGTAGCGGTGTCGCATGTAGTCGGGGTAAAAGTGCAGCTCTTCGCCCCGGCGCAGCAGCTCCTCGCGGTGCTCGAGGGTCTTGACGAACCACTGTCGCGAGGTGACGATTTCGAGGGGCCGTTCGCCGCGTTCGTAAAACTTGACCGGGTGGGTGATGGCGCGCGGCTCGCCCACCAGCGCGCCCGCCGCGCGAAGCGCCTCAACGATCGTGGCGCGGGCTTGGTTGACGGTCCTGCCTTCGATCTCACCGTAGAGGGCGTTGGCGCTTACGGCGTCGCGCGAGGGGAACGCATCGGTGCCGAACTCGGCCGCCAAGAATCGCCCGTCTCGGCCGATCAGCGCGCGCGTGGGGAGTTTGAGGTCGCGCCACCACACGATGTCGGTGGTGTCGCCGAAGGTGCAGATCATGGCCACGCCCGAGCCCTTTTCGGGGTCGGCCAGTTCGTGCGCGAGAATCGGCACCTCGACTTTAAAGAGCGGCGTCACGACCAGAGTATTGAACAGTGCCTGGTAGCGCTCGTCGTCGGGGTGCGCCACGAGCGCGACACAGCTCGCCAACATCTCGGGGCGCGTGGTTTCGATCTCGATGGATCCCGCGCCCGTGGCCCGCGAAAAAGCGACGCGGTGATAAGTGCCGGGACGTTCGCGGTCTTCGAGTTCGGCCTGGGAGACGGCGGTTCGATAGTCCACGTCCCAGAGCGTGGGCGCCACGCTCGAGTAGACCTCGGCGCGCGCCAGCATCTCTAAAAACCCGCGCTGGGAGACGGCCTGGGCCTCTTTGGAGATGGTCGTGTACTCGAGGCTCCAGTCGACGCTGATGCCCAGGAAGCGCCACAGCTTCTTAAAGGCCTCCTCGTCAACGGCAGTGAGCCCGTGACAGAGCTCGACGAAGTTCTTGCGCGAAATCGAGATTTTCTGTTCCGCGGGCTCACTCGGTGGCGTGAAATCGGCGTCGTAGGGCAGCGTCGGGTCGCAGCGAACCCCGTAGAAGTTCTCGACGCGCCGCTCAGTGGGCAGTCCGTTGTCGTCCCAACCCATGGGGTAGAAGACGTCCTTGCCGCGCATACGCCAAAAGCGCGCCATAAGGTCGCCCTGGGTGTAGCTAAAGACGTGACCGATGTGCAACTCACCCGAGACGGTCGGCGGGGGGGTGTCAATGCTGTAGACGCTCTCACGGCGCGCCTCACGGTTAAAGCGGTAGGTGGCCTCATCGTCCCAGCGCGCCAACCACCTCGCCTCGAGGCCGTCCACGGAGGGCTTTTCGGGCACCGTGTAGGGCGAGGGCGTGGACGACTCAGGCATGGTTGGCGTAGTTTAGAACAGTGATTCGCCTCTACGACACGGCCTGGGGCGAGGTTCGTGACCTCAGCCTGCGCACTCCCGGGCGGCTGTCGATGTACGTCTGCGGGCCGACGGTGGACAACCTGCCCCACCTGGGCCACGGTCGCTTCACGCTGGTCTGGGACGTCGCGCGACGCTGGTTCACCTTTCAGGGTCTGAGTGTGCACTACGTCTCGAATATCACCGACGTCGACGACAAGATCATCACGCGCGCGAGGCGTGAATCGAGAACCGAGACCGAGGTTGCCGCGGAGTGTGAAGCGCAGTGGTGGGACGCGATGGACCGCCTGGGGGTCTTTCGACCCGACGACTCGCCCCACGCGACGGACTATGTACCAGAGATGGTCGAGCTGATCGCCTCGTTCTTAGAGCGCGACGTCGCCTACGCGACGAGCGACGGGGTCTACTTTGACGTGTCCAGCGTGGCGGACTACGGCCTACTCGCCGGACAGCCCCTGGCGAGCCTTCGCGCCGGCGCGCGCGTCGAGGAGAACGACGAGAAGCGTTCGCCACTCGACTTCGCCCTTTGGAAGAACGCCAAGCCCGACGAGCCGAGCTGGCCGGCGCCCTTTGGCGAGGGCCGACCGGGCTGGCACACCGAGTGCGTGGTGATGTCGCTCGGTCTCTTAGGTGAGGGCTTTGATCTGCATACGGGCGGGCTCGACCTTAAGTTTCCTCACCACGAAAACGAGCGCGCCCAGGCCGAGGCCGCGCATCGGGCCTTCGCGCGCCACTGGGCCCATCACGGCTGGGTGATGGTGGGCGACGAAAAAATGAGTAAGTCGCTGGGGAACTTCACGTCGTTGACGGATCTTCTCGAAAAAACCGACCCTCGCGCGTATCGACTCTTGGTCTTGCGCTCGCACTACCGTTCGCCGATTGACATCACGCCCTCATCGATCGCCGACGCCGAGCGCGCGCTCGAGCGTCTCGACGCGTTGGCCCGGCGTTTCGATCTGCCCGCACTGGGCGGGAACCATCTTGAGCTCGCCTCGAGTCAGCCGTGGGCCGAAGAGACCCTCGAACTCTACGAGCTCGTCGTGGCGTACATGAACGACGACCTCAACACGCCCCTCGCGGTGGCCGGGCTCTTTGACGCGCTCAGCGCCGCCAACGCCAGTGCCGATCAAGGGCGTCTCGCGTCAGCGCGTCGTCTGGCCCAGGCCATCAACTCGCTCTTTGGCGCTATGGGCCTCTCGTTACTTGCCAGTAGTCACCCGCTCGACGAGGTCGCCGAGCAGCTGGTAGCAGAGCGCGACGCCGCCCGAGCGGCGGGGAACTGGCCCGAGGCCGACCGGCTGCGCCACGAACTGGTGATTCGGGGCTGGATCGTGGAGGACGGCGCCTCGGGAACCGTCATCCGCCGTCCCTAAGACTTCTTGTTCTCTAAGGCAAATACCAAGTAACGTTGATGGTGAGGTTGCCGTTGTGGTTCCCTCCCAAAACCGGAGTTCCGGAAGTAAAAGTAATAAGGAGGCCCATAGTGGCTGCAGGAACCGTTAAGTGGTTCAACGACGAGAAGGGTTGGGGATTCATCGCTGTCGATGGCCAACCGGACGTCTTTGTTCACTACTCGGAGATTCAAGGTGACGGGCGAAAGACGCTCGTCGAAGGACAGGCCGTCGAGTTCGATATCGAACCAGGCGATCGTGGTCCCTTGGCTAAGCGCGTCATTCTTAACTGACGACCATTCTTCGTAGTATGCAACCGCCGCCTTCGGGCGGCGGTTGTTTTTTGTGCCCGAGCGGGCCCTAAAGTACCGTTGGTTACCGGCAAGTAACTTTTCCAGCGCGAGGTGAGGGCATGAACGACTTTTCCATGGATCTAAACGAGGACCAGGTCACGCTGCGTGAGTGGCTGCACGGCTTCGCCGTGCAACAGATGCGCCCGATCGCCGCGGAGTGGGACGAGCGCGAAGAGACGCCCTGGCCCTTTATAGAAGAGGCGGCCAAGCTCGGGGTGTACGGACTCGACTTCATGATGAACGCCTTTAAGGACCCGACCGGTCTGTCGATGATGATCGCGCTTGAGGAGTTGGCCTGGGGCGACGCGGGGCTGTGCATGGCGTTGATGGGCACCACACTGGGCGTGGCGGCCATTGTCTCCAACGGCACGCCCGAGCAGCAAATGGAGTGGGTGCCCCAATGCTTCGGCACGCCCGAGGACATCAAACTCGCGGCCTTTGGCGTCTCGGAGCCAGACGCGGGCAGTGACGTGTCGTCACTTCGCACGCGCGCGATCTACGACGGGGCCAGCGACGAGTGGGTCTTGAACGGCACGAAGACCTGGATCACCAACGGCGGCATTGCCAATATCCACGTCATCGTGGCCTCAGTTGACCCTGAGCTCGGCAGCCGTGGCCAGGCCTCATTCATCGTGCCCGAGGGCACCCCGGGAATTCGCATGGGCCAGAAGTTCAAGAAGATGGGCATCCGCGCGAGCCATACCGCGGAAGTCATCCTCGAAAACTGCCGGGTGCCGGGCAACTGTCTCTTAGGTGGGAAAGAGAAGTTGGACGAGAAGTTAGCGCGCGTGCGCGAGGGCAAACGGGCTTCGGGCCAGGCCGCGATGGCGACCTTTGAAGCCACGCGACCGGCCGTGGGGGCCCAAGCACTGGGCATCGCGCGCGCGGCCTATGAGTACTCGCTCGACTACGCCAAAGAGCGTAAGCAGTTCGGCCGGGTCATCATCGAGAACCAGGCCATCGCTTTTAAATTGGCCAACATGAAGATGAGCATCGACGCGTCACGACTGCTCGTGTGGCGAGCCAGCTGGATGGCCGCGACGCGCAAGCCTTTTACCAGCGGTGAGGGATCAATGTCCAAGCTCTTCGCGGGCGAGACGGCGGTTCATGTCACCGAAGAGGCGATTCAGATTCTTGGTGGCTACGGCTACGTACGTGACTACCCCGTCGAGCGCTGGCACCGTGACTCGAAGATCTACACAATCTTCGAAGGGACTTCTGAAATTCAGCGCTTGATCATTGCGCGCGCCATCTCTGGTGTGCAGATCAGGTAGTCCACGCCTCAAAATAACAGGCTTCCGGGAACAACAACGGCCACCAGTGAAGGCGCCCAGAGACTTCACATGGAGGACCGAATGGACCCACTAATGGAATTGTGGGTCCATCTTCGAGGCGCTCATCCGTGTCGCTCTTTCACGGACACTGGCTGGTCGGCGTAACTCACTCGTCTCGCACATGGCCACGACCATTGTGAATGGTGAAGGTCCGAGAAATCATCAGCGAGCTGGAACGAGCAGGCTGGGTTCAGATTCGTCAAACCGGTAGCCATCGTCACTACAAGCACGCCATGCGCCCCGGCTCGGTCTGCGTGGCTGGAAATCTAGGTGATGAAATCCCCAAAGGAACCCTCGGTAACATTGTGAGACAAGCCGGGCTCGAAAGGAGACCACGATGACCGAATTCACCATCGTGATCGAGGATGCGGGTACCAACTACGCGGCCTACGCACCTGACGTTCCTGG
>DATLTW010000005.1:0-11589 GCA_035533495.1 Acidimicrobiales bacterium | reverse complement strand
AAAGGTTGGTGACAACGTGGTCACGCATCCCGACGACGCACACCCCCACGAGTTCAATCCGTGGTTGCACGTGTCGTCCCTCATAGAAAATGCCGGCCGGCTTCTCGGTCTGAATGACGGGTTGATTCGACGAATCATCACCCCCGAGAGAATTCTCGAGGTGGCGGTGCCGGTTCGGATGGACTCGGGCGAAATCGACATGTACACCGGCTGGCGAATCCAACACGACACCTCGCGTGGTCCGGGCAAGGGCGGAATCCGCTTTCACCCGAGCGTGAGCACCGACGAGATTGCGGCGCTGAGCGCCGACATGTCGATCAAGTGCGCCGTGGTCAACATCCCCTACGGCGGCGCCAAGGGCGGTGTGAAGGTCGATCCCCAGAAGCTGTCGCGCGGCGAACTCGAACGGCTGACGCGTCGCTACGCATTCTCCATCGCCCCCATGATCGGCCCCGATCGTGACATTCCCGCTCCCGACATCAACACCGACCCCCAGGTGATGAGTTGGATCATGGACACCGTGTCGATGTTGGCCGGCCACAGCCTGCCCGGCGTCGTCACCGGCAAGCCCCTCGCCATCGGCGGCTCGCTCGGCCACGCCGGCGCCACGTCCTTTGGCGTGACGATCTGCACCATGGCGCTCCTTAAGCAACTCAACCGGCCGGCCGCGGGCGAACGCGTCGTTATTCAAGGCTACGGAAAAGTCGGCTCGCCCCTCATCAAGCTCTTGAGCGAACGGGGCATGAGCGTGGTCGGCCTGGCCGACATCCACGGCGCGATTCACGTGCCCGACGGCATCGACTATCTAAAGATGGAGGCCCACTTTGACGAGGCCAAGACCATCATGGGTTACCCCGGCGGCGACGAAGTCCACGCCGACGAACTCTTTTCCTTACCCAGCGACATCGCCATTCCGGCCGCGCTGGGCGGGATCATCGACGAGCGGGTCGCGGAGAAGATGTCGGCCTCGATGATGGTCGAAGCGGCGAACGGTCCCACCACGGGCGAGGGCGCCGCGGTGCTGACGAGTCGCAATATCCAAGTCGTGCCCGACGTGCTGGCGAACGCCGGCGGCGTGGTGGCGTCGTACTTCGAGTGGGCCCAGGACCTCCAAGGCTTCATGTGGGAGATGGAGCTCGTCCAGCAGCGCCTCGAAAAGACCATGCACGACGCCTTCGACGCGGTCTGGCTGCGCCACGACCAGCTGAACGTGCCCCTTCGCGACACCGCGCTCGTCGTCGGCGTGGAACGAATCGCCGAAGCCACCGAACTTCGCGGCCTCTTTCCCTAGACGATTACTTCGACCGAATCCTCCCGTGTCGCCGTGGCAGTCTTAAGTCGTGACGAACGACGAGACGAGCCGCGAAGAACTCGAAGCGCTCATCCGAACTCTGCGCGCAGAAGTGGAGCGACTCAAGGGCGAGATCGCGCGACTTCGACGCGACGTCGACGAACGCCCGCCGCACTACCTCTAGTGTCTCAACCCAATGTCGTTCAACTCGTGGCGCTCGGACAAGAGATTTGGTTCTCGCTCGCCAGCACTTGCGCCGCGGCGGCCTCGAGCGTGCTGCGCGCGAGCGCCCCGGCGCTCACCGCCGACTGAATGGCGAGAGAGGTCTCTTGGGCCAGACGCAGCGACGCCGCGCTCGAAGCCGGCGAACCGGCCAGCACCAGGTCGGCCCCGGCCTCGAGGGCCTTCACGGACGCGGCCGGAATCGAGAGATGGAGCGCACTGAGCGCGCCGGCCCCAAGGGAGTCGGTCACGATCAGCCCGCTGAATCCGAGTTGCTGGCGAAGCACTTGGATCACGACGGGCGAAATACTCGAGGGAAGTGACGAGAGTCCTGGCACGGTGGCGTTGGAGACCATGACCGCCGTGACACCGTCAGCGACCGCGTCTTTAAAGGGAACAAGGCCGTTCTTTTTGAGCGATGCCCAGGGCAACGTAGCGGCCGGACCGTAGTCCGTGTTGCGCGTCGATCCGCCCAGACCGGGAAAATGTTTCACCACCGAGGTAATGCCGGCTTCGCGAAGTCCGTTAAGAAACGCCACGCCGTCACGCGCCGCGATGGCGGGAACCCCACTGAACGAGCGGTACCCGTCGGGGTTCGTGGCGCCCGGCGCCACGGCACGACCGTCGACGTCGAGCACCGGCGCGAGGTCGGTGTTCACGCCCGCGGCCTTCATTGAGAGACCGACGCGCCGACCGACCGCCGTGATCTGTGCGGGCGTCAGGTTCTTGCCCATGGTCTGCGCCCAAGGCAGCGTGGCCACCAGGTTGGTGAGGCGCTCGACGCCCCCGCCCTCTTGGTCGGTCATGACGAGCATCGTGTAGTGCCCGGGCGTCTCGCGTTGGAGGGTCGCCACGATGCCCGCGAACTTGGTGGGCGCGGAAGTGCCGAACAAGAGCAGACCCCCGTACCCCGCGCGCGCCGCGGGAGCCATCGCGCCAATGTCGAGAGCGTTGACCGACACCGTCACCGTCTCGTTGGCCATACGAGATAACGGCCACGCGGACACCACCGCGCTCGCGCAGGCCAGATTCGAGGGCGCTGAGTAGGACGTCGACGACGCACCAATGACGAGCGCCGTGACCACCATCGCGCTACCCACAACTCGCCACCCTCGCATGAGGCCACGCTAGGACGCCAGATCGATCGAAAGACCCCGCTACGCTGAAGAATCGAAACGAGGTAACAATGTCAGAGCTGATGGCCGCCGCGTTCATTGGACACGGCAGCCCCATGAACGCCCTCGAACACAACCGTTACACCAAGTGTTGGGAGAACTTCGCTTCCTCGATACCCAAGCCCAGCGCCGTACTCGTCATCTCAGCCCACTGGTACGTCAACATCACCGCCGTGACCGCGATGCGAGTCCCGCGCACCATTCACGACTTCTACGGATTCCCCCAGCCACTCTTTGACGTGCAGTACCCCGCGCCGGGCGATCCCCAGCTCGCCCAACGGGTCATCGACCTCGTCGAGCCGACGTACGTCGGACTCGACGCGGACAGCTGGGGCATCGATCACGGCACGTGGTCGGTACTCGTGCACATGTTTCCCCAAGCCGACGTGCCAGTACTACAGCTCTCGATCAACGCCGAACTGCCCTTTGACTACCACTTCAATCTCGGCGCCAAGTTGCACGCGCTTCGCAGCGAAGGCGTCCTCATTCTCGGCAGTGGCAACGTCGTGCACAACCTGCGGCTGATCGATTGGCACCTACCCGGCGAGGGTCAAGATTGGGCGCGGCGCTTTGACGACGACATGCGAGAGATCATGACGAGCGACCCGGACCATCTCGGGACGGCCAGTGCACACGGCGACTACGCCCTTGCGGTGCCTACGCCCGACCACTTCCTGCCCCTGGCCTACGTCGCGGGACTCTCGGCAGCGGCCAACGCGACCACGAACACCTTGATCGACGGCTACGAGATGGGTTCGTTATCGATGACGGCGTACGAGCTCGCCGGCAACGAGAACTAGCGGCGCTTCGATGCACGCCAGGCGTGGCGCACGGAGGCGCCCAGCGCAGCGACGCTGAGCGTCGGCAACAGGATGACCGCCAGCACGTTGTCGTGACCAACGAGACTGACCAACGAGATTATTCCGACGATCACCACCACCGCCAAGAAGAGTTCGGGGGTGTCACCCACGAGAAAGTCCCACCAGAACCTCGCGAAACCCCGCACCAGGCGAAGCGCCCACGATGACGCGGACCTCACGGCGCCACCGCTTGTTCGGGAGCTATCACCATACGCAGTCGAGCGACAAAGAGCCAGGTCACCACGGCGTAGATCACGACGAGCAAGATCAACATCGTGTCGCCGCCGGGCCAATGGATCTTTAGCCCCTCGCCACCAAAGAACGTGCCGTAGCTCACTAGCAACACCCCCACCGTCATCTTCATGGCGTTCTCGGGCACCCGGCTCAGCTGACGAGCGACGATCACCCCAACCACGCCCACCACGGCCAGGGCCGCCAACGCGGCGAGCGCGGCCAGACCGAGGTGGCGCGCCGATGTGCCCAGGGTGAGCACGATGATCACGACCTCGAGACCTTCGAGAAACACGCCCTTGAACGCCAGAACGAAAGCAGTGCGATCGCGTGAGGTACTTGACGGGATGGCGGACATCGACTCGACGGTCTGTTCATAGATCGCGTCCTCGTCGTGCTTCGCCTTTAACCCCGCAGAGCGCAAAATGGCCTTTCGCAGCCACTGCATGCCAAAGATCAACAACACCGCGCCCACGATCAGACGAAGCACGTCGATTGGAAAGTGCACCAGCGCCGGCCCGACGAGCGCGACGAGCGCGCTCAGCGCGAGAAGCGCGACGACGGAGCCTTCCATAGCCGATCGCCAGCCCTGGGTGTAGCCAACGGCGACCACGATGGTCAGTGCTTCGACCATCTCCACGGCGCTGGCCAAAAAGACGGCCCCCACTAAGACCACTACGTTCGAAGACACCGCCGACGCCATCACCATGAGTAGATTCTTACCTCAACTGCCCGGCTCATCTCACCCGCACTCAATTGACACGCGCCAGTAGCTACGGATTCCTTGCACGCCGACGTAGTTCGTCGTCCACGGCCGCGGGATCAAGTCCACGACTTCGCAGTAACAACAGCGAGTGAAACCAGAGATCGGCGACCTCGCTGACGACCCGATCGTCGTCCTCACTCAACGCGGCCACGGCCAATTCCACCGCCTCCTCGCCCACCTTTCGAGCGTTGGACGCCACGCCGGCTTGTAACTGGGAGGACACGTAGGAGCCTTCGGCCCCTTCGCTCTCGCGGCGCAATATCCTTCGCCAGAGCCAGGGCGAAAAGCACGACGTCGATCCGACGTGACAGGTGGGGCCCTGCGCGTGCACGCTCACCAACACCGCGTCTTCGTCGCAGTCGAGCACGACGTCGGTGACGTGAAGCACGTGGCCCGACGTCTCGCCCTTTTGCCAAAGGCGCTGACGAGAACGTGAGAAGAAGTGAACAAGACCCGTCGAACGCGTCAACGCGAGGGCCTCGTCGTCCATCCAGCCCAACATCAGCACGCGCTTGGTGGCTTCGTCTTGAACGATCGCCGCTCGAAGTTCCTCACCCATGTCGCTCCCTCACTGGTCGAAGTTCGATGCCCAAGTCTTGGATCTGTCGTCGTAGGTCCGCGAGGCCCGCGGGGTTCTCGTGCACGATCGACGCGACGAGTGCCGCGTCGGCGACGCGCAGTGCCTCCGCGACGTGTAAAGCCGAACCCGCGCCGCCCGAGGCGATCACCGGAATACTCAGCGCGTCTCGAACCATCGCGGTCAGTTCAAGGTCGTAGCCGCTGCGCTGGCCGTCTTGGCGAATCGACGTCAACAAGATCTCTCCGGCGCCGCGCTCGCTGGCCTCGATGGCCCAGGGCACGGTCGCGGTCGTGGTCGCCACGCGCCCACCGTTCGTGTGCACCACGCCCTCACCGGCGTCAATCGCGACCACGACCGCCTGAGAACCGTATCGATGAGCGATGGCGGTGATGAGTGAGGGATTGGCCAACGCCGCGGAGTTGAGCGACACCCGATCGGCCCCCGACTCGATGATTCGCGACGCATCGTCCACCGAGCGCACGCCGCCGCCGACCGTGAAGGGGATGGCCAAGACCTCGGCCACCTGCGCGACGACCGAGGTCAGCGTGGCGGCGTCTTCGGGCGTCGCGGTGATATCGAGAAAGACCAACTCGTCCGCGCCTCCGTCACTGTAGAACTGGGCCAGTTCCACCGGGTCTCCTACGTCGCGCAGTCCGACGAAGCTCACGCCCTTGACGACGCGCCCGTGCGCGACGTCCAGGCACGGGATTAGACGAGCGAAAGGCATTGGTCGAGAAATTCGAGTCCGGCGGGTCCACTCTTTTCGGGGTGAAACTGCACGCCCGTGAACGCCCCGCGACGCACCGCCGCCGTGACACCCTCGACGCTCGCCACGGCGTCGGACGAGCGCACGGCGTAGGAGTGCGCGAAGTAGTACGCCTCACCCCACGGTTCGACAACGGCCCAGCCCAGGCGCGGCACTCTTCCTTCGCGCAGTCGCACGACGTCGCCACTTAACAGGCCGAGCCCCTTCACGCCGCCGTCCTCTTCGCTCGACTCCATTGCGAGCTGCAGTCCTAAGCAGACGCCCAGTGTGACGCGCCCTTCATCAAATCGCGCTCGCAGCGCCGCGGCGGCACCGGTCACGTTCAAGTGGCTCATGGCGCTTCGCGCCGAGCCGACCCCGGGCAGCACGACAAACTCGGCCCCACTGACCTTGGCGGGGTCGCTGGTGACCACGCTGGTGCGTCCCAAGTGGGCCAACGCCGCGCGCACCGAGCGGGTGTTGCCCGCGCCGTAGTCAACGACCACGACGTCACTCACAACGAACCTTTGGTCGAACGAACCAGTGACCCATCGTTGGCTAGCGCCTGGGCCAGTGCACGTCCGACCGCCTTGAAGGACGCCTCGGCGACGTGGTGCGCGTTCTCGCCCGTAGAGGTGACGTGCAAGGTGATCCGCGCGCTCTGCACGAGTGAGTTGAAGGCGTGCGCGACCATACCCTCGTCGGGTGCGATAGCGAGGGCGGCGGTCGCGCGTCCCGACAGGTCCACCACGGCGTGCGCGAGCGCTTCGTCCATCGGAACGCGCGCTTCGCCGTAGCGCGCGAGTCCCTTGCGGTCGCCGAGCGCCCGGTCGAGAGCCTCACCGAAGGTACGCATCATGTCTTCCACCGTGTGATGGTCGCCGGTCTCTAAGTCGCCCACGCCCTCCAAGCGAAGATCCATCCCAGCGTGAAAGGCCAATTGTTGGAGCATGTGATCGTAAAAGCCCGCGCCGGTGTGCACGTAAACGCGGCCCTCGCCCGGCACGCGCAGGCGCACCCGTAGAAGCGTCTCGGCCGTGTTCCGTTCGTAGCGCAGCGACTGTTCGGGCATCGGTTGATTGAGCAGGACGCTGCGCAAGACATCGAGCAAGAAGTTGTTGTCGAGCTCGTCGCGAACGCTCACGCGAAGTCCTCCGGGGTACGCCCTCGTCACCGCGCCGAACGGTAGAAGTTGGTCGACGAGTTTTTCCGGATCATCCATCGGGATGAAGAGAAAATTGGTATAAGAGCGAAGCGGCGTTAGGCCCAGCGTCGCGAGTTCATTCGAGAGTCGCTCGCGTTCAGCCAGGGCCGTGGTCAGGTCCAACGGCGTCGAGAGCGCCGCCAACGCGAGTGCCGCCGACAGCGACGAGACCGACAGCGGCGCTTGACGAGAGGTGATGGCGCTGGTGAGTTCGCGCGTGGCCAATGCGTAACCGACCCGCGCGCCGGCCAGTCCGTAGGCCTTAGAGAACGTGCGCAGCACGATGGCGCCGGTGGCCACGCGATCGAGCGCGTCGACCCCGGCGTAGTCG
The DNA here is from genome assembly GCA_035533495.1 of Acidimicrobiales bacterium. Lineage (GTDB taxonomy): Bacteria > Actinomycetota > Acidimicrobiia > Acidimicrobiales > RAAP-2 > RAAP-2. The sequence continues at coordinate 4,184 of DATLTW010000005.1, read as the reverse complement.
GCGTACGCTTCGTCGATCACGAGCTGACCGGCCACCTCTGGTACGTCGGGCAGTTCGCCCGTTGGGTTATTCGGTCGACAGACAAAGACCAAGTCGGCCTGAGTCGGGTCGTCGATGAGCGTCGCGCCCGCCATTATCGCGGCGAATCGGTACATCGAGTACGAGAACGCGGGCACCGTCGCGATCGTGCCGCCTTCGGCGAAGATTCGCGCCAGCAGGACAATGAATTCGTCACTCCCGGCCCCGAGCGCCACCTGATCCAGAGCGACGTCGTGGCGACGAGCAATCGCTTCGCGCAGCGTCTGGTGCCTACCGCGGTCGTATTCGTTCACGTCGGCCAGCGCTCGCGCGAGAGCCGCCGGTCGAGCGCTCGCGGGCGCACTCGCCGCCACGTTGCCATCAAAGCGAACGATCGATCGGGGGTCGAGGCCCACGCGCTGGGCGATGACCTCGGTCGAGGGCGGCCACTGGTACGCCTCGAGGGCTTCGGGCTTCATCGCCGGGCCGTGGCCCGGTGCGCGCTGAGTCCTTCGAACCCAGCGAGCGCCTCGATCGTCGGGGCCAATCGCTCGAGCCCCTCTTTCGTGATTCTCTGCACCGTGACTGACTTCATGAACGTCTCGAGTCCCAGCCCGCCCGTCGATCTCGACCAGCCGCCGGTGGGTAGCACGTGGTTGGCGCCCGTGGCGTAGTCGCCCGCGGGCACGGGCGAATACCGTCCCACGAACACCGCGCCGGCGTTTCGGATTCGCCCCGCCAACGACTCGGCGCGCACCCCGAGCAGCGCGACGTGCTCGGCGGCGTAGCCTTCGACCTGTCGAAGAGCGTCGTCGAGGTCCTCGCCCACGCGCACGACGTAGCCCTTGGAGTCGGAGCCGTGTTCCATCTGCGCGGCGATCTCTTGGGCGACCAGCCTTTCGTCCACGCCCTCGTCGACGACCACGACGATCTCGCTCGGTCCCGCCGGCAAGTCGATCGCGACGTCACGACTCACGAGCAGTTTGGCGGTGTTCACCGCGCCACTGCCGGGCCCCACAATCTTGTCCACCGGCGCGATCGACGCCGTGCCGTAAGCCAACGCGGCGATCGCCTGGGCCCCGCCGACGGCCCAGACCTCGTCGATGCCCAGCAGCGCCGCCGTAGCAGCCACGGCGCCCGCGCCCGAAGGCGGCGTACAGACCACGATGCGCTCGACCCCGGCCACCTGCGCGGGTACCCCACCCATGATGAGTGAAGAGATCAGACCCTTGGGCACGTACACACCCACCGAGCGCAACGGCGTCCAGCGACGCTCCAGGGTCACACCGGGCGACACCTCCATCACCAGGTCCGCCGGACGCTGGGCCTCGTGCCAGCGACGCACGGCGTCCGCGGCGGCCAGGACCGCGTCGGTGGGGATATCGCCCTGCGCGACGGCGCGCTCGGGCACGTTGGCCGTGGTCGCGTCAAAGCGCCTCGACCACTTCGCCACGGCCGCGTCACCACGTCGCCGAACGTCGTTGACGATCTCTTCAATCGAGACTCGCCGATCGGTCTTGACGGGCGTACTCAAGGCACCAAACGTTCCACCGGCAAGGTGATGATCGAACTCGCACCGGCGGCCTCGAGCTTGGGCAACAACGACCAGATCTCGGCCGCGGGCACGAGCGCGTGCACCGCGACGATCCCCGGCGTGGCCAAGTCCATCACGGTGGGCGACCCGGCCGTGGGCAACACCGCGGTCACTTCGCTGAGGCGATCCTTCGCCACGTTACAAAGCAGGTACCGGTTCGCCCGGGCGTTGATCACCGATCCCAGCACTGTCGTTAAGACGCGCCGGGCCTCGAAGTCCTTGGAGTTGAGTCGGCCGATCAGCACCGCTTCGGACTCAAAGAGGACGCCAATCGAGCGCAGGCCGTTGGTTCGAAGCGTGCTGCCCGTAGAGACCAGATCGATGATGGCGTCGGCCAGTCCGAGGCGCGGCGCGATCTCCACCGAGCCCGCGACGGCCACGATCTCGGCGCCGACACCCTGGTCGGCGAGCGCCTTCGCGGCGACGCGCGGGTGCGACGTCGCCACTCGGCGACCCTCAAGGTCTTCGATTCGTGTCGCGGGGTCTTCACTGGACACGGCCGCTTGCAGCGAGCACGTGCCAAAACCCAGGCGTAAAAGCACCTCCACGCTGCACTCACGTTCGTAGACGAGGTCCAGTCCCGTGATGCCACAGTCCACCACGCCGTCTTGGACGTACTCGGGTACGTCGTCGGCACGAACGAACAACAAGTCAATGTCGGCGTTGCGACAGTGAGCCTGCAGCACTCGTTCGCCCGGTTCCTGGGGCGAAACGCCACTGGCCTCTAAGAGCGCCCACGAAGGTTCGCGCAGGCGACCTTTCGATGGCAACGCCAACGTCAGTCGGCGCGTCATCGCCGGCCCTGTTTCAAAACGGCCCGATACCCGCCTTCGCCGTGGTGAAGCCACTGCGCCACGCGCGTCACCGTGGCCGTCGAGGCGCCGGTGCGACGCGAGATCTCCTGGTAGGGCACGCCCTCGTCGACGAGTCGTGCTACCTGCAAGCGTTGGCCCATCGCGTCGAGCTCGGTGGCCGTGCAGATATCTCGCATGAAGGCCGCCACCACGTCCGTGTTTCTCAACCTCGCGAAGGCCTCGACGAGTTCGTCAAAGCGCGTCGCCGTCTCGGGGTTCGCGTTGGCCGGAATAACTTTTCCACTGGTCATGGTCATATGCTAGTATGCTAATTCGCTACTATGCAAGTCATCCCCGCCCTCGACCTTCTCGGCGACGACGCGGTACGCCTCGAGCAGGGCGATTTCAACCGAGTCCTCTTTCGCCAACCGCTCGAAGAGTTCATGGGACGCCTCGTCGGGACCCACCCCGCCCTCATCCACGTCGTGGACCTGCAAGGCGCGCGCGACGGCGCGCTGCGCCCCGCGCTCATCGAGCGGTGCCGTCGCGCGGCCCACGGGATCCCCTTACAGGTCTCGGGCGGTCTGCGCTCCCCCGGGGCCGCCCGTGACGCCCTGAACGCCGGCGCCGCCCGCGTCGTGATCGGCACCCAGCTCTGGCACGACGACAAGAGCCTGGGATCCTTCGTGAAGGTCCTTGGCGACCAATTGGTCGTTGCCCTCGACATCAAAGATGGCCGACTCGCCATTCGCGGCTGGGCCGCCTTCGCACCACTCACCCTCGACGAGGCGCTCGAACGGTGCCGTACCGAGAGCGTGGCCCGGCTGCACGTGACCGCCGTGGCGCGAGACGGCACCCTAAAAGGACCAGATCTCGAGTTATACCAAGAGGTCTGCGCGTGGGGCATCCCCGTTATCGCGGCCGGGGGCGTACGAAACGGCGACGACGTGGAGGCACTCGCTCAGGTGGGCTGCGAAGCGGTGGTCATGGGCGTGGGCTACCTCGCTCGCCTCGGACTCGCTCTCGAATAACGAATCCCCGCCCTCTGACGGGATGAGCGCCTAAGAGCCCCAAATAGCCGCTCTTTCCTGGCAAAAGTCACCTTAAGTTGGGACCTTTTGCCCTATGTGAAGAACTTCACATAACGGCAGAATGCTAGTGAGGTCTTGACAAACGGGACCAGAAAGTAGGTGGCTCCATGGAAAAACTCTTCGGTCTTATTGGTGACCCTTCGAGAGTCAAGACCCCCCGTCTCCTAGTTGGCTTACAGCGTTCAAAAATGGCGGCGCTGGTCTGGACGGCCATGCGCGTATGGCTGGGCGTCATGTGGCTCCAAGCGGGTATTTCCAAGTTGTGGGGCGCCGAGAACCCATCGTTCATGCACAATAGCGGCGCGGGCGTCGCGGGCTTTGCGGCGCACGGCGTCCCCGCCTACAGCTGGTGGGGCAGCTTCATGCACTCCTTTGTTGTGCCCAACGCCGGATGGATCGCCGTCACGGTAGCGCTGGCGGAGTTCGCCATTGGCTGTTGCTTGGCCCTCGGTTTTCTCACTCCCCTCGCCGCGCTGAGTAGTTTGGCGCTGCTGTTCACCTACGTGATGTCGGGCACGGCGAGCGTGTGCGCGTTCTACGCACTCTTCGCCCTTGTCATTCTCGCCACGTGGCAGACCTCGAGTTGGATCGGCGTGGACGGACTGATCTACGGCTACCGCCAACGTCACGAGGACTCACGTCTCAACCGCTACTTTGATCGCCCCCTCGCGACGTTGAGGGTGAAGG
>DATLTW010000004.1:0-5410 GCA_035533495.1 Acidimicrobiales bacterium | reverse complement strand
TCGGGGTCCCCTTGCTGGAGTGGACGCGGAGCGGTAGGTAAATAGTGCGGGCGGCGGCTTTGGCTTACCACCCTTAGCCATGAGGAGTACGGCATTCGCAAAGAGGTTGTGCGGGGGGTAGCGCGTGGAGACTCGAAACATAGCCGCGCCCGCGTTCGACTCGGTAATGAGCTTTACCGGGGCCGAGGCGATGCTCTCCAGGGCGTACTGCGCGCCTCCGGAAAAGGCGAAGATACCGCCAATGCGGTAGACGAGTTCTCGGTCCGTTCGACGCACCGATCGTAGGGGGCCCACCTCGGTGGGAAGCTGTGAATTGAAGATGGCGGCGAGTCGGGTGATGCCACCTTCGACGATCTCTTCGTACACGTCGTCGGCTTTGTCGATACCGTACTGCGGCATTGCCTCGGGCGTGTTGTCAATCTTGATGGTGAGAGCGGATCGACGCTGGGTCAGCCTCGTAGGATCCGGTAGCCCAGTCAAGGGCGCCACCCTCGTTCGTTTCCCCAGCGGAGTCGTAATTGGCCGTGTCGTCGTAGTCGACGAGGAACCAAGCGACGTGCTGGTGGTTGAGTCAGCGAGGACGACCGACGCGCCAAGCGTGGCGACGCTCAAACTCACCATCATCACGAGTCCGATGACACGACGCATAAGGGCAACCTACTTGGTGGATGCCGTCCAGACGCGCCGTGACCAACAACGATGAACGGACCAGCGGGCGGGGCGATGAGTGGGATCGGGTTGCTTCGCTTCTTGCGCCTTTTATTTCGGTACAACTTCCGTTGCCAGTGGCACTCGGCAGTGACTAGTTAGGGCTGCAGAACTCGGGAAGATTTGGCGCGTAGCGCAAGGAGGGACCGGGATCGCCCTCGAACATCTCGGCCACGGGAGGGTTCTGATTTCCATAGGCGACGAGGCCGGGCACGAGCGTCGCCCCTTGGAGAGCAATGCGAAAAAAACGCGTCGACGTTGAAGCCACCACTCGAAAGGCCGGCACGTCGACGCCGTCGAAAGGAGGGAGGTGGTGAGCGCGATGCAACTCGAGAAACCATTTGTTGGACTGAGCAATGTCCCCGTAGAGTTTCACGCCATTGCGAATTGGATTACATTGATCGGCCGCACTTTGGATGACCAAGAATGCTGGATGTCTCGCCGGCGCGGCATAGCTCTGTGCCCCGTCCTCTTGACCCGACATAACCACAACGGCCCGATAGGCAAGCCCCGCTCGCAAACTGGCGTAACTCACGCCCTGGAGATTGTCACCGCGAGCAAAAGCGAGGAGCCCGACCGCCGTCGCCCCGTCGGAATGGCCGGCGAGTCCGAGTTCCGAGGCATTCACCAGTCCGTTCGCGACGGAGCATCCGGGCGACTGACCGGCCGACGCTTGGAGAATGGCGCGCGTGACAAAGGTCATGTCTGCTGGTTCGTTTCGAATGTCATCTTCGGTGTTAGCCCCGTGTTGGGCGGCGACGGCGAATCTGTTCTCATCCGGGAAGAATGGCGCGGCAACCACAAAGCCAGCTCGCACCCACGCGTCCAGCAGGGGCGCGAACGTCTCGGGAGTGACGTCATAGCCATGCGCGAAGACGATCATGGGGTAACCACCGATCCTCGCCACGGGCTCGGCACCGTTAATTGGGTTTGGCTCTCCCGCCACAGGCAACGTTGGATACCTGATTTCGGTGACGAGCTTACGCACATTGGACAACACGGAGGTGGGCGTCGTGGAATAGTTCAACACGTTTCGTGTGTGATCGACGAAGGTGCAGCGCGCCACGCCGACGCCAAAGGGCGCCGAGGGCGTCTGTTGAACGGCGAGACTGTGGTTAGCATTCGCCGGAGAAGTCGCGAAGAACGATGCGCCCACGATGACGCCCGCTACGAGACCACGGGGGCCGGCCCGAACGGGACCGCGATCACGTTTTCCGATTGGTCCCAGCGGCACCCACCAGCGCAAACGTTGGTAACTGAAGAAGAGGGTTCGCTCGTAGCACGAGGCGACGGCCTTCAACAATCGAACAGAGTAATTATTGACGTCTCGGGATTCACAAGGCGATCTCTTGGCGATAGACACATCCTAATCTTCGCCCGAATGAATTAACTGACCACGTACCGACGCCGTTCGCCATCTCGAAACCGGACACGCCCGCGGAAAAATCATCATCACGGTGCGAATGAATCAAGACTTCGCGTGACTTCTTACTTTTTTTGGGCGACGCGTACGCCCCCGACCAGCTCATTGAGATTGGTGACCACAACGTCGGCGCCGCGCGCGCGGAGCTCATCGGCGTACTCGTGTTGGCCCGGTCCGTCGTGGTGATCGACCCCGACCACTAATCCGAAGTGTCCGCTCCGACCGGCCTCCACACCTGAAAGGGCGTCCTCAATGACCACGGCCCTACCGGGAACGACGTGGAACATCTTCGCCGCTTCAAGATAACTGTCGGGCGCGGGCTTGCCGGCCAGATGAAGGGACTTCACGACAATGCCGTCGACGCAGGCGTCGAACAACTCGGCAATGCCCGCGGCTTTCAAGGCCGACTCGGTGTTTTCACTGGCGGAGACGACCGCCACTTTGACTCCGCGTTGACGTAGTTCCGTGACGAGCGCCACCGCGCCGTCATAGACCGCGACGCCCTTGGTCTTCATCACCTGGAGGACCAGATCGTTCTTGCGGTTCCCAACTCCTTGGACAGTACGCGCGTCCGGGAGGTCACTGGCATCGCCCTCGGGAAGGGTGATGCCCCGTGCGGTAAGAAAGTTGCGGACTCCGTCGGCTCGCGGTTCTCCGTCCACGTATCGCTCATAATCACCCTCGGGGTCAAAGGGAGCGTACTTCTTTCCCGTGCGAGTCGATTCTTGGTCGAGAAACTCATCGAACGTCTGGCGCCACGCCTCGGCATGTACGGCCGCGGTCTTGGTCAAGACACCGTCCATGTCGAACAGCCACGCGTCGTACGCGCTGAAGTCCACGGGCACACGCTCGCGATCAGCGGGAGTCTCGGTAGCCATCACGCCCTAGAGTTCTTTGACGATTTGGCCGCCACGCCTGCGCGGCGCGCGACCGTACGGTTGAGTCGGGGCCGTCAAGGGTGTTGGATAAATGAGGTCTTTCGCCGTCTCAATGAAGACAGGACTCTTCTTGGACACAGTGATTAACTTGCCGAAGTGGAACAGGTCGAGAGATTCACCCGTCTTTAGCGTGTAGCTGGTCGATTGAGGGATCGTGTCGACGCGTAGACGCCGACCCTGAAAGACCAGGTTGATCGAGAGTCGAGTGATGCCCGCGGGCAAGCGAGGCGCAAAATTCAGTGACTCCTGGCACTCGCGCATGCCGCCCAGTCCAGCCACGAGGGCGATCCAGGTGCCCGCCAACGAGGCAATGTGCAGTCCGTCACGGGTGTTGTGTTCGAGGTCATCCAAGTCCATCAAGGCGGCTTCGGCCAAGTAGTCGTGCGCTAAGTCCAGGTAGCCAACTTCGGCCGCCATCACGGCCTGGCAGCTGGCCGACAGTGACGAGTCGCGCACGGTCAAGCGCTCGTAATAGTCGAAGTTGGCCCTCTTTTGTTCGGGCGTGAACGCGTCGCCTCGAAGGTACATGGCCAGCACCAAGTCCGCCTGCTTGACGACCTGTTTGCGGTACAGGTCAAAGTACGCAAAGTTCAACATGAGCGGATACTGTTCCGCTGTGGTCGCCGCAAAGTCCCATAGCTCATGGTCGGTGAAGCGCTCGGATTGAGGGTGCACTCCGAGAACCGCGTCGAAGGGAATCACCATTTTCGCAGCGGCGTCACGCCACGACGCCATCTCCTCTTCGTCAATAGCGAGTTCGCCAGCCCGCGCGGCGTGTCGCTCGCTCATCTCCACCGCTCCTCGGAGATTGTGCTGGGCCATCAGGTTTGTGTAGATGTTGTTGTCCGCGATGGCGCTGTACTCGTCGGGACCGGTAACCCCATCGATGCAAAATCCCCCGTCGACGTTGAAATGACCAAGGGAACACCACAGTCGAGCCGTCTCGGCCAGTAATTCAAGTCCGTACTTGACGTCGAACTCTTCGTCGCTGGCCGCGTGCGAGTAGCGAATCACGGCGCCCGCGATGTCGGCACCCACGTGAAAGGCGGCCGTCCCGGCGGGCCAGTAACTCGAGCACTCGGCCCCGGTGATCGTGCGCCAGGGAAACGCGGCACCCCTGAAACCAAACTGGGCGGCCCGGTCCTGGGCCATCGAGAGGGTGCTGTGGCGCCAGATGAGTGCGTGGGCGACGGCGTCGGGTTCGGTGTAACTCAGCATCGACAGAACGAACGTCTCACTATCCCAGAACGCGTGTCCGTCATACCCGGTACCGGTGAGACCTTTAGCCGAGATGGCCCGGCGTTCACTTCGAACGCCCGTTTGAAGCACGTGAAAGAGAGCGAAGCGTGCCGCCTGTTGAACCTCGTCGTCACCCTCGATCTCCACGTCGGCGCGCTCCCAGAAATCGTCTAGAAAATCTCGCTGCTCGGTGACGAGGCCCTCCCAGCCCGATTGCCGCGCCACGACCATGGCGGCGTCCACTTGGTCGCGCACCGCCTCTCTCGAGCGCTCCCCCGACCAGCCGTACGTGACGTACTTGATCAGGCAGATTCGCTCTCCCGGCTCCAGAGTGACGGTCACCGTCACGCGAGCGAGGTCGGGGGAACTCTCGGCCTCAATCTGGGTAGAAGCTGGCCCGTCAACCACGTGGTCCATGGCCGCGGCCATCATCAGCTCGCTGTGCTCGGTGCGATGAACTAATTCGGCCCAAGTTCCGTCACTCCCGTGCGCTTGAGTTTGCCAGGGCGCGTCGAGCACGGCCGCGACGCGCGGGTCCCCGCTCACGGGCGGCGGCGGTTCGTTGGTGACTAACTCGGACTGGATGACCAAGCGCACAGGGTAATTGATCGCCTCAACCTCGTACTTCACGGCCGCCACGGAGCGTTGAACCAACGACACGAGTCGAGTTGACGTCACTCGAATTCGCCGATCGGAGGGTGAGGACCACTCAAGTTGACGTTCGAGCACGCCGGCTCGAAAGTCGAGGACGCGTTCGTGAGCGTGCAGTTCGCCATATCGGACGTCGAACGGTTGGTCGTCGACCAAGAGGCGAAGCAACTTCCCGTCGGTGACGTTGAGTATGACTTGGTCGCGTTCGGGGTATCCGTAGCCGACCTCGGCGTACGGTAAGGGACGTAACTCGTGCACGCCATTCAAATAAGAGCCGGACAGGCCGTTGGGGTCTCCCTCATCGAGATTGCCGCGCCAGCCGATATGTCCGTTGGACAGCGCAAACACTGATTCGCTCTGAGCCAAGACGTCAAGGTCCAGTTCGGTTTCGCGTAAACACCAGGGTTCGACGGTAAAGGCCGGGTGCTGAATCACGTGATGACCTGTTGGG
>DATLTW010000003.1:0-3789 GCA_035533495.1 Acidimicrobiales bacterium | reverse complement strand
ATGGGCGTCTACGGGTACGGCTGGTCCGGCTCCGCCCCGATCCCCGAGGGCTATCTCACCGTCAAGGTCCCGACCCCCGACGGTGACATCGAGCGCGAAATCCTCCACCCGGCCAATCCCGGCTCGGTCTATCACCTCACCAAGACCCTCGACCAGCTGCTCTTCGCTTTTTACTGCGCCAACGACCAGTTGCGTGTCACCGACCTGCACCAGGGCATCGTCTGGGGCACCCAAACGCCCCAAACCGCGCGCGACGAACGGCTCATCAACCGATTCGACTACGACGGCGACTACGGCACCGTGCTCAATCGTTTCTTGATGCAGGCCGCCATCGGTCACCCCTTGACCGTGCACGGCACGGGCGGTCAGACGCGGGCCTTTATTCACATCCGTGACACCGTTCGTTGCGTTCAGATCGCCCTGGAGAATCCGCCGGCGCGCGGCGACAAGACCTTGGTCTTCAACCAAGTCACCGAGGTTCACCGAGTGCGCGAGTTAGCCGAACTCATCTCAAAGTTGACCGGCGTGGACGTGGCGTTCTTGCCTAACCCTCGACGCGAAGCCGTCGAGAATGAGCTCAACGTAAGTCGGGAGAAGTTCTTGGCGCTCGGGCTTAGCCCGACGCGCCTCTCGGAGGGACTGCTCGAGGAGGTGCGTGACGTCGCACTGCGTTACAAGGATCGCGCCGATCCGACCAAGATCATCGCGCGTTCGGTCTGGCGTCAAGGCATGGAGACGTCACCGGACCTGATGAAGAATTAGGGGACCTTCGTAAATCACCACTCCGCGTTTCGGCGGGTGTGAGAATTGAGACGTGCCCAACATTTATCACTACACTCGTCACCCGCGAGCGCGCGAACTCGAGACCGCGGCGAAGCCGATCAAGACACGTGACTTTCGAGGTATTAAAGACGACAACGTCTTCGTTCGGATCAACGCCAAATTTGGTCTTCGCATCACGCTGGTCGTGGGCACCATGTGGTGCGCGTACGTCTTTACGATCATCGCGCTCTTCGCGTTGCCCTCGGCCATCCATCAAGGGACGTACTTCGTCGTGGTGTGGCTCTCGAGTAGCTTCTTGCAGTTGGTGTTGCTACCGATTATCATCGTGGGCCAAAACATCCAAGCCAAGGCCGCCGATAAACGGGCCGAAGAGACCTACAAGGACGCCGAGGCCGTTCTAAAGGAAGCCGAAGAGATCCAAAAGCATCTCCTGGCGCAAGACGAGGTCATCTCGGGGATCTTGAATCGACTGGAGGGTCTGACGGGCGCGTCGCCGCCTAAGGCCAGTACCTAGTACCCGCGCGCGTTGATCAGTTCGAGGATCTGGCGCGACATCTCACTCCAGGTGGGTACGCCATTTTTCAAGATGGCGCGTCGAAAGGGCTCGGCGAACTGATTGAAGTTCGTGCCCTGCATCGAACCAACGACCGTCGACAAGAAAGTTACGCCGATGGTGATGAACATGATTGAGCGAATGAGGTAGCCCAGCCGGGCTCTCTCATCGTCGCTGAGGTTGGTCAGCAAGGGGATGAGGGCTTGGAGCTCGCTGAGCTGGCTGAAGATGGCCAATCGAAGTCGCTCACTCTGCGCTGCGGCGAGGGCCGTCTCTAACGTGAAACTCTGGCGCACTGTGTTGGAGGTACTCGTTGCGTTGTAGAGCAGTTGGGTGATGGAACCCTCTTCGAGCACGTTGACAAAGTTCGAGACTCTCATCCAACGGGCCCGCATGAGATCGTGAAACGCGGCGATGACGAGGTCCTCCTTGGAGGGGTACAACTTGTAGATGGCGCCCGGTGAGCAGTTGGCGCGTCGAGCGATTCGTGAGATGGTGGCTCGGGTGTAGCCACTCTTGCCTACGACGCCGAAGGTGGCGTGGGCCAATTCGGTGCGCAGATCGTCACCCGGCGCCAGGACGATGCCATCGTCACGATCATGGAGCGGCACTTCGCCCACGTCTTTGGGATCAGTGGAGAGGGTCTCGAGCAACAACGTCTCGAGCACCGCGTGGTAGTTCTCGTCTTGACCGAACTGTCGGTCGGCCATGATCTGCACGATCAATAGAGCAAAAATGGTTATGCCGCGAGTGTGAGCGGGGCTCACGTCAGGTGACGAACACAACTCTCGCTCGAGATAGTTGTGGATGAAGGGCTCGACCTCTTCGTGCAGTGTTGGTATCCGCCGCGCCGTCAGGAGCAGTTGCACGCACGCCATGTCAGCGGGCTGCGTGTCGCGAAGGAGTTCAAAGACCGCGCCCACCGTGTCGGCGTGGGGCTTTTCGGCCGCCGTCATACACAGCTCAAACATCGAGATGGCCCGGTAGGAAAGTACCGAGTTCCATAGGTCTACGAGGAGTTCATCGACGTCTTCGTAGCGCGCGTAGGTGGCCCCATGGGTAAGTCCGGCCCGGTGACCGACGTCGCGCAACGAGACGTGGTCCACCCCCACGCGAAGGACTTCGGCAATGCCGGCTTCGCGAATGGCTTCGTCGTTAGCGATGGCGCGTGAACTACGCGCCCGTTGGCTACGGGGCATATCTAATACTAACTTAAATGTAACATGTATCAACTACTAATTTGCTGGTGGTGCGCTAAAAGGGTTCGTAGGGACGTGCCAGATTAGGGGGGTGGAGCCCATCTCGTGAGCGGCCCGATCGCCGGGCGTCGCCGGGTCCGGTAGCAAAATGACGCCGCCGTTTCCCTACCTGCCTCTCGACGCCAAGGGCTGGCGTCTGGCGATGGGGCTTCGGCCACTTGATCCTTCGACATGGTTTGAGATTGACGGACACTACGAAGAGGAGATGGCCCTGAAGGCGACTCTTCTGAGGGAAAGTTACGACGTGGTCGTGGCCACCAATCCCGAAGGTGACGAGGCGAGCTTCGAACTCTTGCAAGAAGTCCGGGAATTCCTTCGCACCTACCGTCCGGAACTGACCCTCGCTCCCACCGAGGGCGAGCATCCCATCGTCGCAGCCAGTCGCCTCGTGCAAGAGGACCTTTGCGTCTTGGTGAGGGACGACGCGTGGCGACTCCGCGCGGCGTGCGTTTGTTTTCCCTCGCGATGGAGTTTGGCGACGAAGATCGGTACGACGCTCGATGAGATTCACTCACCGGTGCCGCTGTACGACCAAGTGCTCGCGCGACCCACGAGCGCCTTCTTTGATCGGCTCACACCCGAGCGGTCGTTCTGGCGACTGAACTGGACGTTGCTCGATAGTCCGGTACTGCACCAGCCCTTCGGGGCGCGCACCTCGCCCCGCGGCGGTCTCGCCGATTGGTTCTTTCGGGTCGAGCGCCAGACGTTACGCCAGTTACCCCAAACCAAGGCGATCGTCTTTACTATTCGAACCTACGTTGCCTCCGCGGCGTCGTTACGCGAGAACGACGAAACGTTCGTGCCGGCGCTGGTGTTCGCCCTGGAGAGCGCGCCGTCGTCGGTGCAGACGTACAAGGGTTGGACGGGCGTCGCGCAACAACTACGTGACGCGCTGGCTAGGAACGAATGAGATCCTTCGCGATGGCGATGACCTGCATTTCGTCGGTGCCAGCGTAGATTCGCAGTACTCGGGCGTCTCGACTGAGCTGCTCGACGCGGTACTCGGCGATGTAGCCGTTCCCGCCCAAGATCTGAATGGCGTCGTCGGCCACTTGACACGCGGCCTGGGCGGCGTAGAGCTTCATCGCCGAAGCCTCCGCGAAGCTCGGCGTGGCCCCGTCGTTGGTGCGCTCGACGTGCGAAAAGACCAAGTTGCGCACGTTGACGCGCGCGACCTCCATCTGGGCGAGCTTG
>DATLTW010000002.1:0-19929 GCA_035533495.1 Acidimicrobiales bacterium | reverse complement strand
GACTGGCTGCTCGATGCCGATCCAGCGCTGCGTTGGCAAGTCGAGCGTGACCTCACGGATGCGCCACGTGAGGCGTGGGGAACCACTCGGGTACGGGTCGCGACAGAGGGATTCGGCGCGCGCCTGCTCGCGTTGCAGGATCCTGATGGTCAATGGGCCGGTGGCGCATTCTTCCCGAGCGACTTTGATTTCCATGGTCCGGAGGCGGCCGAAGGCGCGGGCCAGCCCTGGACCGCAACAACTTGGGCCCTCAATAGCCTTCGCGAATGGGGTCTCGACGTCGCCGATCTTGCTGGAACCGCCGAGCTGCTCGCGGCCAACAGCCAATGGGAGTACAACAACTTGCCATACTGGGACGGCGAGGTTGACTGCTGTATCAATGCGTACACGCTCGCCAACGGTGCCTGGCTTGGGACGGACGTGACGGGGATAGCGCAGTGGTTCCTCGATCACCAAATGGCCGACGGTGGCTGGAACTGCGAGTGGGTCAATGGTTCGACCCGCTCATCGTTTCATTCCACGCTCAATGTCCTAAAGGGCTTGCTTTACTACGAGGCAGCGACCGGTGGGAGCGACGCGATGCGGGCGGCGCGGCGAGCTGGTGAAGAGTACTTGTTGCAGCGCCAGCTACTGCGCTCTATGTCCACCGGCGAACTTGTTGGGCCGTGGGTGACGCAATTCTCGTATCCGTTCCGCTGGTTTTACAGCGTGCTCAACGCTGCCGATTACTTTCGAGCGGCAGCGTTGTATGACGGCATCGCCGCTGATAGACGACTCGCCGAAGCGATCGAGGTGATCCGCGATGCTCGCCGTGCGGACGGAAAATGGCTCCAGGAGCACCGCCATCCAGGTCGAGTGTGGTTCGAGGTCGACGTGCCGCCTGGTGAGCCGTCCAAGTGGCTTACGTTCTATGGCACGCGCTTACTCACTTGGTGGGATGAGACGAAGCGCGCATGACTTGCTCGGCATTCTGACGCTCGACGAGTCTATGAAGCCCCCTTCAACCGAAGACCAAACCAAACTCTCATTCCCGAGGACCGCTCCAAGGGTCTAGGTCTCGCAGCGTTCCTTACGGATTTCGAATTCGTACCGCCGCCGTGACAAGCTGATCCGAGCGCCGCACAATTTCTTCTGAAGATGCTGATCAAGAGGCGCAAGTACGATGGCGTCGTGTCGTCTCATGAATCGGCGTCCACCCGCCGCGAGCGTTTTTTACGTGCGACGCTCCCCGAACCGGGGCCCATTCGCACACTGACCAAGGCCACACTCGTCAACACCATCGGTAACGGCCTTTACTACACGGTGGAAGTCATCTTCTTTACTCGCTCCGTCGGCCTTTCGGTGCATCGAGTGGCCCTCGGACTTGGCGTGGCTGCAGTCGCCGGTCTTCTCGTGTCGATTCCCGCCGGACACCTGGCCGACCGTTGGGATCCGCGCCTCATCGTCGCCATCGCGGTCGCGGGCGAAGGTGTCGTGATGGCGAGTTTCACGTTGGTGCACTCCTTTATGGCCTTCCTCGTCCTTGGAAGCGTCGGCGGCTTGATGGGGGGCGCCGGTGGTGCCGCGCGTTCGGCACTCATGGGTCGCTTCGGTCAAGGCGAAGACCGGGTTCGTGTCCGCGCGTACCAGCGCGCGGTGACGAACTTCGGCATCTCCTTTGGCATCGTGCTTTCGGGCGTGGGCCTGGCCCTCGACACGCGAAGCGCGTACGTCGTGATGGTGCTCGGTAACGCGCTTACCTTCGCCGTGGCTGCAGCGTTTGTGCTGCGTCTACCACCGATGCCCCCGTTGGCGCCAGCTCCAGGCGAGCGCCGCGCATCGATGACGGTGGTTCTGCGTGATCGCCGTTATCTCCTCGCGTCGCTGCTGAACGGCCTCTTCGCGATCCACTTCATCATCCAGAGTGTGGGACTTCCCTTGTGGGTGGTGTACCACACGAGGGCGCCCCGCTGGTGGGTCGCCGTGCTCTTGGTCATCAACACACTCATGGTGATTACGCTTCAGGTGCGAACGAGTCGGGGTTCGGGCGACCTCGCGCAGGCGGCACGTGTCTTTCGACGTTCTGGCGTCTTGATCGCGGTGGCTTGTGTCCTTTACTCGTTCGCCTCTGGTGTGGATCCGTTTCTCGCCTGCACGGTGTTGGTGTTTGCGATGGTCGCGCACACCATGGGAGAACTCTTCAGCTCGGGCGCCTCATGGGGTATCGGCTACGGAATGGCTCGCGAAGACCTACAGGGTCAGTATCAAGGAGCGTTCTCGTTGGGTTGGGGAATTTCGGGAATTATCGGTCCGAGCTTGGTCGTCGCGCTCGCGATCAGCTTGGGTCGGCTGGGCTGGCTGATCCTCGGTGTCGGATTCTTACTCGTTGGATCGGCTTTCACACCGCTCGTCGCGAGCTACCAGCGCGCCGAATCGCGTCTGCACGTTCAAGAAGCGGATTGACCAAAAGGGGTTCAGCAGCCCTCTCGCAGCACTCCCAACGCTCTCTACCTTCACGAGAGTGAACGGATCTATCGCGACATAGTGAACACCTCGGTGAGGGTGAGTCGTGGTCAAGATCTAGGTCATGGTGGCGTCGGTGGTGTCCCAGGACTTGGGGAATCGCGCGACCGCCAAGAGATGCAGCGTCCTCACGCCAGACTCAGAAAGAGTTTCTGCAGCCTGAGCACGATGTCGTCGGTGTCGCGCTCAGGGTCCACGAGGCATTCCTTCAGGCTGGCGGAAATAAGGGTGAACGCCGCGGTGTTTACCGCCTTGGCCACCGCCGCCATCTGGGTGACGATGTCTTCGCAACTACGACCCTCTTCGAGCATTCGTACGACCGCCCCCATCTGGCCGTGCGCGCGCTTTACGCGTTTAGTGATTACCTCTAGTTGCGCCTGGTCTTGGAGCACGTGCGGCGTCTTCTTGGTGGTCACGGCTTCTCCTTCCCCAACTTCCCGTCATTTCAGTATCGCCTGGAACCTATCGCGGCACTGTCATCGAATTCAGTGTATACCCCGATGGGTATATGCTTCAGACCGCGTTGCGCGATGTTGGCGCTCGCTCGCTCGACGCTCACCGTGGCCGGCAGGATCTTCGTCCTGTGGCTCATCACCGCTGAGGTGCTGATCATCGGGTACATCTGCCGGTGGTGCACCGGCGTGCACGTTGTCATGACTGCGTTGCTGCTTGTGCTCACCCGAGGGACGCTCGCCGAAAGGGGGGTTTCTCGTCGACGACGGGGAATGGCTTCTGGCCACTCGACCGCGCAGTGCACGACGACGAGGTCGTCCGCATTCGACTTCCCCAGTTCCATCAGATTTTCCATCGTCCAGGGTGGCGACTCCGCCACGCGCTAGGAGTTGGCGCTCTGGTGTTCGAGCACCTGACGGTGTACCTCTTGCATGTCGAGGTCGCGCACCTTCTCGACCAGTTCGACCAGTGCTCGCTCGGGTAGGGCGCCAGCCTGGCTGTATAGCACCACGTTCTCGCGAGTGATCATCAGCGTGGGGATCGACATGATGTTGAACGACGCTGCGAGACTCGGCTCTGCCTCGGTGTCGACCTTGGCGAACACGAAGTCGGGGAACTGCTCTGAGACCTTCTCGAAGGTCGGCGCGAATGACCGACAGGGTCCGCACCACGCTGCCCAGAAGTCGATGAGCACGATGTCATTGGACGCAATAATCTCCTCGAAACTTTCCCCTGTCATCGGTGTCGTTGCCACGCCTTCTCCTTTGGTTTCGTCGAGGCGATTTGATAGATACCCCCTAGGGTATATGCTACACGCCGTGGGACGGACATGTCGCCGCCGGCGGGTGGTCGTTCCGAAGGCGCCGCGGCGTCAGCGTGGAAAGCAACCACATCGAATTCAGTCGGTGAGGTTACGCTGGCTCGCTTCGGTCGAGAAGAATGAAAAAAGAGAGAGGTAAGGACGATGTGTCATCAAGTGACGTGCGAGATGTGTGCCAGGCCGACGTGGAGCGGATGTGGGAGTCATATCGCGCAGGCGCTCGCCGGAGTGCCCAATGACGAGCGGTGCACGTGCGATCAGGACGTGGACCCGGCGTTAAACGCGGGTTCAACTGAAGGTTCCTCCACTCGCCTCATCGGACGCAGAGCGTGACCTCGGCGGCGCAAAACTGGCGCCAGGCACTTGAAGCGTGGGCGCTGCCCAACGAGATCGTGAACTCGGCGCCGCAAAGCCCGTGGATTCACCCGCCCGTTCTCTTCGAGGTCCCCGACCAGATTCAGCCGTCGCCATCGCACGATCGCGCGCGCGAAGTCCTCTCTCTGGGCGCCACGGTGCTCGACGTGGGCTGCGGGGGTGGCATCGCGGCCTTCGCCCTAACCCCTCCGGCGACTCACGTGATCGGCGTCGACCATCAGCCAGAGATGCTGGTGATGTTCAGCGCGAACGCCGCTAAGCGCGGGGTCGCCTGCGAGACTATCGAGGGCTTCTGGCCATCGGTCGCGAACCGGACCCCCGAGGCGGACGTCGTGACCGCGCACCACGTCGTCTACAACGTCGCTGACATCGTCCCGTTTCTTCGAGCCCTGAACGACCACGCGAGAGACCGCGTGGTACTCGAGATGCCCGATCACCATCCGTTGGCCTCGATGTCCAAGGCGTGGCGCCACTTCTGGAAACTCGAGCGCCCGGCAGATCCGACGCCGTCGGATCTGCTCGATGTCCTTCACGAGATTGGCATCGACGCCCATCGCAAACAGTGGAACGGACCCATGCGGGTCGAGCAGAACGCCGATCTGGCGGCTCATTTCACCCGTATCCGCCTCTGCCTGCCCGAATCGCGCGAAGACGAGGTTCGTGAGTTTCTCGAATCGCACCCGGCGCCGATGGAGCGCGAGCTGACCACGATCTGGTGGGACCCGGTATCTCGAGGAGTGCGATGAGGGGCCGAATACGTGACGGCGCCACGCCGAGTGCAGGTTCCCCCGCGGTCGTCGTCTACTGGCGCCCGGGGTGCCCCTTCTGCGCGCGCTTGCGATGGGGCCTACGGCGTATGGACGTGGCGAGCGATGAGTTGAACATCTGGGGCGATCCGAGTGCCGCCGCGTTCGTGCGGTCAGTCAATGGGGGCGACGAGACGGTTCCCACCGTGCTCGTTGGGGCAACCACCATGCGGAACCCGACACCACGTCAGGTGAGACGCGAAATCCAGCGCCAGTCGCTCAGTTTCGGCGCGGAGTGAAGGACCGGGTTATTTAGGGAGCGTCCGCTGGCGACCGACCGCGGCGTCGGCGTTTGGAGGTCTCCTCGCGTTCGACGGGCCGATGAAGAATTGCGAAGGGCTGAGTTGAGCCACGGCGAATAGAGTATATACCCCCTAGGGTATATACTGGGGTGTTGGTGATCGGTGGTTCGTGATGGCCAATCGATGAACAGAGGTGAGATGACCGAAAGTTCGGTGGCGCAGCGGGCGATGAAGTTACCCAGTGCTCGTTCGGTGCTCGTCGTGTGCGCGCACCCCGATGACGAGAGTTTTGGACTCGGCGCGGCGCTCGCTACGTTCGACGAATCGGGAACTTCGACCTCCGTGGTGTGCTTCACCCACGGCGAGGCGTCCACGCTCGGGGCGGACACCCCCGAACTCGGTCGTGTCAGAGCCGACGAGTTGGCCGCCGCAGCGAGCGAACTGGGGGTCGGGGCCGTCGAGCTACTGCACTACCCTGATGGCCGCCTTACCGAAGAGCCCTTGGGCGAACTGACCGCACGAGTTCGTCAGGCCGCCAGGCGCTCGGGGGCGGACCTCCTGCTCGCCTTTGATGATGGCGGCATCACTGGGCACCCCGATCACTGCCGGGCGACCGAAGCGGCCGTAGCGGTGGCGCGAGAACTTGAACTTCCGGTACTCGCCTGGGTGCTGCCCGAACGCGTCGCGAGCGCTTTGAACCTCGAGTTCGGCGCCGGATTCATCGGCCGTTCCGACACGGAGCTTGACTTTCTAATCAGCGTCGACCGCGCGCGCCAGCGCCGGGCGATCAACCAACACGTCAGCCAAGCCACCGACAACCCAGTGCTCCGACGGCGACTCGAACTGCAAGGCAGTCAGGAGGCGTTCCGATGGCTGTTGGCACCATCTTGAGAGACGCCAGTGGAAGCCCATTCCGGACGCCAGTTCGAACGGGCAGAATGAAGCAAACAGCAACACGGGAGGTCGGGAGAACCAAATGAAACTCCCTCTTGCGCTCATTGGCGATGAAGTTCTCGTGCCTTGCGTGGACGGAGTGTCGCGCCCGTACGTCGGTCTCGACGCCGCTGCGTCGACGGGCGCGCTGCCTTCAGTGATGAACCGGGTCCTGGAGTTCCTGCCGTCGTATTCGAGCGTCCATCGAGGCGCGGGGTACAAATCGCAAATCTCAACTGCGCAGTACGAGGACGCCCGTGACGCCGCACTTCGATTCGCCGGGCGCGAAGGTCGCGATGACGTCGCGATCATCTGTCGCAACACGACCGAGGCCATCAATCACCTCGTCTACCGATTGGGTCTCCTCCCGAGCGACGTGGTCGTCACCACCGTTATTGAACACCACGCGAATCTGCTGCCGTGGTCGCGCGTTGCGACATGCCGGTTCGTGGAGTGCGCTCCCGACGGAACCTTCACCGTCGCCGACGTCGAGTCGGCCCTTGACGTCTCGCCCAAGCCCCGGCTGCTCACGCTGAGCGGAGCGTCGAACATCACCGGCTGGATACCCCCGCTTGGCGAGATCATCGAAGCCGCGCACCTTCGCGGGATTTCCGTCGTGGTCGATGGCGCGCAACTGGCTCCCCACCGGCCCCTGCCGCACAACGCGGACTTCGTCGCTTGGAGCGGGCACAAGATGTACGCCCCGTTCGGCGCGGGCGTGCTCATAGGTCCACGGAGCGCCTTCAGTGACGGAGATCCGTTCCTCGCGGGCGGGGGAGCGGTCGATCTGGTGGATCTAAACGAGGTCGTCTGGACGGCGCCGCCCGAACGCGAGGAGGCTGGTTCTCCGAACGTCGTTGGGGCCGTTGCCCTGCACGCCGCGATCGAGGCGCTCGAGGAGATCGGCTGGCCCGAAATCATTGAGCACGACCGGCGCCTGGCGCGTGCGCTGCGCGGCGGTCTGGCCGCAATTCCCGGCGTGCGGGTGCTCGGACCGGACTTGGCGAGTGACACCCTGCCGGTGGCGACGTTCACGGTCGAAGGTGTTCCCTTCGCTCTCGTCGCGGCGCGACTGTCGGCTGAGTTCGGCATCGGCGTTCGACACGGGTGCTTCTGCGCGCATCCCTACCTGATACGGCTTCTCGGACTGAGTGCCGATGACGTCGTTCAATTTCAGACCAATGTCCGTCACGGCGATCGGCGTTCCATGCCGGGCGCCGTTCGCGCGAGCTGCGGCATCAACTCGAGCGAGAAAGACGTTCGCAGCCTGCTCGATGCGCTCACCCAGATCGCGTCTGGCCCTGAGCCACCGTGCGCTTACCAACAGGATCCGGTGTCGGGCGATTACTTTCCCGACCCGGCCAGCGGATGGCTGGTCGACGTGCGCTCGCGCGGCGGCTCGTGCTCGCCCGGATGAGGGCGCTTCTCTCGCGCGATCGGGCACTTTCCTCACTAGTCGCGACCTAGGTCCTCACGTTCGGTCTCTGGGTTTGAACCGTCCAGGGGGCGACTCGAGACCCACAGCACTAAGAGAAGACTGCACTCTGGCGATTTGTGTATATACCCCAGGGGGTATATACTGAGTGAAGCGAGTCGGTCCCGTTACCGGTCAAGCGAGGGCCCGGGGCCCCAGTTCGAGAAAGAGGAATCGTGAGTCTCATCAAGTTCATGTCATCGAGAGCCGGGCGCCTGCTACGCGTCGTCGCCGGAATCGCACTCATCGCGGTCGGCCTCTTGCTCGGCGGCGGTTGGCTGACGCTGTCAGTCATCGGGCTGGTCCCACTGATAGCTGGAGCGCTCAACGTGTGTCTGTTGGCTCCGCTTATGAGTCAGCCTCTGAAGAGTCGATAGTCCCATGTCGATCACTCGCGCCGAGCGCGACAACACCGGAGCAACGCGGACTGCAAGGGAGAGCCTCAGGGCATCGACGACACCACACGCGCTCGGCGACAATGAGCAGCTCGTGGCGATTGGCAAGCGACTGAGGCGGGCCCACGGGCAATTGGGCGCCGTGGTGCGCATGCTCGACGAGGGCTCCTCGTGCGAAGAGATCGTCACGCAGATGGCTGCGGTGAGCAAAGCCGTCAATACCGCCGCGTTCAACTTGATTTCGGCGAGTCTGAAGGAATGCCTGCTTGATCCGAGTATCGACAGTGGTCCGATGACCGAGAAGTTCCAGAAGCTCTTCTTGAGCCTGGCGTAAGGGAGAAGGGTGAGAGTCGTCATCATTGGCGGAGTAGCCGGGGGAATGTCCGCCGCCACGAGGCTTCGTCGGCTCGACAACGAGGCCGAGATCATCGTGCTCGAGCGAAGCGGCCACGTGTCCTACGCGAACTGCGGCCTGCCGTACTTCGTTGGCGGCGTCATCGAGGAAGAGGATTCACTGCTGCTCCAAACGCCGTCGTCGCTCTTCAATCGGTTCCGTCTCGATGTGCGCGTCGACACTGAGGCCGTCGTCATCGACCCTACGACGAACACCGTCAAGGCGCGTGACCTTGTCACGGACAAGACCTACGTGATTGGGTACGACTTCTTGATCCTCAGCCCGGGTGCATCGCCCATCGTCCCGCCGATTCCGGGCATCGAGCGCGCGCTTCCCCTTCGAACCGTTGAGGATGTCGAGCGCCTCGTAAGTGAAGTCGAGAGCAAGCCAAAGACGGCCGTGGTCATCGGTGCGGGCTTCATCGGACTCGAACTCGCGGAGAACCTCACGCACCGCGGCATCGCAACGACGATTATTGAGGCAACAAATCAGGTCCTGGCGCCGCTCGACCCGGAGATGGCGTCGCCGGTCGCCGACGAACTGCGTCGCCACGGCGTAACGCTGATCCTCGGTGACTCGGTCGATGCGATCACGCCCACCGACGTGCGACTCGCGTCTGGTCAGTTCATTGCGGCGGAGCTCGTCGTCGTGGCAATCGGCGTGCGACCCGAGACGGGGCTGGCGCGAATGGCGGGTCTCGCGATCGGCGAGCGCGGCGGCATCGCCGTCGATCAGTTCAACCGCACGAGTGTCGAGAACGTGTACGCGGTCGGTGATGCCGCCGAGAAGGCCGACGCCCTCGATGGATCAGCGACCCTGGTGCCGCTCGCCAACATCGCCAATCGTCACGGGCGGGTCGTCGCCGACCACATCGCCGGACGAACCGTGCGACCCCGCACCACCATTGGCACCGCCATCGTCAAGGTCTTCAACCTCACGATCGCGACGACCGGCTGGAACGAGAAGCGCCTACGCGCGCAGGGCCGCTCGTACTTCGCGGTGCACACCCATCCCACCTCACACGCCGCCTACTACCCCGGGGCGAAAGCCATGTGTCTGAAGATGCTCGTGGATCCCTCGACGGGCGAGATCCTCGGTGCCCAGGGGGTCGGTAAGGAGGGGCTCGACAAGCGGATTGATGTGCTCGCGACGGCCATCCGAGCCGGGCTGACGGCCCCGGAGCTCGCGGACCTTGAACTGGCCTACGCACCACCGTTCGGTTCGGCGAAGGACCCCGTGAACATGTTGGGCTACATCGCTGAGAACATCCTCTCGGGCCTGGTCGAGACGGTCCAGTGGCACGAGGTCGATGAATATCGCGCACGGGGGGCGCAACTCGTCGACGTTCGCTCGCCCGAAGAGTTCGTACTCGGCACGTTGCCCGGTGCGATCAATATCCCGGTCGATCAGATTCGTGCGCGCGTGGGCGAGCTCGAGGGCCGCGACATCGTGGTTACCTGCCAGGTTGGCCAGCGCGGCCACGTGGCGGCGTTGCTGCTCAACGAACTCGGTTTCCACGCGAAGAACCTTGACGGTGGGTACCGGACATGGCGCTGCTCGCCCGCCGCCGCCGAACTCCAGCCAGTCGGCTGAGTGACAAACAGATCAATCAGTGCACCACGAGAGAAAGGCAACACCGATGTGCAGAAAAGCAACGTGTAGGAAGTGCGGCAGGTCCACCTGGCGAGGATGTGGAAAGCACATCGAACAAGCGCTGGCCGGCGTGCCCAAGAATCAGCGGTGTTCGTGCGCCCAGAACAGCGCAACGGCGAGTACCGGCGCGGGCCTGTTTGCTCGCCTGCGAGGTCGTTGAGCCTCGCGGACTCATAAGCATCGGGCGTGGCGATTCAAGCCAGCCCTCGCCCTAGGAGAGCGATGTTTGATGCGTAGTTAAACGCGCGATCCACCAGAACGATCTCTGACGAGCGGATTCACTTGTGGCTCGTTGAAGCTGAAGTGGTGAGTGGGGCGTAACAGGAATTTCGCTTCGAATTCTCATTGTGTTCCGGACACGAAATCGTAAGGTTCCTAGATGGTGACCGAACCGCGTGAGCATTCAAGACAACTCCTTCTAAGACGCGGACGGCGACTCGAACTGACGACGCTGGGCTGGAATGTGCTTGGCGTCGTCGTGCTCGCCTTCGCCGCGCTCAGGGCGCGCTCGGTGGCTTTGGCGGGCTTTGGTCTAGATAGCGTCATCGAAATTGGCGCGTCCATGGTCGTCCTGTGGGAACTCGCTGACGTGGCCCAGAACCGCCGGCACAAAGCCATGAAGATGATCGGATCCGCGTTCGTCGTTCTAGCTGTCTACGTCGCGGTGCAGAGCACCGCCGTCCTTATTATTGGCTTCCGGCCCCATCACAGCCCGGTCGGTATGGTGTGGACCGGGTTGACCGCCCTGGTCATGTTCATGCTGGCCGCGGGCAAAGCGAAGACGGGAGCAGGATTGGGCAATCCGGTGCTCAAGGCCGAAGGGCGTGTCACCCTGATCGATGGAATCCTGGCCACGGCGGTGGTCGTAGGCCTCGCGCTGAACGCGTTGGCTGGCTGGTGGTGGGCAGATCCAATTGCTGGCTACGTGATTGTCTACTACGCCATCCGAGAGGCTCGGGGGTCGCTGAAGCAATGTCGTTGACTTCCCGCGACGTCGTCGTTAAAGGGACGGTCAGTGTGATCTGAAGCCTGGTCGAGCTCGTGATCGACCCGACGAAGCGTTACCAGACGAAGAGCCGACCAGGCGAAAAGTAATACTTGGGTTCAACTGTCCATAATGACGCGACTCATCACTATTTGGCACTCCCAACGGGATATGAACCCGTACCGAATGAAAGGGTGGACGACTTCATTAGTCGCGTTCAACAAAAGTACTGATAAAAAGTACTTTCTGATCGATAAGATTTTGAAATCGTAAGGCGTGGACACTCCACGGGCGCTAAGCCCGAATTGCACCGAGGTCAAGATGTCAAGCGGAGGGACGGAAGTCCCGTCCGTATCGGTCTAAATGAAAGAGGGCCCACGAAGCTGAACTGCGGGACTGCTCTCGATCGAGGCACTGCCTGGCGACGGTGTTCGAATGGGTACAATTCGCGTAGTTGAGCGATCCAGAAGCGTTGGGGGTGCCGTATGTGCGCGAGACTCCAGCGACGTGACACCGTTATCGACAGGCTTCGTCATCCGCTGTCGCTGGTCGCCGCTCTCGACGATGCTGACGACCACCGCCAGGGTCAACGAAGTCACCAGGGTGAGCGTCGTGATTATCGAGTCTGATGATACGGCCACGGGAAGTGCGAAGAGCACAGTGGCCAGCATGACGCCGAACGCGATCCATTGCTTGATCGTTGATTGTCGCGAAGTCCTTGAGGCGACCTTCTGGTTTCGAGTTCGGTCAAGATTGTGGCCAAAGTTCCACTGTTGGACGACTCGTAGGTGGTCACGTTGGCGATCGACCTTCGGTGCAACGGTGGCTCTCACCGTTGCACTTTCAACGGTGCTACTGCCAATCGAAATAAGCGGAGCTGCGCCTGCGATGATCAAAGTACCGACCGGCGAAGGCTGCCAGGTGGCGGCGAAGTTCCAACCGAGAACGATTGTTCTCAGTTGTGCCGATGGCAACGCCTACTTCGGATCGATCGAATGGTCAAGCTGGGGCTCCTTGACGGCCACGGGCTCGGGTCGCTACATGAGAAACACCTGCATTCCGGACTGCGCCGGCGGAACGATCGTTTCGAGAGGCGTCGTCACGCTGCTCGCTTCGGACCCGGGATTGATCGGGGGCTTGGAAATCTACACGCGCTTGATGGCCACCCAATCCAAGGATCACTCGTTCATGGTTCTCAATTGGTCGAGAGACAATAATGTGTCATCCGGACTCGGCACCTGGAACGCGACGACGCGGTCTTTTGTTCCAATGCCGACGAACGCTGATCGAACGGCGCTTCTCAAGTTGCTCGAAGCCAGGGCCGCGCCGAACAAGATCAACTACTTCCGCACTACCCCCTCGCCAATCGATCCCACGTGGGTGCTCTACCACGTGGGCATTCCAATTTCGCCCGCCAGCGGGTCCACGAAGGCCGCGGAAGACCTGGCCGAGGGGTTCGCTCATTTCGTTCATGGGAAGTGGGACAACGTCTTGGGCCCGGGGAGCGGCTTCTGCTTGGTGCGAGGCGGGCTCCGCGGCGTACCGACCGCAATTCTCAAGAGCTACAAGTCAACTTGCTGAGGTCGTGGTGTCTGTCGCTGAGGAGACCGTTCGTTCACTGCGGTTATGGGCACCCGCCAACCATCGATAGTGGGCCACGAAGTTATCCATCATTAGTTGGCAAAGTGCCCTTCGGCTCGACGTAAGGGTGCGCCCCATGGCGATGCCGCAGCCCCAAGCCCGGCTTCGATTCGTCGGGTCTTGGGGCTCGACTGGTCTGGATGGCGGGTATCAAACGCGGCTGGCCCTCACTGCTGGAGGTGGCTAGGTCGCCAGAATGTGACTTTAGGCCCTATCGAGACCGTCGTCTGACGTTTGACTTATGAATTGCAACACTCGATAATAGTTTCGCGGGGCAGCGATAGGCGACGGACCGAACGGTCGTCGCGGCGTTGGAGGGGGGACGGTGTGGGTTCCATTCTTTTCTGGCAAGGCGTTCGATTTCGTCGAGGGACTCGCGCAAGAGATGCGCGGGTGGCGGCTCCTTCTAGATGGTTGAAGATTGTGGCGGGATTCTCGGTGGCGACAGTGTTTGCTTTGACGTTCGTCTTTAGCGCACCGGCCGTCGCGGCGCAAGTACCGCTGGTCTCGAGTCTCATTACGTCGCCTGGCATCACGCAGGTAGCCACTGGCGCTGGCTCGCTTAGTTGCGCCCTCCTCGACGGCGGTACCGTGTCGTGTTGGGGCACAAGCTTCAACGACGGTCTACCCGGGTCAATTGAGTCGGGCACTCCCGTTGAGGTGGCCGGCCTATCGGACGTCACCAATATTGCCCTCGGTGGTGACGGAGGCTGCGCCTTACTCAGCGCAGGAGCCGTCTCGTGTTGGGGCGCGAACCGTTACGGGCAACTCGGTGACGGCTCGACGCAGAACTCTTCTACACCTGTGAGTGTGACAGGACTGACGGGCGTGACACAGGTTTCGGCGGGGAACGATCACGTTTGCGCGCTGTTGAACACTGGCACGGTCGAGTGTTGGGGCGATAACGCCTCGGGACAGCTCGGTAATGGATCGACCCTGAGTTCGTGGCTCCCGGTGGTGGTGACCGGTCTAACCGGAGTGACGCAGATCAGCGCGTACGACAGCCACACGTGCGCCTTACTCAGCGCAGGAACCGTTTCGTGCTGGGGCGACAATACATACGGTCAACTCGGCGTGAGCGGGGCGGTTGCCTCCGAAACGCCCGTCGCCGTCCCCAACCTCTCGGGCGTCACCCAGTTGGGCATCGGCGCGGGCGCCAACTATACCTGCGCTTTATTGAGTAGCGCCATGCTCGACTGTTGGGGCGACAACGGGTCAGGTCAGCTGGGAAACGGCAACCAAAACAACTCGTCTACACCGGTAGCGGTGATGGGACTTTCGGGAGTGGGCTCGCTTGGGGGCGTGGCCCAAGTGGCGCTTGGCAGCTCGCAGGCGTGCGCGTTGCTGTTAACGGGAACCGCCGACTGCTGGGGGTACAACTTTTTGGGCGCTCTGGGTAACGGCTCTATGAGTTCCAACGTTCCGATTCCAGTTATCGGGCCGACGGGCATCACCCAGGTCGCGAGCGGAGGGGGGGGGCCAGAGTTGTGTAGTTCTCACCGGGGCCACTGTCGACTGCTGGGGTAACAATTATTGGAGCGAGGCCGGCAACGGTGTGAGCGGCCCCGGCAGTAGTAGCCCGGAGCCGGTGACCTTCCCGGCGAACGAGCCAATGAACGTGACGGCGGTGGCCCAACCGGGCGAGGCGGTGGTCTCTTGGACGCCTCCACAGAACTACGGCAGTGTCACGATCACGAGTTACGTGGCGTCGGACGGGAGTGGGCAAAGTTGCACGTACATCGTGGCCACACCCGAAACTGACACCTGCACCGTGGCGTTTCTGACGAACGGTGATTCCTACTCGTTCAGCGTCACGGCCGTGAACGCGGTTGGATCGAGTATTGCGTCGCTCGCGGCGCCGTCGGTGACGCCGGCCACCGTGCCCGACGCCCCTACGAACGTGACGGTGACCAACGTAACGGCTTCTGTCTCTAACGGGTTACTGGACGTTGCTTGGAACCCGCCGGACACCAACGGCGGCTCGCCGATCACGTCGTACACGGCCACCGACAGCAACGGGCACAACTGCACCTACGTTGTGAGCTCACCAGAAACGGACACCTGCACGGTGAGCAACCTCACGCTGGGGGCTTCCTATTCGTTCAGTGTCACGGCGGTCAACTCCGTTGGCACGAGCGCGGCGTCCTCGCCGTCGTCGTCGGCGACGCCGGCCACCGTGCCCAATGCGCCGACCGGGGTCACGGCGACCAACGCCACGACGTCAACCAGTAACGGTGCGATTCGCATCTCGTGGTCGCCACCGACGCTCGATGGCGGTTCGCCGATCACCTCTTACACGGCGTCGAGTTCGAACGGGGGAAGCTGCAGCTATACGGTGAGTTCGCCAGAAGCGGATAACTGCACGGTGAGCGATCTTCAGGTCGGCACGAGTTACTCCTTCACCGTGACTGGCACGAACGCGTTAGGGACGAGTTCGTCGTCGGACGCGTCGAATTCGGTGGCGGCGCTGCCGCCGTTGCCCTCTGGCGTGACAGTCTCCTTCGCGAGAGGGAGCAAGACGCTCAACACCACCTCCATCAAGTCGCTCCACGCGCTCTGTGCCAAGTTGGTCTCCGGGGCTCTGGTCGTCGTTACCGGCTACGCGAAGAGCAACGCGGCGCTGGCCCGTTCTCGGGCGCTCGCAGTGAAGAACTTGATGGTTGGTCGAGTGGCGATCCACGTGACCATCAAGACCAATACGCAAGTGGCGCGCAACTCGGCGGTGATCACCGCGACGAAGCAGTGACGGGAGGTCGTCCACGCGCCCCCCGCTCAGCGGCGCTGGCGTGCACCGTGTGAGGGTGACTCACGTCGTCGCAATGACTCAAATCGGTGAGCGAGGGTCAATGGTGGTTGATATTGCGTACGCGGGTTCTCACGTCGTTGCTGGGATTTCAACGAATTTCCTTGGCACTTCCAACGGGATACGAACCCGTGCCGCCACCTTGAAAGGGTGGAAATCCTTTCAAAACGGTTCACGTGTTGGACCTCATCAGGAGCGATATTGATCGATCACCATATCTTGTTTTAGTGGGTTGGGCACACTATGGGCATTAACGAACTGAGAAAGCGACTGCGACTAAGGGTCCTCGTCAAGCTCGATGGACAGGGCCGAGCGCAGGATCGGAACTTCACGCGCCAGGGCGTCCCACACCAGTTCGAGGTCGATGTCGACGTAATCGTGCGTCAACTTGTCGCGCATGCCCGCAATCTTGGTCCACTCGACGCCAGGGCGCGCCGAGGTAAAGGCCCTTGGCAACCTCTTGACTTCTTCGCCTAGTTGGGTGAGCACCATGATTGCGGCATCCTGCAAGATCCATTCCTGGTCGAATCGGTCTCGCCCGAGTGAGGAAAGTTCATCTGCCTTGTCCAACGAGGACTTGAGTGCGCTCAATGTTTTGGATAGACGTTCGTTCTTCTTGTTCTCGTCCTTCGCATTCCTCTGTTCTTCGTCTGGCAGAACGAGTCCTGACTCTGGGTGTTCTTTCAGCACGAAGTGACCGTCATCTTCGGGATCCTTCGGTTGTCCATTCATAGGGAAAGTGCCTCTCGGGCGATGGCGGAGTCTTGATCGATGTCGCGATCACTCACCACGTCAACTGGGCAGCCGAGAAGCTCCTCGACTTCGTTGGCGAAACCAATAATGTCGAATAATGAGGCACCTGAGCCTGCGGTAACTAGAAGATCTATGTCACTCGTGAGCGTGTCTTCGTTGCGAGCCACTGAGCCGAATACCCGGACGTTGGCGAGGTGTCGCCTGGCGGCGGCGGCGACCACATCGTCGCGAAGACGGTCGAGCATCACGGCGGGCGGATTTCGTGCGCACAGCAGGAGTCGCTTCTTGGTTGAAGCCAAGGGAACGACGGTCCCCTTCTCGTAGGATGAAATCCGGGATTGACTGGTCCTGGCACGACGGGCCAACTGGGCCTGCGTGAGACCGGCACTCACTCGAGCGGCTCGAATCTGTTCAGGGAACTCCACGAAACGAATTATATCACCAGGTATAATTTCGGTGGATTCGATGACGAATTAAAGGGTACTGTCGCGGCGTAGTGAACACCTCTCGAGAAAGAAAGCGGCAAGGTTGTGGCCAAAATCGTGATTCCACAAGCGGTTAGCGACCTTCTAATTCGGCTTTGGGCATTGAATGGGCATTAACGGCGTATTTCTGCGAAAAAAATGGTACTTGCGACGCATAAACGTGCCGAACAGAAATCGCTCTTCACTAGGAATTACCTAGCGCCCCCAACCGCACCCCCAACGCGGGTTAGCGACAAAAGTCGTTGATCAGCATATTTGCAACCGCTATTTCAATACGATCCCAGCCTAAGAAGCTGGCCGTCCCAGTAGTGAGGGACGACTATCTGCTGTTGCGACCCGATTCGAAGTCCGCGATTGAGAGAACCTCAAGTTCCTTCACCAGTTCACGAAGTCGTCGGTTGGCTTGAATAGCGGGCCGCAGGCGTTCGGCCTCGTCAGCACTTAAGGTCTTGGTCACTTGGCGACCGTGAACTTGGTGGGTCCAGGTCGGATAGGGACCGTGCAGCACCGGCGGCTCGGCTCGACAGTGACAGCCTTCGCCCGCGCACCGCGTGGAGCGCAGCGAGAGATTCCCGGGCACCACGGGTCCCAGCCCCAATCGATCGATCTCGGCCAGGATGGCCCGCCGTCGCTTCTCGCTCTTCATCGTCACCAGCATCTCCTATCACCTATCTTGAGATTGCATCATGTCATGATATACCTAGATGGTTCTCGACCAACGCGACGCCAGTGTGCTTCGACGATTCGAGGACTTCTGCGCGCTCGAGGGACTGCGACCCAAGGTCGCGTTGCGCGACGCCCACGCCATCGAGGCGTTCCTGGCGATCGGGTGTCGTGGCCTGGCACCGCACTCGCTCGGCACCTACCGCTCAACGCTGCGTCGAGTGGGCGCGCCTCGCACCGCCCGCCCGTTCCCGGCGTCGTCGGCCCCTCCCCCCTACGACGACGCGGAGGTGGCGGCCCTGTGGTCGATGGCCGCACACCAGTCGAGCGCGCTACGGGTCATGAACGCCACGATGGCGATCGCGACATTGCTCGGCGCGGGGCTGCGCCCGGGCGAGTTGGCCTACTTGCGCGAATGCGACGTCGTTGGTGGGCGCGGACGAGTCAGCGTGCGCGTGCGCGGACGCTACCCGCGAACCGTGCCAGTCCTCGCCCCCTACGGCGAGGTGCTCTGGGGACTCGCAAGCAAGCGTCGCGAGTACGTGTTTCGCCCCGGCGCGACGGTGCGTGACACCAAGAACCTCGTCGGCGAGATCTGTGCGAAGTTGACGCGCGATCGCGGCGAGGTGACCTTATCCAGCGCGCGATCCCGGGCCACGTTCATCTGTGAGCACCTCGCGTGCCACACCGCGCTGGGCGAACTGTGCGTGCTCGCGGGACTGGGCGACGTCGAGTCGCTCCTGCGCTACGCGCGCCACGTGCACGGTGCGCCCCAGTCCAAGGCGGCGCTGCGCGCGACATTACGCGGCGAGCAGCGAGCAACGCGATGAAGCGGCGCGGCACCATGATCGACGACGAAGAGGTGGCCCAGTGCCTGGCGCTGGTGCAACGCTCGGGGGTGGCCGAGTGGCTCGATGGGGAGCTGCGCCAACGCTGGCGCCGCCCCGGTCGACCACGAATGCTCAGCATCACGGCGCTGCTCTGCGCGCTATTGCTGCTCGGCCTCGACGACCGGGCCCTGCACCTCAGTGCCGCGACCGAGGTACTGTTCTGCCGGCTGTCCGAAGAGGCGAAGGCGAGGCTGGGCGTGCGGGGCAACGCCCACGATCAGCGTTGCTTCCGAGCCCGCTATCGTCAGGTGCGCTACCTCTTTCACGCGCTGGCCGCGGTGCTCGACCCCTCGGGACTGGTGAAGAATCGGCGCAGGGACGTGGGTGAGTTCGAACGCCGCTGCCGCGCACTCAGTGAAGACGAGGAGCGCAGTGCGCGCCAACGCCTCGAGTGTTTCATGGGCCAACTGCTCAGCGCCAGCGTCGACGAGTGCCCACAACCTCGTCCCGCCTTCGCCTACGGGCTCGACGCCACGCCGGTGCCGCTGTTCTCGAGGGGACCCTCGAAGCGCTCGGGTCTCAGCGCCAGTGACCCCGACGGCGGATGGTACGTGCGCGAGGGCGATCACCGCGAACGAGAAGACCACCGGGGGCGCACGCGCAGCCGCGTCGCCTGGGCGTTGGAGGCGACCGTGCTGACGACCGCCTCGCGCGAACCGGGGACGCTGGCGTCGTTTCCGAACCTCGTCGTCGGTCTGGCGCTCGACCGACCGGGCGTTGACCCGGGCGGCACTGCGCTTCGAGTACTTCGCGGCGCGCGCGAACGCGGCTTCGCACCCGGCCCCCTCGGGGTGGACCGCGCCTACTCCGGCGCGCTCGCCGAAGTCTTTCATTTGCCGGTGCGCGCCCTCGGCTACGACCTTGTGGTGGACTACCGGATTGACCAACTCGGTCGTCAGGCCAACAGCCACGGTGCGGTGCTGGTCGAGGGCACCTGGTACTGCCCGGCGATGCCCGAGGTGTTAGTGAGTGCCACGCTCGATCGGCGCGCGCAACGGATCGACGGCGCGACCTATCAGGCACGCATCGTGGCGAGGTCCGACTACGCGTTGCGGCGCAAGTCCGGTCCCGACGCCGACGGCTACGAGCGCTTCATGTGTCCCGCGCGAGGGACACGTCCCAAGGTTCGCTGCGAACTGCGCCCGTCGTCGTTGTCCGCGCTCGGCCAACGAACGGTCGTGCCGCCACTTCAGTCACCGTTGCTCTGTCGCCAGAGTGCGATTACCGTCGCGCCCGACGTCGCGGCCCGTCACGCCCAGAGTTTGGCCTATGGATCTGAGGAGTGGGCTCGTCACTACGCGACGCTGCGCAACACCATTGAGGGCTGGAACGGGTTCGCGAAGGACACCGCACACGAAGCGCTGGCCCAGCCCGCGCGACGCCGCGTGCGTGGCATCGCGGCCCAGGGCATCTTCATCACCTTGCTCTACGTGGCGGCCAACCTGCGAAAGATCGACGCCTACCAACAACAGATGACTGATCGCCAAGCGATCGAAGCGCGAAAACGCGCACGTCGACGAAGGGTGAGCCTCCAGGACTACTTGGCGAGTTAATCGCGCGAATCACCATCCACTAAGTCGTCTGCTCTTCTTCAAACTGCAGCAGATTAACCCCGACACACACGTCACACTGCTATGGCACCATGACCACGGCGACTTTTGT
>DATLTW010000001.1:0-38879 GCA_035533495.1 Acidimicrobiales bacterium | reverse complement strand
AAATTACGAAGACGGCATGGCGCGAGCCTTCTCCGCCTGCCACCAGGCGCTCCAGCCCGACGGCCGCTTGGTCATCGTCTTCGCCAATAAGAAGCCCGATGCTTGGGAAACCCTCGTCGCCGCGCTCATCCGCGCCGGGTTCGTCGTGGACGCGAGCTGGCCCATCCAAACCGAAATGGGCAACCGCACCCGTGCGATGGGCTCCGCCGCCCTCTCCTCCTCGGTCTGGCTGGTCTGCCGCAAACGCCCCGCCGACGCCCGCCCCGGCTGGGATCACCTCGTGCTCGAAGAGATGCAGGCCAACATCGAGACCCAAATGCGCGAGTTCTGGGACGCCGGCATTCGCGGCCCCGACTTCCTTTGGGCCGCCACCGGCCCCGCCCTCGAAGCCTACAGCCAGCATCCCATCGTCCGCCTGGCCAACCAGCCCGGCCAGCTCATGAGCGTGCCCGACTTCCTGCGCCATGTCCGCCGCATGGTCGTGGACTTCGTCGTCGGCCGCGTCCTCCAGCGCGAAGGCGAAGCCGCTGCTCTCGACGACCTCACCGCCTATTACCTACTCCACCGCCACAGCTTCCAGTTAGCAAATGCCCCCGCCGGCGCCTGCATCCTCTACGCGCTCTCCTGCAACACCTCGGACACTGAGCTCCTTCGCCGTGAAATTCTTGCACGCACCAGCGGTAGCGCCGCCGATCCCGAAGATTTGGACGCTGACGACGACGCTCCCGCCGACGACGGCGACAGCGCCTCCCCCGGCGACGGGCCCGGCAGCTATTTCCGCCTCCGCGGTTGGAAGGAACGCCGCGCCGCCAACCTCGGCAACGACCAGGACGGCCGCCCCGCGCCTCTCATTGATCGCGTCCATCGCCTCCTCCAACTCTGGGCTGCCGGCAACGAGGCCGCCGTGGACGCCTTCATCGAAGACCAGGCGCTGCGCCGCCAACCCCTCCTCCCCCATGTCCTCCAGGCGGTGATCGAGCTCTGCTCCACCCCCGCCACCTCAGACGAGCGCGCCAAGCTCGAGGCCATCGCCAAGCATCTCCACGGCGCCGGCGCCGCCCCCGCTCCTGTCTCCGCGCCAATCCTCACCGGAATCGAACCATGAGCCACAAAGCCGCCCCCGCCCCGGCCCCCACCAACTACACCCCCTGGTCGCAAGTCGTCCAGCTCCGCCCCGAGCTGCTCTCCGGCGAGCTCTCACTTTCCATGTTCGCCGCCGACCTCTACGATGTCGCCATGGGCACCGGCCCACTCGCCTACCGCGATCCGGCCGAGTTCTTCGCCCTCACCTTCCCCACCCACAATCTGCGCGACCTTGCGCGCGACGTCGCCGCCCGCCTCGCCGGCCAGAGCGACAAAGCGGTGCGGCTCCTCGCCCGCACCTACGGCGGCGGCAAAACCCACACCCTCATCACTCTCTATCACCTCTTCAACCAGCCCGGCGCCCTCCCCGATCTTCCCGCCGTCGCCGAGTTCCGCCAACACATCGGAATAGCCTTTCCCCAGGCGCGCATCGCCGCGCTCACCTTCGACAAGCTCGACGCCGAAAAGGGCATGGAGACCCGCTCCCCCACGGGCGAGCTGCGCTGGCTGAAAAATCCCTGGAGCGTGCTCGCCTTCCAGCTCGCCGGGCCCGCCGGCCTCGCCTCCCTCCACGCCGACAACCTGCCCGAAGAGCGCGACAGCCCGCCCGCCGAGAACCTGCTCGCCAAGCTGCTCTCCCGCCCCGCCAAGGACGGCCCCGCAACCCTCATCCTGATGGACGAGGTGCTGATGTTCGCCCGCACCAAGGTCGGCCTTGACCCGCAATGGCTGGGCCGCCTCCAGGCATTCTTTCAATCCCTCACCCAGGCCGCCGTCAAAACCCCCGGCTGCGCCCTCGTCGCCTCGCTGCTTGCCACCGATCGCAGCAAGAGCGACGAGCTCGGCCGCCAGATCAGCCAGGCCCTCGCGACCATCTTCGCCCGCGAGCGCGAGCCCGAGGTGCAGCCGGTCGAACTCCATGACGTCGCCGAGGTACTCCGCCGCCGCCTCTTCACCCCCGAGTCCATCCGCGACAAGACCAAGTTCAGGGCCTCGGTCGCCGCCGCCATCAACGGTATCCGCAACCTTGACGATGCCACCGCCAAAGACCCCGCCGGCGCTGAGCGCAGCTTCGAGGCCAGCTTTCCCTTCCACCCCGCCCTGATCGAGATCTTCCACGCGAAGTGGACCCAACTCGCTAGCTTCCAACTCACCCGCGGCGTGCTGCGCTGCTTCGCCATGGCCCTGCGCAACGCCGCTTCATGGGACGCCTGCCCCGTCGCCGGCGCCGGTGTCTTCCTCAACCGCCCCGGCGACGCGCCCCTGAGCGAGGCCGCGCGCGAGCTCTGCACCCTCGCCGGCGGCGACGGTACCGAGGGCAGGGAAGCGAACTGGCATGCCATCGTCGAGGGCGAGCTCGACAAGGCGCGCAAGGTTCAGGCCGCCTTTCCCTCCCTCCACCACCGCGAGCTGGAACAGGCCGTGGTCGCCGTCTTCCTCCACTCCCTGCCCGCCGGCCAGCGCGCCACCACCCGTGACCTCCTCTCGCTGCTCGGCCCCACCAGCCCCGATGCCATCGAAATCTTCAAAGCCCTGCGCCAATGGGTCAATGTCTCCTGGTTCCTGGATGAGGAGGTCGCCTCCGACGCCCTCGGCGAAAGCCAACTCCCCAAAGCCTGGCGCCTCGGGTTTCGCCCCAACCTCCGGCAAATGCACCACACCGCCCAGGAACACGTCTCCCCCTCCGCCATCAACCACCGCCTGGACGACGAGATCGGCAAACTCCGCCTGCTCGACGAAGGCGCCCGCCAACTGGGCGCCCGCGTCCACAAGCTCCCCGCGAAGCCCAGCGATGTCAGCGACGATGCCGACTTCCATTACGTCATCCTCGGCCCCGCTGCCGCCTCCGCCCCCGGCCGCCCCAGCGACCTCGCCAAGGCTTTCATCAACCAAACCACCTCCGCCGATAACCCCCGCAACCTGCGCAACAACTTGGTGATCGCCGCTCCCGCCGCCGACGCCTTGGAATCCGCGCGCCAGGAGATCCGCGCCTATCTGGCTTGGGAGGAGGTCAGGGTACTCCTCCGCGCCGAACAACCGCAGCTCGAGCCCGCCCGCGAGGCGCTGCTCGCCAGCCACCTTGACGCCGCCCGCAAACGCATCCCCGCCGCCATCGAGCAGGCCTACTCGATCTTCGTGACCCTTTCCAAGGACAACAAAATCGAGGCCCATCGCCTCCAGCCCGCCCAAGGTCCGCTCTTCGCCCGCATCCAAGCCGATACCCGCTCCCGCATCGTCGCTGGCGCTGTCAGCGCCCCGGCACTGCTCCCCGGCGGCCCATACGACCTCTGGGCCGAGGGCCAATCCTTCCGCCGGGTCACCGATCTCGCCGAGGCCTTCGCCCAAAACCCCAAGCTTCCCAAAATTCTCGGTGCCGGCGTCATCCGCGAAACCATGATCGAGGGATGCGACCGGGGCGAGATCGCCCTGCGTCTGCCACGACCCGACCAATCCGGTCGCGTCTTCTGGCGCCAGCGCCCCGACGACGCCGCCCTCAACGATCCCGCCCTCGAGGTGGTCCTTCCCAAGGCGGCGCGCCTCACCCAAATCCCGACCAAGATCCTCGCGCCCGGCCATCTCCCCGCACTCTGGCCCGCGCCGGCTGCCGCCATCACCTTGGCCGACCTTCTGGCCTTTTTCTCCGGTGCACACCTCGCCGAGCTCCGCCACGACGGCTTTGCCGAGTACATCCCCATACCCGGCGCCGACCCCGCCGTGGTCGAAGCCGCCGTTCAGGCCGCCGTCGTCCAGGGCATCCTCTGGTTCACCTACGGTCCCACCAGCCTGCTGTGCGAGGAGATTCCGCTCGGCCTGCTCACCCCCGCCGCCGTCCTGCGCCCGCCTCCAGCCCCCGTACCCTCCACCGCCATCCTTCCCGACGCCATCCCCAGCGCTTGGAAAGACGGCAAGACCACCGCTGCCGCCCTGGCTGCCACCCTCGGCCAAGCAACCGGCCAAATCCTGCCATGGGCCGTCATCCGCGACGCAATTGACGGCGCCCTCCGTGCACACTTACTCGTGCTCGCTCCCGGCTCCCCCGCGTGGCCAGCCGCTAGCTCCGCCGCAGCCGCCGTGGTCCTCACCACCCCATCGGGCGACGCCGTCCCCGGTCAACCCTTCCTTACCCACGCCGTCCCGCCTCCCACCGGCACCCTAATTGCCGACGCCCCATTCCAAGCTAACCAGATCCAAGATCTCGCCGACCATATAAGCGAGATCGTCAAACTCGGCGCAAATCACAAAGTCCGCTTCCGCGTGCGCGTCGAGCTCCAGGGCGAACCGCAACCCGAGCGCGAGCTCGTTGACCGGCTCAACACCCTTCTGGTATCCATCGCCCCGGGCTTCAAGCTGCAGTGAGCCAACGCTCCACCCGCCTGCAGCCAAAAAGTCGCAAAAACACCACAATTCCCCCCGCGGCGCGCCCATCCAACCCTCCGAGCCCCCCACTCGGAGAGTCCATGAAGCCTCCCGCCACCTTCACCCCCACCCCCGCCCAGCGCCGCCTCGCCAACTACGTCGTCCGCTACCCCAACTATCAAACCGTCGCCGAGATCTGCCACGCCGCCGACGTAGACCCCAGCTCCTACTACAAGTGGTGCCATGACCCCGACTTCCGCCTCTGGTTCATCCGCCAATGGTCCAGCGCCCTAGTCTTCGAGGGCTGGCAGATCCTCAACGTCGCCCGCGCCAACATGGGCCGTTCCGCCACCCACTTCCGCACCCTGGTCGGCCTCATCTTCGACCCCAAAGGCCAAATCGCCCTCGGCGCCTGGCAAGAGCACGCCTTCTCCGCCACCCTCCCCGAGGAATGCGATTCTCAATCGAATCAACAACTTGGCCCAGAAAATTCCACAATTTTAAAGTTGCCAGGAAGCTCTCCTAGTGCTACTAGCGCCAAGGCCACAAGGACTCGGATCCCCAACCCCAACCGCGTCGCCCGCCACGCCCAGCGCACCATCGAGATCGCCGCCATCCCCACCCCTAAAAAGGAGGTGGCCTCATGACCCCCGACCCCCCGCTCCCGCCCCCGCCGGCCACCGCCGCCACCGTCCGCGACCGCCTCGCGGCCCTGCTCAAGGACCCCCTCCGCATCCACGCCCCCGACACCCTGCTAGCCGAGGTCCGCTGCGCCCAAGCCCTCCTCAAGGCCATCGAGCTCGGAGACCTCGAGGCCCGCCTCGCCGAGCTCGAGCGCCGCTTCCCCCCCCTCTCCCACAAATAGCCGGATGCCCACCAGCCTCCATCGCCGCTTCACCCAGCTCACGGATACCCTCCACCGCCACGAGGCCGCCGCCGCCGCCGCCGAACCCCCACCGCCCCCCGTCCCGCCCGGCGTCGAGCTCTTCCGCCCCTGGTCCGGCGCCCCGCTCGAGCGCCGTGCCTCCGCCGACGAGTGGAACGCCCACCAGCACCTGGCCGCCGAGCGCCGCCGCGCCTGGCGCACCCAAAACCCCGGCCAACCCCTCCCCCCCGAGCTCTTCCAAGCCCCCCCCTTCGCCCTCGACCCCGCCCAATGCCCCTGCCGCCTCTTCCCCCCGGGCGCAGCCGCAGCCGCCCCGCCCCCCGCTCCCAGCGCCGTCCCCACCCTCCCCGCTAACCCATCCCCAACTAGCAACCAGCAACGAGCAACGAGCAACTGCAAGGCGGCGGCGCCACCGCTCCGCCCGTCCCATTGACAATCCCGCCGCCGCCTTGCTACGATACAAAGGTTTTCACGAGGAGTCCGCCGCGGCCAGTGTGCGCGGCATTCTGTGTCGAATCGGGTTGCAGTCCGGGCCCGGTTCTCCCCTCGCTCCAGTCCCCACGACACCCCCGCTCCCGCGGGGCTATGTGGCGGACGGCCGTAGCGAAACGGAGCGGGCCCTGGCCTCGGCCGGGCGCTCGCGCAACGTCGCCGCGGATCTTGTGGGATCGCGGAATCGAACGTTCGGGAAAGCTGTCGGCCCCGCGGCCGGCGGTGCGTGATGTTTGTTGGCTGCCAGCTGCCAGCTGCCAGCTGCAAGCTGTGGGTGTTGTTTGTTGCGCGTGCGTGGCTGCCAGCTGCCAGCTGCAAGCTGCCAGCCGCCCTGTGAAGTTGTAAGGAGCCAACGGTGCCGACTTTTCACCAACTCGTCCGTCAGGGCCGCCAGAAGGCGCGCTACAAGACCGCCTCCCCCGCCCTCCAGGATTGCCCGCAGAAGCGCGGCGTTTGCACCCGCGTCTACACCCAGACGCCCAAGAAGCCCAACTCCGCCCTGCGCAAGGTCGCGCGCGTGCGTCTCACCTCGGGCGTCGAAGTGACGGCCTACATCCCGGGCGTGGGCCACAATCTCCAAGAGCACTCCATCGTGCTCGTGCGCGGCGGTCGGGTGAAGGACCTGCCCGGCGTGCGCTACAAGATCATTCGCGGCGCGCTCGACACCTCGGGGGTCCGCGACCGCAAGCAGGCCCGTAGTCGCTACGGCGCCAAGAGGGAGAAGTAATGCCCCGCAAAGGTCCCGCCGTACGCCGGGAGATCCCCGTCGACCCGATCTATAAGTCGGTGCTCGTCACCCAAGTCACCAACAAGATCCTCGAGCGCGGCAAGCGCACCATCGCCGAGCGCATCGTCTACACCGCCTTAGAGCTCGTCGAGCAAAAGACCTCGGGCGACCCCGTGGCGACCTTGAAGCGCGCGTTGGAGAACATCCGACCCGAGTTGGAAGTCAAGTCGCGACGCGTGGGCGGCACCACCTACCAGGTCCCCGTCGAGGTGCGTCCGCGACGTTCCACCACGCTGGCCATTCGTTGGCTCACCGACTTCGCCAAGAAGCGCCGCGAAAAGACCATGGCCGACCGTTTGGCCAACGAGATCATTGACGCCAGCAACGGCGTGGGCGCGGCCGTCAAGCGCCGTGAGGACATGGCCAAGATGGCCGAGTCCAACAAGGCCTTTGCCCACTACCGCTGGTAAGTAAAGAGAGTCTGTAAGGAAATGACCGCACGCGAATACCCCCTGGACAGAGTGCGCAACATTGGCATCATGGCCCATATCGACGCGGGTAAGACCACGACCACCGAGCGCATCTTGTTCTACACGGGCAAGAACTACAAGATCGGTGAGGTGCACGAAGGTGCCGCCACCATGGACTGGATGATCCAAGAGCAAGAGCGCGGCATCACCATCACCTCGGCCGCGACCACCTGTTACTGGAACGGGAATCGCATCAACATCATTGACACGCCCGGTCACGTCGACTTCACCGTCGAGGTCGAGCGCTCACTACGCGTGCTCGACGGCGCGGTGGCGGTTTTTGACGCGGTGGCGGGCGTCGAGCCCCAGACCGAGACCGTCTGGCGCCAGGCCAATAAGTACCACGTGCCGCGCATCTGCTTCGTGAACAAGATGGACCGCGTGGGCGCGGACTTCTTTCGCTGCGTGGACATGATCGAAGACCGCCTGAACTGCGTACCGGCCGTCATTCAACTGCCCGTCGGCGTCGAAGGCACGTACCAGGGCATTGTCGATCTCACCTCGATGAAGGCGTCGCTCTATCACGACGACAAGGGCGAGGAGTTCGACGTCGTCGACGTGCCCGTCGACATGAAAGAACTGGCCGAGACCTGGCGCGCGAAGCTCCTGGACGTGTTGACCAGATTCGACGACCACCTGATGGAGAAGGTTCTCGGCGACGAGGACATCTCCACCGAGGACATGCGTCGCGCGCTTCGCCGGGGCACGCTGGAGGGACACTGCGTGCCGATACTCAATGGCTCGGCCTTTAAGAACAAGGGTGTCCAGCCCATGCTCGACGCCGTCGTGGACTTCTTGCCCTCGCCGGTGGACCTGCCCCCGACCCAGGGCACCAAGCCCGGCAAGGACGAGCCCCTAGAGCGCAAGCCCGACGACGCCGAGCCCTTCGCCGCGCTGGCCTTCAAGATCATGACCGACCCCTACGTCGGGAAATTGACGTACCTGCGCGTGTACTCGGGCACCCTGGAAAAGGGCGACACCGTCATCAACACCACCAAGGGCAGTAAGCGCGAGCGCCTCGGGCGGCTGTTGTTGATGCACGCGAACAATCGCGAGGACCTCGACACCATCCGCACCGGCGACATCGTCGCGGCCGTGGGGCTCAAGCAGGTCACGACCGGCGACACGCTCTCGGACCCCAACCAGCCGATCCAGCTCGAGACCTTGACCTTCCCCGAACCGGTAATCCACGTGGCCGTCGAGCCAAAGACCAAGGTCGACCAGGAGAAGTTGGGCAAGGCCCTCTTCGCGCTCTCCGAGGAGGACCCGACCTTTCGGGTGCGCACCGATCAAGAGACCGGCCAGGTCGTCATCTCGGGTATGGGCGAGTTGCACTTAGAGGTGCTGGTCGATCGCATGCTGCGCGAGTTCTCCGTCGAGGCCAACGTTGGCAAGCCCCAGGTGGCGTATCGCGAAACGATTCGCAAGAAGGTCGAAAAGGTCGAGGAGAAGTACGTGCGCCAGACTGGCGGACGGGGCCAGTACGGTCACGTCGTGATCACCGTCGAGCCGACGGGACCTGGCGGCGGGTACGAATTCCTCGACGAGACCAGCGGCGGGGTCATCCCCAAGGAGTACATCCAGCCGGTCAATCAGGGCATCGTTGAGTCGTTGACCTCGGGCGTGCTGGCCGGTTATCCGATGGTGGACTTACGGGTCCGACTGACCTTTGGCAGTTACCACGACGTCGACTCGTCGGAGATGGCCTTTAAGATCGCCGGCTCGCGCTGCGTGAAAAAGGCCACCCGAATGGCCAACCCGGTGCTCTTAGAGCCCTTGATGAGTGTGGAAGTGGTGACCTCGGAGGACTACATGGGTGACGTGATCGGCGACCTGTCGGCGCGACGCGGTCGCATCGAGGGCATTGAGCAGGTGGGCAATAACCAAGTAATTAGGGCCCTTGTGCCGCTGGCCGACATGTTCGGCTACGCTACTGACCTGCGTTCTCGCACTCAAGGGCGAGCGACGTACACCATGCAGTTCCATTCGTACGCGGAAGTACCCGAGGCGATCGCTAAGGAGATCGTCGCCAAGGTCACCGGCGCGTAAGAAGCTGGGAAACCAGTACCACCCAGGTCCAAACCGTCGTCGGGGAGGGCCGTAAAACCAGACCGATTCATCGTGAAGCGGTCACCAGAGAGAAAGCTAGTCCCCGACAATGGCAAAGCAGAAGTTCGAGCGAACTAAGCCGCACGTCAACATTGGCACCATGGGTCACATCGACCACGGCAAGACCACCCTCACCGCCGCCATCACCAAGGTGCTGTCCGAGCGCATCAAGGGATCGCAGTTCACGCCCTTCGACCAGATCGACAAGGCCCCCGAAGAGCGCCAGCGCGGCATCACCATTTCGATTGCGCACGTCGAGTACGAGACCGCGAATCGACACTACGCCCACGTCGACATGCCCGGACA
This sequence comes from Acidimicrobiales bacterium, assembly GCA_035533495.1. Lineage (GTDB taxonomy): Bacteria > Actinomycetota > Acidimicrobiia > Acidimicrobiales > RAAP-2 > RAAP-2. Next base: position 29,389 of record DATLTW010000001.1, on the reverse strand, counting down.
CGCCGACTACGTAAAGAACATGATCACCGGCGCCGCCCAGGTCGACGGCGCGATCTTGGTCGTCTCAGCGACCGACGGACCCATGCCCCAGACGCGCGAGCACGTCTTGCTCGCGCGCCAGGTCGGCGTGCCCTACATCGTGGTGGCTCTGAACAAGGTTGACCAGGTGGAGGACGAGGAGCTCCTCGAACTCGTCGAGTTGGAGATTCGTGAACTGTTGACGAGCTACGGCTTTCCCGGTGAGGAGACGCCGATCGTTCGCGTCTCCGCGCTCAAGGCCCTCGAAGGCGACGCCGCGGCGGGCGATCAGGTCATGGCGTTGATGGACGCGGTGGACGCGTGGGTCCCCGAGCCCGTTCGCGCCACCGAAAAGCCCTTCTTGATGTCGATCGAAGACGTCATGTCCATCACCGGACGTGGCACCGTGGTGACCGGCAAGGTCGAACAGGGTGTCATCAAGATCGGTGACGAAGTCGAGATCGTCGGCCTTCGCCCCACGCAAAAGACCGTCGTGACGGGCATCGAGATGTTCCGCAAGCTCCTCGACGAGGGACGCGCCGGCGACAACCTGGGCGCGTTGCTGCGTGGCACGAAGAAAGAAGAGGTCGAGCGCGGCCAGGTGCTGTGCAAGCCCGGCACGATCACCCCGCACGCCAACTTCCAAGCCGCGGTCTACGTGCTCACCAAGGAAGAGGGCGGCCGTCACAAGCCGTTCTTCGCCAACTACCGTCCCCAGTTCTACTTCCGCACGACCGACGTCACCGGCACGATCGAGTTGCCCTCGGGCACCGAGATGGTGATGCCCGGGGATAACACCGACATGACCGTGACCCTGGGCAAGCCCATCGCGATGGAAGAGGGCCTGACCTTCTCGATTCGTGAGGGCGGGCGCACCGTGGGTTCGGGCCGCGTCACGAAGATCCTGAAGTAGATCGTCATGGCCGACAACCGACAGATGATTCGTATCCGGCTGAAGGCCTTCGATCACGGCGTCTTGGATCAGTCCACCGCGAAGATCGTCCAGACCGTCGAGCGCACCAACGCCCGGGTGCAGGGGCCCGTGCCCTTGCCCACCGAGAAGCACCGTTACACGGTGGTGCGCGGTCCCCATAAGCACAAAGACAGCCGCGAGCACTTCGAAATGCGGGTGCACAAGCGCCTTTTGGACATCGTGGACCACACCGCCAAGACCGTGGACTCCCTGCAACGCCTCGACCTGCCCGCGGGCGTCGACATCGAGATCAAGATCCGCCAGAACTAGGTACCGCCGGGCGCCGGCTTTGCGTCCGGGGGAGCCCATGGTGTACGGTTAATAGCCCTGTTCTTTTAGAAAAGGGCGGACAACAGAAGTGTTCAGTTGCCATTTTTGGAACGCTGAACCAACCATTCGAGCGCTCCGTTCGGGTTTTCATGGCCCGGCGGAGCGTCTGTATGTCGGCGCGTCCGACGTAGAGACACCAGAGGAAGAGGAAAGACGTGGCGACCAAGGCGATCGTCGGCGAGAAGGTGGGCATGACCCAGGTCTGGGACAGCCAAAACCGGGCGATCCCGGTCACGGTCGTGCGCGTCAATCCGGCCCGCATCGTCCAGGTGAAGACCCCCGAGAAGGAGGGCTACTCCGCGGTGCAAGTCACCTGGGGCACCCGACGCGCCTCGACGCTCACCAAGCCCGAACTCGGCCACTTCGAAAAGGCCGGCGTCGCTCCGGGCAAGAAACTCGTCGAGCTGCGACTCGACGACGTGAGCGGCTACAGCGTCGGCCAAGAGATCTTGGCCGACGCCTTCGAAAAAGGCGAGATGATCGACGCCACCGCCGTCTCGAAGGGCAAGGGCTTCGCCGGGAGCATGAAGCGCCACAACTTCTCGGGTCAAGGCGGCGCGCACGGCAACCACAAGCACCACCGCGCGCCGGGATCGATCGGCGCCTGCGCCACGCCCGGGCGCGTCTTTCGAGGTACCAAGATGGCCGGGCGCATGGGCGGCTCACAGGTCACCACCACGAATCTTGAGATCATCTCGGTCGACGTCGAACGCCACCTGGTCCTGGTCAAGGGCGCGGTGCCGGGTCCGCGCGGCGGCGTCGTGGTGTTGCGCACGTCGGTGAAGAATCCGATGAAGGCCGGAGGGAAGCGATGAGCGAAGTGTTCACCTTGCGCGGTCCGGTGAAGAAGGAACGACCGGCCCCGGCCCAGCGATCCGTCACCCGTCGATCGCTGAGCGGTCAAGAGCTCGGCTCGGTGGCGCTCGAGCCCACGTTCTTTGGCCTCACGCCCCACATGGCCGTGATGCACCAAGTCATCAAGGCCCAACTCGCCGCCAAGCGCTCGGGCACCCAGTCCACCAAGACCCGTAAAGAGGTCCGCGGTGGCGGACGCAAGCCGTTCAATCAAAAGGGCACCGGCGGCGCTCGCCAGGGCACGATCCGTGCGCCCCAGTTCCCCGGTGGGGGCATCGCCCTGGGACCCAAGCCGCGCAGCTACGAGCAACGGACCCCCAAGAAGATGATTCGCCTGGCGCTCTACTCCGCGCTGTCGGACCGCGCGGCGCTCGAGCGCGTGGCGCTCGTGGACAGTTTTGCGGCGTGGAGCGAACCCAAGACCAAAGACGCGACGCTCGCGCTCGAGGCGCTCGGTCTTGAGGGCAAGATCCTCGTCGTGCTCGGGCGCGACGACGAGACGGCTATTCGTTCCTTTCGCAATCTCATGAACGTCAAGACCCTCGACGCGGGTGAGCTGAACGCCTACGACGTGCTCGACTGCGACTGGGTGCTCTTCACCGACGCCACGTTGCCCACCACGGAGAACAGCTGATGCGCGACGCCATGAGCATCCTGATCCGCCCGGTCGTCTCGGAGAAGACCTACGCCTCGATGGAGGCGGGCGTCTACGTGTTCATCGTCGACCCCCGGGCCACCAAGATCGACGTGCGCAACGCCGTCGAGCAGGCCTTTAACGTCAAGGTCACCAACGTCAACACCCTCAACCGCAAGGGTAAGCACACCCGCAACCGTCGCAACGGGGTCACCGGCGCCAAGCCCGACACCAAGCGCGCCATCGTCACCTTGAAACTGGGCGACAAGATCAACCTCTTCGAGAACTAAGGACACCATGGCCCTACGTCACCGCAAACCAACCAGCCCCGGGCGGCGCTTCCAGAGCGTGTCGGACTTCGCCGAGCTGACCACGTCCTCGCCCGAGAAGTCCCTCCTCAAGCCCAAGCCCAAGAGCGGCGGACGTAACAGTTACGGGCGAAAGACGTCGCGCCATCGCGGCGGGGGCCACAAGCAGCAGTACCGCGTGGTCGACTTCAAGCGCGACAAGGATCAGGTGCCAGCCAAAGTCGCCACCATCGAGTACGACCCCAACCGCACGTGTCGCATCGCGCTGTTGCACTACGCCGACGGCGAGAAGCGCTACATCCTCGCGCCGAACGGTCTCAACGTCGGGGACTACGTCGAGTCCGGCCCCAGGGCCGACATCCGAACCGGCAACTCCTTGCCCATGCGTTTTATCCCGACCGGCTCGACCGTGCACAACGTCGAACTGCGCCCCGGCGGCGGAGGCAAGATGGCGCGCAGCGCCGGGATGGGCGTGCAGTTGGTCGCCAAGGACGGCGGCTACGCCACCTTGCGCCTGCCCTCGACCGAGATGCGTCGGGTACCGATCGACTGTCGCGCGACCCTGGGCATCGTGGGCAACTCCGAACACGAACTGATCAAGGTCGGCAAGGCCGGGCGCAATCGCTGGAAGGGGATCCGTCCCCAGACCCGCGGCGTGGCGATGAACCCGGTCGACCACCCCCTGGGCGGGGGCGAAGGCAAAACCTCCGGGGGCCGCCATCCGGTCTCGCCGTGGGGTCAACCCGAGGGCCGTACGCGTCTGCCCAAGACGTCCGACGCGCTCATTATTCGTCGTCGCCGCGGACGCGGCGCGCGGAGGTAGGTAATTCATGTCACGCAGTCTGAAAAAGGGCCCCTTCATCGACACCCATCTTCTAAAGAAAGTGGACGCGATGAACGCGGCCAACGAGAAGAAAGTCATCAAGACCTGGAGCCGTCGTTCGACGGTCATCCCCGACATGGTCGGACACACCTTCGCGGTGCACGACGGGCGGCGCCACGTGCCGGTGTTCGTGAACGAGTCGATGGTCGGGCACAAGCTCGGCGAGTTCGCGCCCACGCGTACCTTTCGGTTCCACGCGGGCCAGGAAAAGACGGGGCGGCGTTAATGACCGGGGCGAAGACCAACGAACGTCCCGGCACGCGCGCGATGTTGCGCGGTTTTCCGATGTCGGCGAGCAAGGCGCGCGTCGTGTTGAATCTGGTGCGCGGCGAAGACGTCAACACCGCAAGAGAGATCTTGGCCGGCACCACGCGCGAGGCGGCCGACGTGATCGCCAAGGTACTCGCCTCGGCGGTGGCCAACGCCGTTACCAACGACGGACAGAACGTCGACGAGCTCTACGTCTCGGCGGCCTACGCCGACGAGGGCATCACCATGAAGCGATTCTCACCTCGCGCCCGGGGTCGTGCCGGCAAGATCTTCAAGCGCTCCACGCACATCACGGTGATCGTCTCGCGCATGGACGAAGAGCGTCTGGAGCGTCTGCGCGGGGCGCGCAGCGTGCAGGCGGCGGCGAGCCGTTCGCGGCGCGTGGCCTCGTCACGTCGTCGCGCCGACCAACAGGCGAGTTTCAATAAACGCGAGGCCGCTCACGAGGCCCAGGCCGAACTCGACGCCAACGCCGAGCTCGAGGCGAACGCCGCCGCGCTCGAAGCCTCTGAGAGCGACGTCGTTACCGACGTCACCGCCGAGGTCGAGCCCGAGGCCACTGAGGCCACGCTCAGCGATTGGACGACGCTGGCCAGCCAAGACCAGGACACGGTGTCTGATGACACCACGGAGGAGACCAACTAATGGGTCAGAAGGTAAACCCCTACGGTTTCCGTCTCGGGATCACCACGGACTGGAAGTCGCGCTGGTTCAAGGAGCGCGGCTACAAGGAGCTGGTCATCGAGGACTGGAAGATACGCGACTACCTCACCAAGCAACTCGAGAGCGCCGCGGTGAGCCGCATCGAGATCGAACGCAACTCCGACCGCATACGCGTCGACATCCACACGGCGCGCCCGGGCATCGTGATCGGCCGCCGTGGCGCCGAGGCCGAGCGACTGAAGAAGGACCTGGAGAAGATCACCGGTCAGAAGAACAAGATCTCGCTGAACATCCAAGAGATCAAGCAGCCCGAACTCGACGCCGCGCTGATCGCCCAGGGCATCTGTGACCAGTTGCTTCGCCGCGTGGCCTTTCGCCGCGCGATGAAGCGCGGCATCCAGACCGTGCAAAAGGCCGGTGCCCTCGGTGTACGCATCCAGGCCTCGGGCCGCCTCGGGGGTGCCGAGATGTCGCGCCGCGAGTCCTACCGCGAGGGACGCGTGCCGCTACACACTTTGCGCGCCGACATCGACTACGGCTTTCGCGAGGCGCGTACCTCCACGGGACGCATCGGCGTGAAGGTCTGGATCTACAAGGGCGACATCTTGCCCTACCAGTTGACCAACGACGAGAAGATCGTTCGCGAGGCCGCGATGGCCGCCGGAGACGCCATGCCCCTTGGCTCGAGCTCGTCCGCGCCCAAGGGCGTCGTGCGCGCCGGTGGTGGGCGCCGCCGCGTGGAGGCCGTGAGTGAAGAGCCGGTCATCGAAGAGATGCAGGGCAGTGTCGCGGACAAGATCGAAGAGGCCTCGGAAAAAGAGACCACGATCGAGATCCTCGACGACATCGAGAGCGACGCCGCCGCCGACTTTGACGCGCTGGCCGACACGCCGGTCGCGGATCTGCTGGCCTCGACCCCGGAGGTCGAAGCCCAGCTCAGCGTGGAAGAAGAGATCGAGCGTCGCACCGCGAGCGATCACACCGACACCCCGCACTTTCGCAAGGACGCGGAGTAACCATGTTGATGCCGCGCAAGGTCAAGTACCGCAAGCAACAGCGCGGGCGCATGCCCGGCAACGCCAAGGGCGGGGTCGACCTCAACTTCGGTGACTTTGGCATTCAGGCCCTCGAACGTGGCTGGCTCACCGCCCGACAGATCGAGGCGGCGCGAATCGCGATGACCCGTCACGTCAAGCGCGGCGGCAAGGTCTGGATCCGGGTCTTTCCCGACAAGCCCGTCACCCAAAAGCCCGCCGAGACGCGCATGGGTTCGGGCAAGGGCAATCCCGAGTTCTGGGTCGCGGTGGTCAAGCCCGGCCGGATGCTCTTCGAACTCGGGGGCGTCGACGAGGCGCTGGCTCGCGCCGCGATGGACCGCGCGATTCAAAAGCTGCCGATCAAGGCCAAGTTCGTGGTGCGCCCGGGCACGCACGGTGCCCCGGAGGTGACCGTCTAATGGCCAAAACCAAAGAACACGTGGCCGAGATGCGCCTGCTGGGCGACGCCGAACTCCTCGCTCGTCTGGCCGAGACGCGTCGCGAACTCTTCAACCTTCGTTTTCAACTGGCCACCGGTCAGCTCGACAGCTCCTCGCGACTCGCGTCGGTGCGAAAAGACATCGCTCGGCTCGCCACGTTCCTTCGTGAGCGCGAGATCGCGGCCGCCGAAGCCCTAGAAGAAGGTGGACAGTCATGAGTGACGCAACCAACGAGACATCGCGCGCTAATCCCCGCAAGGTCCGTGAGGGCGTGGTCGTGTCGGACAAGATGAACTCGACGCTGGTCGTCGCGGTGAACGAGCGCGTCAGCCACGCCCGATACGGCAAGACTGTCCAGCGCACCAAGAAGCTCTACGTGCACGACGAGAAGAACGAAGCGAAGGTCGGCGACCGAGTGCGCGTGCAAGAGACCCGACCGCTGTCCAAGCTCAAGCGTTGGCGTCTCACCGAGATCGTGGAGCGTGCGCGATGATTCAACAAGAGTCCCGCTTAAAGGTGGCCGACAACAGCGGCGCGAAGGAAGTCCTGTGCATCCGTGTGCTCGGCGGATCGCGCCGTCGCTACGCCTCGATCGGTGACGTCTTCATCGGCACGGTGAAGGACGCCATTCCCGGCGCCGCGGTGAAGAAGGGTGACGTCGTTCGTTGCGTCGTCGTTCGCACCGCCAAGGAGAAGCGCCGTCCCGACGGTTCGTACATCCGCTTCGACGAGAACGCCGCCGTGTTGATCAATGAGCAGCTCCAGCCGCGCGGGACGCGCATCTTCGGACCGGTCGGGCGAGAGCTGCGCGACAAGAAGTTCATGCGCATAATTTCGCTCGCGCCGGAGGTGTTGTGATGAAGATCCATAAGGGTGACGACGTGGTAGTGCTCGCGGGCAAGTTCCGCGGGGAGCGCGCCAACGTCGAAGAGGCGTTGCCCTCGGTCAACAAGGTGATCTTGGACGGGCTCAACGTCGCCAAGCGGGCCACCAAACAGACCGGGCGCACCATGCAGGCCGGCATCATCGACAAGTTGATGCCCCTGCACGCGTCGAACGTCGCGGTGTGGTGCCCCAAGCACAAGGGCCCAGCGAGGATTGGCTACGAGGTGGTGGACGACGTGAAGCGTCGGATCTGTCGCTTGTGCGGAGAGTTGCTATGACCACCACGACCCGGCCACGTCTCAAGGTCCGCTTCGACCAGGAGATCCGCCCGGCCCTTAAGGCCGAGTTGGGTCTGGAGAACATTATGCAGGTCCCGCGTCTGGAGAAGATCGTGCTCAACTCCGGCGTTGGACGCGCGACCCAAACGGCGTCACTGCTCGAGGGGGCCCAGCGCGACCTCGAACTCATCACCGGCCAAAAGCCGGTCGTGACGCGCGCCAAGAAGTCGATCGCCAGCTTTAAGTTGCGCGAGGAGCAGCCCATCGGCGTGAAGGTCACCCTGCGCGGCGACCGCGCCTGGGAGTTCTTCGATCGACTGATCAGCCTGGCGATCCCGCGCATTCGCGACTTTCGAGGGCTGTCGCCCCACTCCTTTGACGGACACGGCAACTACACCTTTGGCGTCAACGACCAGTTGATCTTTCCCGAGATCGACTACGACAAGATCGACGCGCCGCGGGGCTTTGACATCACCATCGTCACCACGGCCACGACCGACGAGCAGGGGCGCGCGTTCCTGCGCGCCTACGGCTTTCCCTTCAAGCAGGAGAATCGATAAGCATGGCGAAAAAATCTCTTCGCATCAAGCAAAAGCAGACCCCCAAGTTCTCCACGCGGGCCTACACGCGCTGTGAGCGCTGTGGACGTCCGCGTTCGGTGTACCGCAAGTTCGGCCTCTGTCGGATCTGCCTACGCATGATGGTCCACGCCGGTGAGATTCCCGGCGTCACGAAAGCCAGCTGGTAGGAGGAACGTTATGACGATGACCGACCCCATTGCCGACATGCTCACCCGTATCCGCAACGCCAACGCCGCGATGTTCGACAGCGTGAAGATGCCCAGCTCAAAACTGAAGGAGAACCTGGCCCACGTCTTGAAAAAGGAGGGCTTCATCGCGGGCTACTCCGTGACGAAGGTGGAGAACAAGCCCGGCGCCCAGCTCGAGATCAGCCTCAAGTACTCCGAGGACCGCAAGAAGACCATCATCGGGATCAAGCGGGTCTCCAAGCCCGGGCTTCGCATCTACAAGAAGTCCGACCAGATACCCAAGGTGCTCGGCGGGGTGGGCGTGGCGGTGGTGTCGACCAGTCACGGGCTCATGACCGACCGAGAAGCGCGCAAGGCCAAGCTCGGCGGCGAGGTGCTCTGTTATGTGTGGTAGTTCGCTCAACTTTCTTTCGGAGGTTCGCTAATGTCGCGGATCGGTCGTAATCCCATCACCGTGCCGAGCAACGTCACGCTGAGCGTCGGTGAGGACGTGGTCACCGTCAAGGGCCCCAACGGCACCATGACGCGCCGGGTCCCCGACGGCATCACGCTCGTCGCCGAGGGCGACACGTGGATTGTCGAGCGCCGCAGCGACGAGACGGCCTATAAGGCGCTGCACGGTCTCACGCGCACGCTGGTCGCCAACATGGTCACCGGGGTCACCGAGGGCTGGTCCAAGGAGCTCGAGATCATCGGCGTGGGGTATCGCTGCGCGCCCGCGGGTCCCGGGGCCATCGACCTGCTGCTCGGTTTTTCTCACCCCGTGCGCTTCACCGCGCCCGAGGGCGTCACCTTCGAGGTGCCGGCCCCCACGCGCGTGATCATCAAGGGCGCGGATAAAGAAGTGGTCGGTCAAGTCGCCGCCAACATTCGCAAGATTCGCAAACCCGAGCCCTACAAGGGCAAGGGCGTGCGCTACCTCGGTGAGCGAGTGGCGCGCAAAGCTGGAAAGGCGGCCAAGTAATGTCGCGCACTACTCGTGAACTACGTCTGCGCCGTCACAAGCGGCTGCGCCAGCGCCTCTCGGGCACGCCCGAGCGCCCGCGCGTCGCGGTGAGCCGCACCAACAAGCACATCTCGGCCCAGATCATCGACGACGTCGCGGGACGCACGTTGGCGTCGGCCTCGTCGGTCGAGACCGCGCTCAAGAGCGCCACCGGCGGCAACGTCGAAGGCGCCAAGGCCGTGGCCGCGTTGCTCGCCACGCGCGCCAAAGAGGCCCACATCGTCACTGTGGTCTTTGACCGCGGTGGCTTCGACTACCACGGCCGGGTCGCGGCGTTCGCCGACGCCCTGCGTGCCGGTGGACTGGAGTTTTAATGAGCGACGTCGAACAGTACGAAGAGCGCACCATCAAGGTCAATCGCGTGTCCAAGGTCGTCAAGGGCGGACGTCGCTTCTCCTTCACCGCACTCATGGTGATCGGTGACGGCAAAGGTCGCGTCGGTCTGGGCTACGGCAAGGCCAAAGAGGCCGGCCTGGCGGTCCAAAAGGGAATCGAGGAGGCGCGCAAGAACCTCTTCGACGTGCCACTGGCGGGCACGACGATCGTCTATCCGGTGATCGGGACCTCGGGCGCCGGACGAGTGCTGATGAAGCCCGCGGCGCCGGGTACCGGCGTCATCGCCGGGGGCGCCGCGCGCGCGATTCTCGAGATGGCCGGCGTGAAGGACATCATCGCCAAGTCGCTGGGCTCGTCGAACGGCATCAACGTGGCCCACGCCACGATCGAGGGCCTCAAGCAGCTGCGCCGACCCGAAGAGCTCGCCGCGCTGCGCGACCGCCCGGCCGAGGAGATCGTTCCCTCGGGCACGCTGCGCGCGTACCGCGAGCGTCAGCGCGACGGCGACCTCTTTAAGGTCACGGAGGGTTAGGCCATGGCGTTAAGAGTCACCCAGATCCGTTCGGCCATCGCCACCAAGCCCAAGCACCGCGCGACGCTGCGCGCGCTGGGACTACGGGGCATCGGTAAGTCCAACGTGCTGCCGGACCGTCCCGAGATTCACGGGATGATCGCTCGCGTGCCGCACCTGATCAAAGTAGAAGAGGTCAAAGAATGAAGTTGCACGATCTCAAATCACCCCCAGGTTCGATCAAGCGCAAGCGGATCGTCGGGCGCGGCATCGCGGGCAAGGGGGGCAAGACGGCCGGACGCGGCACCAAGGGTCAAAAGGCCCGGCGAACGATTCCCGCGGGCTTCGAGGGCGGGCAGTTGCCGCTGCTGAGCCGCATCCCATTCACCAAGGGCTTCACGAACCCCTTTCGCGTGGCCTACACGCCGGTCAACCTCGACGCCCTCGCGGCGCTGGGCGTCAGCGAGATCACGCCCGAGGTGCTCGTGGAAAAGGGCCTCATGCGAAAGAAGGACTTCGTCAAGGTGCTCGGCCGCGGGGAGCTCACCCGCGCGTTGCACGTCTCCGCGCATGGGTTTTCCGCCTCGGCCAGGGCCGCCATCGAGGGTGCCGGGGGCACCGTGAGCGTGCTCGAACTGCCCTTTGCCGTTCGTCCGCCCGCGTCGGGTAACCAACACCAGAACCGTTAGGGTCGAAGAGTGCTGACGCGTCTGGCCAACATCTTTCGTGTACCGGACCTTCGTAACAAGGTCCTGTTCACGATCGCGATCATCTGTCTCTACCAGCTCGGCGCCAACCTGCCCATCCCCGGGGTCAGCTGGTCCCAGGTCCAGTTGCTCCAAAGCCGGGCCGGCGCCAGCGGGGTGCTCGGCTTCTTGAACCTCTTCTCGGGGGGCGCCTTGACGCGCCTGGCGGTCTTTGGCCTGGGCGTGATGCCCTACATCACGAGCTCGATCGTGATCCAACTGCTCACCACCGTCATCCCCAAGCTCACCGAGTGGCGCGACCAAGGCGCCGTGGGGCAAAAGAAGATCACCCAGACGACGCGTTATCTCACCATCGGCCTGGCCCTGTTGCAGTCGACCGGACTGATCTACGCCTTCCACGGCCACGACCAGGCGCTGCTCGGCTTTAACATCGACCTGATCCCTCGCTTCACCCTGTGGCTCGGGCTCTTCATGGTCGTCGTGCTCACCGCCGGCACGGCCTTTGTCATGTGGCTCGCCGAGCTCATCACCCAGCGCGGTATCGGCCAGGGCATGAGTCTGCTCATCTTCGCCAACGTCGTCTCGGGCCTGCCCTCGGGGGGCAAGGCGGTGTGGGCGCAGGGCGGACCCTTTAAGTTCGTGGTCATCCTCGTGGTCTCGCTCGCGTTGTTGGTGCTCATCGTCTTCATGGACAACGGCCAACGACGTATTCCGGTGACCTTCGCACGAAGAGTCGTGGGGCGGCGTGAGATGGGGGGCAACTCCACGTACATCCCCCTCAAGGTCAACCAGTCCGGCGTGATCCCGATCATCTTCGCCTCGTCGGTGCTCTACATCCCGGTGCTGATGTCGAACATCGTGCCCTGGGCGAGCTTTCAGCACTTCGTCACGACGTCACTCACCCCGACGAACTTCTTCTACATCGCCGGGGACTTTCTTTTGATCATGGCCTTCACTTTCTTCTACGTCTACATCGCCTTCGAGCCCCACCAACAGGCCGAGATGTTGCGCCAACAGGGGGGCTTCGTGCCGGGTATCCGGCCCGGGTTGCCCACCGAGAAGTACTTCGCGCGCATGCTCTCGCGCCTCACCGTGGTGGGGGCGCTCTTTCTCGCCTCGGTGGCGGTGACCCCGAGCATTTTGATGGCGCTGTGGAGCATCAACCGTTTCCCGTACTACGGCACCACCTTGCTGATCGCGGTGGGCGTCTCGCTCGAAACGATGCGCCAGATCGACAGTCAACTCATGATGCGCAACTACGAAGGGTTCTTGAAGCACTAGTCATGACCGCGCGGCTCAATCTCGTCGTCCTGGGCAAACAGGGCGCCGGCAAGGGAACCCAGAGCCAGCGTCTCGCCGAACGTCACGAACTCGCGCACGTCTCGACCGGGGACATCCTGCGCGCCGCGGTCCAGGCCGGCTCGCCACTCGGGCTCGAGGTCAAGTCCGTGCTCGATTCAGGTCGTCTCGTGACCGACGACCTCGTGAACAAGCTGGTCACCGAGCGCCTGCACGAGCCCGACGCCGCCAAGGGATGTGTGCTCGACGGCTTTCCGCGCACCATCGGTCAGGCCGAGGCGCTCGAGCAGATCTTGGGCAGTGACGGGGTCAAGCTCTGCATCAACATCGACCTGCCCGACGAGTTGGTCCTTACACGGCTCTCGGCGCGACGGGTCTGTCAAGAGTGCGGCGTGACCTACCAGGACAGTGACGTGGCGGCCATCTCGGGCACGTGTGAAGTCTGTGGCGGCGACGTGGTGCAACGCAGTGACGACCGACCCGAGGCGATCAAGAAGCGACTGGAGGCATTCGAGCGCGACACCGTGCCGCTGTTGTCCTTCTATGAGTCGCGAGGACTGCTGGTAAGCGTCAACGGCGATGAGAGCATCGACGAGGTGTCGGCCGCGATCGAAGCGGTGTTGCACGCCAGGGGCCCGACGTGATCCGTTCGAAGGACGAACTCGACAAGATGCGCAAGGCCGGCAAGGTCACCGCCGAGATGCTCGAGGTGACCCGAGCCGCGATCCGCCCGGGCGTGACGACGAGCGAGCTCAACGACCTCGCCCAAGCGGTGTTGACCAAACGCGGCGCGCGCTCGAACTTCCTCAACTACCACGGTTTCCCGGCCGTGATCTGCGCGAGTCCGAACGACATGGTCGTGCACGGCATCCCTGGTCGTTACATCCTCAAAGAAGGTGACGTCATCTCGATTGACGCCGGCGCGATCGTCGAGGGCTATCACGGCGACGCCGCCTTCACCGCGGGGGTGGGCGAGATCACCAAGGGCGCGAAGAAGCTCCTGGAGGTGACCGAGCGGTCCCTGTGGGCGGGCGTCGATCACTTGGTGGTCGGGGGTCGACTGCACGAGGTCGGGCGCGCGGTCCAACGCGTCGCCGAGGCGGCCGGTTTCTCGGTGGTGCGTGAGTACGTGGGCCACGCCATCGGCACCGAGATGCACGAGAACCCCCAGGTGCCCAACTACTGGCCCGGCACGCCCGGTGCGACGTTGAAAGCGGGCATGGTCTTCGCGGTCGAGCCGATGGTCAACGTCGGCTCTTTCGAGACGTACGTCCTCGAGGACGGCTGGAGCGTCATGACCGAGGACGGCAAACTCTCCGCGCACTTTGAGCACACGATCGCGGTCACCGACAACGGACCTGAGGTCTTCACCCGGGCGTAGGAAGACGCTCAGCATCGAGGCTCGGTCGCCACGCTGCTCCGATTTTCGAGACGGACAATCGATCAAGAGTTCCGTGAGAAACAGGAGATTTGCCCTCGCGACGACGATATTGACTATCGGGCCAGCCGAGTTGGTCGGTGTCGGCACTGCTGGATTCGTCCGACGGGTCGGGCCGGTTCATGCTGGAGATCCCTGTCGTCGTGGCCCGGTGGAGCTCGAAAGGGCCGCCGGACGTCACTTTCTACTCTCCCGCTAGAATTTTGAGAGACCTCGGCACTGTCTGTGTCGGTCAAAACGCCTTGAAATGGGCGTCGTTCTTGCGGTTTTGAGATTTTCCGATAGAATGGTTAGCCGACCTCTGGGCCCGCCCGTGAGGTCTCTTTGTGTGGGAGTTTTACTCCCGCGCGTCCCGTAGTGCCGAAATAAGGAGAAGGAACCTGAGCAAGCCAAAGGAAGACGCGTTCACCGTGGAGGGAACCGTCGTCGAGCCACTACCCAACGCCATGTTTCGCGTGGAGCTGGAGAACGGGTACACCGTCCTCGCCCACAGTTCGGGCAAGATGCGCATGCACCGCATCCGCATCCTTCCCGGAGACAAGGTCCAAGTAGAGATCACGCCCTACGACATGACCCGTGGACGCATCACCTACCGCTACAAATGACTCAGGTTCTAGAAGATCGAGAAAGTTACCACATGAAAGTTCGCGCGAGCGTCAAACCCATTTGTGAGAAGTGCAAGGTCATTCGCCGGGCCGGGGTCGTGCGCGTGATCTGTGGCGCGAACCCGCGCCACAAGCAGCGTCAGGGTTAGGCGTCGCGATGGCCCGTATCTCTGGAGTTGACATACCGCGCGAAAAGCGCACCGTGATCGCGCTCACCTACATCTTTGGCGTCGGTCCCACGATCGCGCAAAAGGCCTGCGCCGCCACGGACGTGAACGAGTCCACGCGAGTGAAGGACCTCACCGAGGCCGAAGTCACCGCGCTGCGTACGTACATCGACCAGAACGTCACCGTCGAGGGCGACCTTCGTCGTGACGTCGCCCAAGACATCAAGCGCAAGATGGAGATCAACTCGCTCCAGGGCATCCGTCACCGCAAGGGCCTGCCCGTTCGCGGTCAGCGCACCCGCACCAACGCACGCACTCGCAAGGGCCCCAAGCGCACCGTCGCGGGCAAGAAGAAGGTCATCAAGTAATGGCCAAACCCACCACGGTCCGCAAGACCCGCAAGAAGGAACGAAAGAACGTGGCCTTTGGCGTCGCGCACATCAAGAGTTCATTCAACAACACCATCGTCTCGATCACCGACCCCGAGGGCAACGTGTTGGCGTGGGCTTCGTCGGGCCAGGTCGGTTTCAAGGGCTCGCGCAAGTCCACGCCCTACGCCGCACAGTTGGCCGCGGAGAAGTGCGCGCGCGCGGCCATGGAGCACGGCGTGAAGAAGGTCGACGTCTTGGTGCGCGGACCGGGTTCGGGTCGCGAGACCGCGATCCGCTCCATCGCGGCCGCGGGTATCGAAGTGGTCGCGATCAAGGACGTGACGCCGCTGCCGCACAATGGATGTCGCCCCAAGAAGCGTCGTAGGGGTTAGACGTCATGGCTCGTTACACCGGACCCGTCTGTCGGCTCTGTCGACGTGAGCGCACCAAGCTCTACCTCAAGGGTGAGCGCTGCTTCACCTTGAAGTGCCCCGTGGCGGAGAACTCCGATCGACGCATTCGCGCCTTCCCGCCGGGCATGCACGGCCGCGACCGGCAACGTCAGGGTTCGGAGTACCTGACCCAGTTGCGCGAGAAGCAAAAGGCCCGTCGGATCTACGGGGTGTTGGAAAAGCAGTTCCGCAACCTCTACGAGGAGGCCAACCGTCGCCCCGGGATGACCGGTACGAACCTCTTGCAGTTCTTAGAGACGCGCCTGGATAACGTCACGTACCGCGCCGGGTGGGGCGCGTCCCGAGCCCAAGCTCGCCAACTCGTTCGCCACGGTCACGTCAACGTCGACGGCAAGCGCGTGGACATCCCCTCGTACCGGGTCCGTCCCGGCGAGGTCGTTACCTTAAAAGCCGCCACCCGCGAGAACTTCAACGTCAAGCGCAACCTTGACGTGTTGGACCGCACGGTGCCGGGCTGGCTCGAAAAAGGGGAGAACGGCTTTAGCGTCACCGTACGCGTCGTGCCCCAACGCGAGCAGATCGACGAGTCGATCCAAGAACAGCTCATCGTCGAGTTGTACTCCAAATAACTAAATCTCTGTAAAGACCCCTAGGAGTCCCCATGTTGATCATCCAACGACCCACCATCGAAGCCCTCGGCGACGAGGTTAACAACCGCCAGTCCTTTGGCATTGGTCCGCTCGACCCCGGCTTTGGTCACACGCTCGGTAACTCGCTGCGCCGCACGCTGCTCTCGTCGATTCCCGGCGCGGCCGCCACGCGCGTGAAGTTCGACGCCGTCCTGCACGAATTTGGCGTCATCGAGGGAGTGAAGGAAGACGTCCAGGACATCACCTTGAACCTCAAGGACCTGCTGTTGCAGGTGCACAGTGACGAGCCCGTGACGCTGCGAATGGACAAGCGCGGGGAGGGCCCAGCCCTCGCCTCGGACCTATCGACGACGGCCGACGTGGAGATCTTGAACGGTGACCTGCACCTGGCGTACTTGACCAACGCGCGTAGCGCGCTCACCTTCGAGCTCATTGTCGAACGCGGCAAGGGCTACGTCGGCGCCGAAGGTAACAAGGGTTCTTCGACCATTGGCGTCATTCCCTTGGACGCGATCTTCTCGCCGGTTCGCCGGGTCAGCTTCGAGATCGAGCCGGTGCGCGTTGAGCAGAGCAAGGACTTCGACCGGCTGGTCATCGACATCGAGACCGACGGATCGATTTCGCCCCGCGAGGCCTTAGCCTCGGCCGGCAAGACGCTCGGCGCACTGGTCGACCTGATCGCCAGCTTCGACGAAGAGGCGCCCTCACTGGAACTCGGCGACGTCGGCAGCGCCCAAGCGGCCGCCAGTGAACTGGACATTCGCATTGAAGAGCTCGGTCTCACCGAGCGTTCGCGCAACTGTCTAAAGCGTGCGGGCATCAACACGATTGCCCAGCTCGTCAACGCCACTGAGCGCGATCTCACCTCGATCACCAACTTCGGCGCGACGTCACTAAAGGACGTGAACGACCGTCTCGAGGAGCGCGGCCTTTCACTGCGCGTGGAGGAGTAACCATGCGTGGTACCCCAACGAAGGGCAAGCGGTTCGGCGGCAACTCCGCTCACCAAAAGGCGATGATGGGCAACCTCGTCGCTTCGTTGATCGCGGCGGAGTCCATCGTCACCACCGAGGCCAAGGCCAAAGCGCTTCGACCGATCGTCGAAAAGGTTGTCACGGCCGCGAAGAACTCGCCCGAGGGCTCGGTGCACGCCCAGCGGCGAGTCGTGGCGTTCCTTCGCGATAAGGACATGACCCACAAGCTCTTCACCGAGATCGCGCCGCGCTACACCGAGCGACCCGGTGGCTACACGCGCATCTTGAAGCTCGGGCCGCGTCTGGGCGACAACGCCCCGATGGCGCGCATTGAGTTCGTCTGATCCACTAGGCGCCACGCAACGCTGGCGCCTGGACCTGGCCTACGACGGTCGGGCCTTCAGCGGTTTCGCCTACCAGCCCCGCCACGACACGGTCGTGGGCCTGCTTCGCGCCACGCTCGCCAAGACGCTGCGTCTGGACCATGAACCACAAATCGTGGGCGCCGGACGCACCGACTCGGGCGTGCACGCCTTCTGTCAGGTCGTGCACGTCGACCTACCGATGGTTAGCAAGGTTCGCACGCTCGAGAGCGCGCGACTGGTGACCTCACTCAATAAGCAGCTTCGCGGCCGGGTGCAGATTCTTCGCGCCGAACCGGTCAGCGGTGCGTTTCACGCCCGCTTCTCGGCGACCTGGCGTGAGTACCGCTACCTGGTCTTAGAGACCACGCCGCCCGCACTGGACTTCACGAACGCTTGGTCCTGGGCCGTGGCGGGACCATTGGATATTCGCCAGATGAATCGAGCGGCCCGATCGACCGTAGGCACGCACGATTTTCGAGCCTTCTGTCGACGACCCGCGAACTCCTCGCCCGACGAACCGCTGCTTCGAAAAGTGCTCGAGGCTCGTTGGGAGCGACTCGAGGATCAGTGGGTGATGAGCCCGCGACACGCCCCGGTGCTTCGTTTGACGATCCGCGCGCAGTCGTTCTGTCACAACATGGTGCGCGCGCTCACCTCGACGATGGTGGCCATCGGTCAGGGAAGCCTCGAGGGCGACACGGTCCAGCGGCGCCTCGAGAGTTTGAGCCGCTACCAATTGCCGCCGCTCGCGCCCGCCGGTGCACTGGCGTTGGTGGGGGTGGGCTACGAGAGCGACGCGCCAAGGACGCCGGTGACCCAGCGTTCGGTACACTAAGCGCCATGACCGACGGCGCGCGCCACTCGGGGATAGATCTCGATGAGTTAAGTGAGCGGATTCGTCCCCAGGACGACCTGTTCCACTACGCCAATCAGCGATGGATTGAGCGCACGCCGATCCCGTCGGACAAGGCCAGGTACGGCACGTTCGTGATTCTCGACGAGGAGGCTGAGCGGAAGGTGCGCGCCATCATCGAAGAGGCGCGAAACTCGCCCGAGGGTGGAGAGCGGCGTAAATTCGGCGACCTCTACGCCAGCTTCCTTGACGAGGCCCGCGTCGACGCGTTGGGCGCGGAGCCCCTCCGCGCTCGACTTGAGCGCGTGGCGCAGCTGGACTCGATCGCTCAGTTGCTCGGCGTCGTGGGCGAGTTTCAGCGCGAAGGTCTAGCCGGTTTTTACCGGGTGTTCGTCGATAGCGACCCGGGTAATCCCGAGCGGTACCTTGCGTTCTTAGAGCAAGGCGGGATCTCGTTGCCCGACGAGAGCTACTACCGCGAGGCGCACTTCGCCTCGGCGCGCGAGGCCTTCGTCGCGCACGTGCAACGAATGTTCGAGCTCGCGGGCCTCGATGAGGCCCCGCGCCGCGCCGAACGGGTCTTCGATCTCGAGACCGATATCGCGCGGCGGCACTGGGACAAGGTCGCCTCGCGCGACAAAGTTAAGACGTACAACCCAATGGCGTGGGACGCCGCGTCCGCTCAGTTTGGCCATGGGCCGGCGAGTTTGGACGAATGGGCGGTGAGTCTCGCGGCGCCCGAACACGCACTCGATGAGGTCGTGTTGCGTCAGCCGAGCTTCACCCAGGGCCTGGGCGAACTCTTTGACGCTGCGCGTCTCGAAGCCTGGAAGGACTGGTTGACTTATCAGGTCATCGCGGGCGACGCGCCGTATCTATCGTCAGACTTTGTCGAGGCGCACTTCGATTTCTATGGACGCACGCTGACCGGCGTGACCGAGCAGCGCGATCGATGGAAGCGCGCGGTCACACTGGCCCAAGGCGCCTTGGGCGAAGCGGTGGGGCGTGTCTACGTCGAGCGACACTTCCCGCCCACCTCGAAGGCCCGCATGGACGAGCTCGTCGAACACCTCACCGAAGCGTATCGACAGAGCATCACGACACTCGAGTGGATGAGCGAAGAGACGCGCCAACAGGCCATCGAGAAGCTGAAGCTCTTCACAACCAAGATTGGCTACCCGGTCAAGTGGCGCGACTACTCGGCCCTCGAGATCGATCCCGCCGACCTCATCGCCAATGTGCGTTCGGCGAATGAGTTTGAGTTCAACCGGCAACTGGCCAAGGTCGCTCAGCCGATCGATCGTGACGAGTGGAGGATGACGCCCCAGACCGTCAACGCGTACTACAACGCGGGATTCAATGAGATCGTCTTTCCCGCGGCCATCCTTCAGCCGCCGTTCTTCGACGCCGAGCGCGACGACGCCGCGAACTTTGGCGCGATCGGGGCGGTGATCGGACACGAGATCGGTCACGGCTTCGACGATCAGGGTTCGAAGGTCGACGGTACCGGGCGCCTGCGCGACTGGTGGACGCCCTCGGACCGCGCCGCCTTCGAGGAACGCACCCGTTCGCTCATCGATCAGTACAACGCGCTCGCGCCGAGCCAATCACCTGAGTTACGAGTGAACGGCGCGCTGACCATCGGTGAGAACATTGGCGACCTGGGTGGCCTGGGCATCGCGTGGAGGGCCTACCTCATCTCCCTAGGGGGTTCAACGCCGCCAGTCATCGACGGACTGAGCGGCGCCCAGCGGTTCTTCCTCGCGTGGGCGTTGGCCTGGCAGCATCAGGCCCGCGTCGCCGAGGTCGAACGACGCATCGCCACCGACCCCCACTCGCCGCCGGAGTTTCGGTGCAATCAGATTGTGCGCAACATCGACGAGTTCTACGACGCCTTTGACGTCGGCCCGAGCGATGCACTCTGGCTCGATCCCGCTAGCCGGGTGACGATCTGGTAACTCCTGGCTCGCGCGAAGCACGATTGGCGCGAACGCGCGATCTCCGCGGTGGTTCGCCAAATACCAATAGCCCCCTCCGATTTGCTTGCGGGGCCCATTTTTCCTAGAATAGGGAGTTCCCTGGATCCAAATTTGGGTCCGACATGTGAGCTTTTAGGAAAGTTTTGTGCGCACGTTTTCACCAAAATTGAGCGAGTTGACCCGCGACTGGGTCGTCATCGACGCCGAGGGCCTCGTGCTCGGCCGTGTCGCCACCGTCGCCGCCTCGCTCCTGCGTGGCAAGCACCGGACCTACTTCGCTCCCCACGTCGACACCGGCGACTACGTCATCATCGTGAACGCCGACAAGGTCGTGGTGACCGCCAACAAGCTGGCCCAGAACTTCCACCGCCGTCACTCGGGCTACCCGGGCGGACTGCGCTCCACCTCGTGGCAGTCCCTCATGGACACCGACCCCGAGAAGCTCGTCGGGGACGCGGTGCGCGGCATGGTGCCCAAGAATCGACTCGGTCGCGCGCAGATGGACAAGCTCTTCGTCTACAAGGGCGCCGAGCACCCCCACGCCGCCCAAGCGCCCCAGGCGTACGACACCTCGGCCATTCGCCGCGGTTAAGGAGATTCGTGACCGTTCCCCTCACTCAGACGACCGGCCGGCGCAAAGAGGCCGTCGCGCGGGTACGCCTTCGTCCCGGCACCGGCACGATCACGATCAACGCGCGCGCCTTTGACAACTACTTCACCTCCGCGACGCACCGTCAGATGGTGATGGAGCCGCTGCGTCTCATCGACGCTCAACAGACCTACGACATCGACGCCACCATTGAGGGCGGCGGCGTCGCCGGTCAGGCCGGCGCGCTGCGCCTGGGCATCTCTCGCTCGCTGCTCGAGATCGACGAGGGCGTGCGCCCGGCGCTGAAGAAGGCGGGACTGCTCACGCGCGACTCGCGCAAGAAAGAGTCCAAGAAGTACGGTCTCAAAAAGGCGCGCAAGGCCCCTCAGTACTCAAAGCGGTAGTGATCGTGGCCGTGCGATTTGGCACGGACGGCATTCGAGGACGCGCCAGCGACGAGATCACTCTCGACCTGGCCTATCGACTCGGCCGCGCGGTGGCGTCGGTCTTTTCGGTTCCGGTGTACGTCGGCTACGACACGAGAGAGAGTTCACCCACGCTCGCCGCCGCGGTACTGGCCGGACTGCGAGACGGGGGAGCGACGGGGGTGAATCTCGGCTACTTCACGACGCCGGGTGTCGCGGTCATCGCCCAACGGCGTCGGGGCGTCGGCGTCGTCGTGTCGGCCTCGCACAACCCCTACTACGACAACGGGCTCAAAGTGCTCGGCGTGGGCGGGGCCAAGCTCGATCACGCCACCGAAGCGGCCGTCGAGAGTGCGCTCAACGTCGCCCAAGGCGCGCCGCACTCGCACTTTGACGAGGTCGACATCGACGAGTCGGCCGAACGCGAGTACCTCGAACACCTGCGCGGGCTCGCGCCGACGGACCTCTCCACGCTCTCGCTCGTGCTGGACTGCGCCAACGGGGCGGCGTCGCACGTGGCGCCCGAACTCTTCACGTCCACCGGGGCGCGCGTGCGTACGATCCACGACCAGCCCGACGGGCGCAATATCAACGAGGGTTCGGGATCGACCGACGTGGCGAGTCTCATCGCCGAGGTTCGAGCGTCGGGCGCGGACTTAGGGCTCGCCTTGGACGGTGACGCGGATCGCCTTGTCGCCGTTGATGCCGAGGGCACGGTGCGAGACGGTGATGACCTGATGGTGCTCTTCGCGCTCGATCGAGCGGCCCGCGGGACACTCGGCGGCGGCGTGGTCGTCACGTCAATGAGCAACCTCGGACTCTTTCGCGCGCTCGACGAGGCGGGCGTCGAGATTGAAGAGACCGACGTGGGGGACCGCAACGTCTTGTTGGCCCTCGAAGCGAAGTCCTGGATCTTGGGCGCCGAGCAGTCGGGCCACGTCATCTTTCGCGACCTCGCGCCGACCGGCGACGGACTGCTCACCGGACTGCTGTTAGGCGAGATGATCGTTCGACGAGGTCCGCTGGCCGAGCTCGCGGGCGCCGCGTGGCGCCGCGTGCCCCAAGAGCTCTTTAGCGTGTCGCTCGAACACTTCAGTGACGACGTGGTCCAAGAACTCTTCAACGAACTCTTAGCGTTCTACGGCGTCGATCGAGCCGACGTGCGTCTACTGGTGCGTCCCTCGGGCACCGAACCGGTGGTGCGAATAATGATTGAAGCGCTCAACGCGGAGTTCGTCGAAGCCTTCAGCGAACGTTTGAAGTCGCTCTACGCAACGTAACGCGACCCGAAAGTCCATAAATCGGCCCGAGTAGGCTGGGTCTCATGTGCGGCATCATCGGGGTCGTTGGATCCTCCGACACGCTGGCCACCCTGCTCGAGGGCTTGGCGCGCCTGGAGTACCGCGGCTACGACTCGGCGGGCGTTGCGCTCGTGCGCCCCGGCGAGACGTGGCGGGCCCGCGCGGCCGAGGGCACCGAATCGGTCAAGGCCCTGCGCAAAGAGTGCGAGAGCGCGCCCGAGGGCTTCGCGTCGGGCATCGGCCACACCCGTTGGGCCACCCACGGCGCGCCCGTCACCATGAACGCCCACCCCCACCTCGACTGCTCGGGCCGGGTCGCCATCATCCATAACGGCATCATCGAGAATCACTCCGAACTCCAAGAGCAGCTCGAGTCGCGCGGACACGTCTTTAGCTCGCACACGGACTCTGAGGTGTTGGCGCACCTGGTCGAAGAGTCGCGCGCGAATGGCTTCGAACTCATTGAAGCGGTGCGACGAAGTCTGCTCGTCGTTCGCGGGGCTTTCGCGGTGGCGGCCATGGACGCGACCGAGCCCGACGTCATTGTCGCCGCGCGTCGGATATCACCACTCATTGTCGGCACGGCGCCGGGCGTGACGTATCTGGCGAGTGACATTCCCGCCATTCTCGATCGAGCCACGGCCTTTTACGCGGTCAACGACGACGAGATTGTTCGACTAGCGCCCGAGGGATTTCGGGCCATCGACCTCGACGGTGTGCCGGTGCACCTTCGCCCCCTCGCCATTGACTGGGACTTAGAAACTGCCGAAAAGGGCGGCCACGAAGACTTCATGACCAAGGAGATCAACGAGCAGCCCAACGCTATTCGTGCGACCTTGTTGGATCGGCGTCACAAGGACGGCACGATCACCTTTGACGAACTGCGAATCTCTGACGAAGAACTTCGGGGCGTCAAGCGCGTCGTCATCGTGGCGACCGGCACGTCGCACCACGCCGGTCAGGTCGCCAAGTACGCCATCGAACGCTGGGCGCGACTGAGTGTCGAAGTCGATATCGCCAGCGAGTATCGCTACCGCGATCCCATCGTGGAGATTGGCACGCTCGTCATTGGCATCTCCCAGAGTGGCGAAACGATCGACACGATCCAGGCCATCCGGGAAGCCAAGCGCCGCGGCGCGAGAGTGGTCGCCGTTACCAACATCGTTGACTCTTCACTCGCTCGAGAGTCGGACGCCGTTATCTACACCCGCGCGGGTCTGGAAGTCTCCGTGGCCTCCACGAAAGTCTTTGTCGCCCAAATCGCGGCGCTCGAGCTTTTGGCACTGCGACTCGCTCAACTGCGCGACACGCTCCCCCCGATTGACGTCGACGCTCTCTTCCTTGGACTCAACGCCGTCGCCGCGCAGGTGGGAATCGCCCTCGAGCGCCGCGAAAACGTGAAGGACGTGGCCAAGCAGCTCATTGGCGTCCGCGACTTCTTCTTTCTGGGCCGACACGTGGGTTTCCCGACGGCCCTCGAGGGTGCCTTGAAATTAAAGGAACTCAGTTACCTCCACGCTGAGGGCTACCCGGCGGGTGAGTTAAAGCACGGACCGCTCGCGCTGATCGAACCGGGTGTGGTGGTCGTCGCCGTGGTGACCGATCCCGCACTGCACGAAAAGATGTTGTCCAACCTGGCTGAAGTGAAGGCTCGTGGCGCCACCGTGGTGGTGGTGGCCACCGACGACGATGAGTCGATTGACGCGATCGCGGACTACGTGTTGCGAGTGCCGGGCACCGAGCCGATGTTCTCACCCATGGTGGACATCATTCCGCTGCAACTCTTCGCGTACTTCATGGCCCACGGTCTCGGTCGAAACATTGACCGTCCGCGCAATCTGGCCAAGACCGTGACGGTGGAGTAATGACGACGCGCGGCGTGGGCGTGGACCTGGTGGACGTGGCGCGTTTCACGTTGGCGCTCGAGCGCCATCCTCGAATCGTCCAACGCCTCTTCACCGAAGGCGAACGATCCGACTCGCGCGAGCGCCCCGAACGTCTGGCCGCGCGCTTCGCCGCGAAGGAAGCGGTCCTCAAGACCTTTGGCGTGGGGGTGGGCGCGGCGCCCTGGCGTAGCATCGAAGTCGCCGCCGACGAAGCCGGCGCGCCGCACGTGGTGTTGCACGGGGCCGCCAGTGAACTCGCGCGCGTGGCCGGCGTGGCCACGTTGCACCTCTCGATGACCCATACGCGCGCGGCGGCCGTCGCCTTCGTGGTGGGTTCGTCCCCGGAAGCCACCAGTGCCGGTTGAGGGCGTGCGCCGTCCGGCCTGGGCGGAGATCTCCGCGTCGGCCATCGCGCACAATGTTCGCGCGTTAAAAACCATCATGGGCGATGCGCTGCTCTGCGCGGTGGTAAAGGCCAACGCCTACGGACACGGCGCCCCCCTGGCCGCGCGAGCCGCGCTCGAGGGCGGGGCCGACTCGTTGGCCGTGGCGCTCGTGGACGAGGGCATCGAACTTCGCGAAGCGGGCGTGTCGGCCCCGGTCCTGCTGTTGGCCGAAGTACCCGCCTCGAGCGTGCCCGACGCCCTGGAGCACTCCTTGACGCTGACCATCGGTTCACTCGAGGGCGCCAAGGCCGCCGCCGCCTCGGCCGAAAAGTTGGGCGGCCGGCACCGCGTGCACGTAAAAGTCGACACCGGCATGCGGCGCATGGGCGTCGCGCCCGAGCAGGTCGGTGACGTCGTGGATCTCCTGCTCGCCTCTAAGGCCATTGACCTCGAGGGCATCTACACCCACTTCAGCGTGGCCGACGGTTCGAGTGCGGACGACCGGGACTTTACCCGAGGTCAGCTCAGGCTCTTCAATGAAGTCGTGGCGGCGCTGGGCGAGCGTGGCGTGGCGCCCCGGGTGCGTCACGCGGCCAACAGCGCGGGCGCGCTGGGCTACCCCGAGGCGCGCTTTTCAATGGTGCGCGTCGGTCTGGCGCTCTACGGTTATCTGCCCGAGTCGTGGCTCGCCGGGGCCCTCAACGACCACGACCTCACGCTTACGCCCGCCCTGGCGCTGCGCGCGCAGGTGGTCGCGGTGCGACGGGTCCTCGCCGGTGAGCGGCCGAGCTACGGGCGAAGTCGCGCGCTCGAGCGCGACACGACCATCGCGACGGTCCCCTTTGGGTACGCCGACGGGTACCCCCGGCGGCTCTTCGAGGGCGGGGCCGACGTGCTCATTCACGAGAAGCGCTACCGGCTCGCCGGCAACGTCACGATGGATCAGTTGCTCGTTGACGTCGGGGACGATCACGTGGCCCCGGGCGACGACGTCGTCTTACTCGGGGGCCAGGGCTCGGAGTTCATCACGGCCGAGGAGTGGGCCGAGAAGGCCTCCACCATCACCTGGGAGATCCTCTGTGGCATCGGCGCGCGCGTGCCCCGAGTCCTCGTGGACTAAGTCGTGTCGGACCTGAACGAACTCGCGACGTGCACGCGATGTCAACTCTCCCTCACGCGCCAGCGCGTCGTCATCGGCTCGGGTCCGAACACCCCTGCGCTCATGGTGATCGGCGAAGCGCCCGGGCGCAGCGAAGACGAGGGCGGCGAGCCCTTCATCGGGCGCAGCGGTCAGTTGCTCTTTCGTCTTTTGCTCGAGGAGCTCGGCCTGACGAGGAGTCAATGTTTCGTCACCAACGTCGTGAAGTGTCGCCCGCCCCAGAATCGCACGCCGACGTTCCTCGAGATCAAGACCTGCCGGCCGTGGTTGGACGAGCAACTGGCCCTCGTCACGCCACGGGCATTACTGACCCTGGGCAACACGGCGAGCCGGGCGGTCTTTGGCTTTGACTCGCCCATGGGCGCGGTGCACGGACGCGTGGTGCACCTAGATGGCGTGCCCGGCGTCGCGACTTATCACCCGGCCGCGGCGTTGCGCGGGGGTTCGGGCGTGGTCCAGGTGATGCGTCAAGACTTGAGCGTGTTGCGCCAGCTGTTGGAGGCGCCGTGAGTTGGCGGCGCTACTGCGCCACGGCCGAGGACACCCAGATCGCGGGCGAGGAGTTCGCCGGCGTGTTACGCGCCGGTGACGTGGTGTTGCTCACGGGCCGACTGGGCAACGGCAAGACCACCTTCGCCCAAGGGGTCGCGCGGGGCCTCGGGGTACGTGAGCGCGTGACGAGCCCGACCTTCACGATGGTGCGTCAACACCAGTGCGTGAACGAAGCGGGCATCTCGACCTTGCACCACGCCGATGTCTATCGCGTGGAGAGTCTCGAAGAAGTGAGGGAGTTGGCGCTGGGTGAATTGGTCGAAGAGTCCGCGGTGGCGCTCGTGGAGTGGGGCGAGATGGCGTCGTCGGTCTTTGGCCGAGACGTCATGAACGTGGACTTCCTTCTCGACGAGGACGACGGGCGCACTTTAGAGGTGAGCGGCGCTCTGACCAGTGACCGTACCGTGACCCTCGATGCGTGGGCGAGCCGATGAACATCGTTTCCATCGAGACCGCAACGCCGGCCTGCGCGATCGGGGTGGGCACGTCATCGGGGGTCGAGTTCGCGCTCGTGCTAGAGGGCGAGCGTCACCACACCGAGACCTTGACGCCGGGCATCCGTGACCTCTTATATAAGGTCGGGCTGAGCGCTAAGTCGATCGATCGGGTCGTGGTGGACCGCGGGCCCGGTCTCTACACGGGCTTACGCGTGGGCATCGCCACCGCCCTGGGCTTCGCCCTGGGGGCGGGCGCGGAACTCGTGGGGGTGACCTCGCTCGAAGTCCTGGCCCGGGGCGCCTTCGAGGCGGACGTGCGCGGCACGCTGGTCTGCGTCGTTGACGCGCGTCGCGGCGAGGTCTTCGCTCAGACCTTCGCGCTGGGCGCGAACGTGCTCGCGCTCGATGCGCCAAGGGTGGCGCGGCCCGACGGCGTCGCCAGCCAGTGGCGTACGCCCGGCCAGGTCGTCACCTTCACCGGCGACGGCGTCGCGCGCTACGCCGAGGCGTTTGACGCTGTGCCCCACGGTTCGATCTTTGAACAACGAGTCCCCGCGCCCGCCGCGGCGCTGCGTCTCGGGGCGCAGAAAGAGCCCGAAGCAACAATCGCGCCGCTCTACTTGCGCGAGGCCGACGCGGTGGCCAACTTCGCAACGCGTCAGGGTTTGGCGTGAGTCAGACCTGGCGCATTCGAGTGGCTGAGCGCCGCGACGTGCCCGAACTGCTGGCGATCGAAGTGGAGCAGTTCCCCGAGCCCTGGACGCGCGCGATGTTGCTCGACGAGATCACCAACACCGAGACCCGTCGTTACACCGTGGCGATCGAGGGGAAGAAGATCATTGGCTACTTGGGGGTGATGTACGTGCTCGACGAGCTGCACGTCAACACGATCGGTACGCTGCCCGGCCACGAAGGCAAGGGCGTGGCGACCTCGTTGATGGATGAGGCGTGGGGCGTGGCGAAAGAGCGCGGGGTCCTTCGCGCCACCCTCGAGGTCGCCGTGACGAACACGCGCGCCCAGGCGCTCTACACCCGCTTCGGTTTCGCCCCGGTGGGGGTGAGAAAGAACTACTACGAGCGCACGAAAGAAGACGCCCTGGTGCTGTGGGCCGACGTTGAGGTCAAGCCCTAATGGCGCGGGCCGAGGTCGGTAAGTTTTGGCCCCTAGAGGACATAACCGTTCAAGACGAGCAAAAGGATGTTCAAATGAACAAAGTGAGATCGACCGTGACGTCGTTGGCATTGGTGGGCGCGCTGCTCACCGGTGGACTGCTCGGTGTCGGCGGATTGAGCGCCGCCGCGACGACCAGGGCGAAATCATGTGTCAGCACTCAGATCACGGTCTCGCGCGGCGCCGCCCAAGGCACGGCGGGCACCAACTACTACGCGATCGTCTTTACGAACACTGGCCCCCACGTCAACCTGCGTGTCACCGCGTGCACCCTCTTTGGCGTGCCGACGATCCAGCCGGTCATCGGCTCTTCGCACCGCCCGCTCGGCCCGCCCGCTCGCAATGAGTCGATGGGCGAGATGCCCGCGCTGCACACCCTGGCCGAGGGCCAATCAGTGAGTGTCGCCTTTGGCGTCGTGGACACGGGCAACATCGCGCCCTCGAGGTGCGGCGCGCGAAAGGGCCGGGGCGTGGTCGTGACGCTGGGCACCTTCGTGCGTCCCACGTACCTGAATCTTCCGATCACGGTCTGCACGAAACGGGCCAGCACAACCACGAGACTCATTTCGCCGGGAGTCACCGGCAACTAGGCCCAGGCCGCGGCGCGGTGTTACGTGCCGAAGTTCCAGCCGGTGCCCTCTTCGTAGCGGTGCAGGATGTTCTTGGCCATTAGGATCTTGTGCACCTCGTCGGGTCCGTCGGCCAGTCGCAGCACCCGCGCCGTTAAGTACATCTGGCCCAGCGGCAGGTCGTTACTCACCCCGGCGCCGCCCCAGACCTGGATCGCGCGGTCGACCACGCGGTGGTACGCCGCCGGCACAAAGACCTTGATCGCCGAGATCGCGGTGCGCGCGTCAGGGTCGTTGTGCGCGACCTTCTCCGCGGCGTTGATGGTCATGAGCCGCGCGCTCTGCACGTCCATGTAGCTCTCGGCGATGAACCCTTGGATGAACTGCTTATCCTTGAGGAGCCCGCCGTGGACCTCGCGCACCAGGGCGCGCTCGACCATCAGGTCAAAGGCGCGCCACATCTGGCCCACCGAGTTCATGCAGTGATAGACCCGCCCCGCGCCCAGTCGGTCCTGCGCGGCGTCGTGGCCTTGGCCGACGAGGCCCAGCGTGTTCTCGATAGGCACGCGCACGTTCTCGTAACGGATCTCGCAGTGGTCCGAGGTGGCGTGGCCAAAGATACCGATGTTGCGCACGATGTTCACTCCGGCGGTGTCGCTGGGCACGATGATCTGGGTCATGCGTCCGGGAGTCCCGAGCTCGCCCGACGCATCGTTGGCCCGACACATCACGATGAAGAAATTGGCGTTGATGCCGTTCGAGGTGAACCACTTGTGCCCGTTGATCACCCAGTAGTCGCCCTCGCGCACGGCCTCGGTGGTGATCGAGCGCGGGTCAGAGCCGGCGTGCTCGGGTTCGGTCATCGAAAAGCCCGACTCCATCTCGCCCGCGATGAGC